>CAYFRT010000183.1:0-1508 GCA_964345585.1 uncultured Actinomyces sp. | reverse complement strand
CTCAACCCACACTCAACCCACACCTCCTGACGTGGCGGAGCCTTGCTTCTCGATAATGTTATTTCCTCGAAGAAGTAGCACCGATGGATTCCGTCATCCAGAATGACCTCTGCCACCGCCCGTGGGATGGGATCGGCCTCAAGATTACGATTCGATAACGATGCGTTAACCGACAGCACTTCCCGAAGCCGTGCCACGGGCTGAGAACTCCAAGGTCATGAGTGGTTTCGGAGATTAGCTCCGCGCAAGTCGACACACAGATTGCGGTTCAAAACCTTGAAACACACGTCTGGCTACGGGCCAAAGTACTACTGTGGTTGATTGGTTAGTGTCCACAATGCTTTGGCTGGGCATGTTTCGACAGCGGTGCGAAAAAGCGCGTCCAAGACCGACGGTAGTTGGATAGGTTAGAGCAGGAGAGTAGATGTTCGATCAGGATAAGGGGTCTGCCCGGCGAATGCCTGTACCGGCGCATGCGCGGGGCGGTGTTAAGCCTAGGCAGCGATGGTTCGACTCTCGTGGTATAAGAGCGCTGATTGCGACCTATGCCGCTGTTTCGTTGATTTTTGCTGGTGGCGGTCCAGTTTTCGCGGAAGAGGCGTCCGTGGGTGGCGACGATGTAGTTGTCACCACGTTTGATGCTACTGAGTCAGCAGATTCTGCTGGCGAAGAAGTGCCTGAACCGGGTAGTGACTCTGAGGAGAGTGCGCTAGCGCCCGAGCAAGTGGAGGCCGTCGATGACGGCGATGTTGCCGAAGAAGTGGTTGAGCCTTTAGCTGAGGAGTCACCCGTTGCTCCGCAAGCCCTCGCGCTGGAACCGTCGGCACAAGACCTCGAAACAGGCATGTATGACAACGAAAAGGAGAGTTCTCCCCCAATCGACTGGGCACTCAAGCCCAACAGTAGCGCTCCGAAAGGCGCACGCTTTTACGATTTCACGGTTTCTGCGTACCAAGTAGATGGGCAGTGGCGCTTGAAGTCGTCTTGGGACGCAGGTGGCAAGTTCGGGGGACAGCAGGCCTTCGGCATTGAGTTCCCTAATGCTGGCGGCCTGAACGGCACCGGATGGAACAACGGGGTACCTGCACCTGATCGTAAAGACGGCGGCAGAGTAATGATCATCCTGCCCGACGCGAGCATTTACATGTGCACGTACGGAGCCAACGGGTCAGGGTTCCCCACCTCGAACAACGGTACGCCCGGCACGGCGGGGTGTGAGTCTGCTGGCACGGCAAGTGTATCGTCGGAATACATCGTCAGTATCGATGTTCCTCTTCCCGCTAGCTGGGTGGGAGAGGCAGGCTGTCCCCCAACGCTGGGAGGGCTGGCCTTTGTCCGCTCGACCACAGGGAACGAACGCAATTTGCAGGCTTGGGGAAGCCCTTACCAGTACGATCCGCCCTCGACTTGTGGGAAGCTGATTGTTCAGAAACTTGACAAAGACACCGGTGATCCGCTTCAGGGCGTCCAGTTTGACGTGTCGCCGAACCCTTCGGGGGCCGCGACAC
>CAYFRT010000182.1:0-1548 GCA_964345585.1 uncultured Actinomyces sp. | reverse complement strand
TCAAAGTCAACGCTTGTCCGGTCGTCCGCAAGGTGCTCTGGGACTACCTGCCCGATCTGTTCGGCTACGTCCTCGGGACCCCCTGGCTCCCCCACCACGACAACCAAGTCGTCCGCACGTAACTCTTCACCCGGGGCTAGCACACGCGTCCGCCCCTCCCTGTGTACGAGGGAGAAGCGAACCCTTTGCTCTCGCCATTCTTCAATGTCCATGGGCATGATTGGTTCTTCAACCCGCACCGTCAACGCATGCAGTCCCCGACCAGCCAAAGCCTCGGTGTCCTTGGGTCCTCGCCAATGCGCCGTCGCAATGAAACTGACAGCGATGATCCCCACTAAGACGCCGAGGGGATAGCCAGCCGAATACCCTACCGCCGCATCGCCGCTTCCTGTAAGTCGCGACGCAGCTTCCAAAGCGGGGGCAGCGGTGAGAGCGCCCGTGAACAAACCCGTGGAAAGAGCTTTGGGCAATCCCAGCAGAGTCCCTCCGACTGCGGCCACGACACCCCCTACAACCGCCGCACCTGCTCCGCCTAGAATTAGCGGCATGTTGGTTCTCAGGGTTGCGACAAACGTGGCTCCGGACGCCAGTCCGACGGTGTAGACGAACAGCGCCAAGCCAATCTGTTGTACGAGCGCGTAGCCTTCAGCGAGCTCCGGATTGAAAGCCGAGAAAAGCAGGCCAACGAATAACGCTCCCGCCGCCCCCAACCGAACCGGGCCAACACGGATGGCGCCGACAGCTGCGCCTAACGCGACAACTAAAAATAGTGTTAGAAGCGGGTGGTCGACAAGGACTTGCGTCATGCCCTAAGCGTAGAGGCTTCCAGAGCTAGCGTTTGAACCGTTCAACGATCTTCCAAAACCCAGACAGCAACGCACTGACGGCAAAGGCCTTAATCGCGTCGCCGAGGAGGAAAGGCACGGCTCCGAGCGCCAGGGCCTCTCCCACACTGACTCTCAAAGAGAACATTAGCCACGGAACTCCAATCGCGTAGATCGTTGCTGACCCGGCGAGCGTCACGAACAACGTCCCAAGGAAACGACTGCCTGCCTGCCGTTGCGCAAAAAACCCGACCACAACAGCGGCTGCGATGTACCCGAGCACATATCCAAATGTGGCAGACATCCAGCCGGATCCGAATCCCGCGAAAACAGGCAGCCCCAAAACCCCAAGCAGCATGAAGATCACTGTGGACAAACCTGCCTTGACCGGCCCGTAAGTGGCGCCCATGAGCAGCACCGCGAAGGTCGCTAACGAAAGTGGGACGGGAGTGAACCACAGGGGCACCACGATCTGGGAAGCGACTGCTAAGAACGCCGTGCCACCAAGGACCAGTGCGGCATCTTTCACACGCTCCCCGGGAATAAGGTCTGCCAAAACCGGAACCGTCTGAACACTCATACTGTCTCCTTTCAGGAGTTTGGATTGGAAACCCAACGATTGTTGTCGCGCTCCACCTGGTGCCTCGCTGGTTATGAACCCGTGTATCAAGCGATTTCGAAGTTGTGACTCGCCACTCCAAATCGCAGGCAGAGGTTGATCTGC
>CAYFRT010000181.1:0-1583 GCA_964345585.1 uncultured Actinomyces sp. | reverse complement strand
AACAGAAATGGGTGAGGGCGCCTTTACCCTTTCCCCAAACACCACGTTCGTGGCGGAACCGCAGTTGGCTAACGAAAAGCGTTGGCTGCGCACAATGCTTGCGGACGGAACCGGGTACGAGTTCCACCACCACCATCAGGGCGGAGCAATCGAACTGACGCAATCAGACGACATGGAAGACGAAGAATATTCACTGTCCATTCGGCCCAAGCGGGTTCGCATCACCGGCGGCTCACCCCAGGGCGTATTCCGAGGTTGTAATACGCTCTTGAAGTTGTTTCCCGCCGACATCTTCCGAGCCGCACCCATCCAAAACGGTCCGTGGACCGTCCCTTCCTGGACACATGGAAGCTGCGATTGCTGCGTACCCACAGTTCGGCACGCGGCGGGTGTCCACTGAGGTGAGGACCCAGTGCGGTATTTCAGACAACGTCCTCAACCTTGATGAGCAAACCGTGTTCTTCGTTGAACAGGTGATTGATCAAGTCAGTTCGTTGTTTCCCTTCTCTTTCTTCTCTATTGGTGGGGATGAATGCCCAATCCGAGGATGGAAGGCGGATGCGGCAACTAAAAAGCGTATGAAACAACCGGGAATCGCGACCTACCGCGGCATTCAAGCGTGGTACACCCACAAAGTCGCGGCGCTGCTGCGGAAAAAAGGCAAACGAATCGTGGCTTGGGATGAAGTGCTGGAAGATGAGGTGGACGAGGACGCTGTCATCCTGTCTTGGCGGGGGATGAGAGGGGCGGAGGTCGGCTTAGCAAGAGGGCTGGACGTCGTTTCTTGTCCAACCGACTACTGCTATTTCGACTATCGACAGTCAGCCGAAGCCGGTGAGCCTAGACCAATCGGTGTGCCGATCACTCTAGGGAAGGTGTACCGCTTTGACCCCCGGCCCCGCGGGCACAGGCTACATCCCACACCCGGGAAAGTCTTGGGTGGTCAAGCGAACCTGTGGAGCGAATTTCTCGATTCGCCACGCGCCCACGACTACGCTGCTTTTCCGCGAGCAACCGCGCTAGCCGAGGTTCTCTGGTCGGGCCCGGGACGTTCGTTCGCCGAGTTTGAGGCACGGTTACCGGCACTTTTGGAACGTTTCGATGTGCTTGGGGTCGAATACCGGTCGCCAAGTGGTCCCCGTCCATGGCAACAGCGTCCCGAGTTCGAGGGCGATCCTGACGATTATGCAAGCGACTTCGCCCACCGAATGTGGCAGCTGCGCGCTACAGAGAACCTGCGGGTGAACCCATGACCAAACACTTAGTTCAAACCTATACCGCCCAGCAGGTTCGCCAAGCAGAAGTGCCCCTTCTAGAGGCAGGGGTGCCTCTGATGAGCAGGGCTGCCCACGCCCTAGCCCAAGTCTGCGCGGAGTACCAAGCCGCGCGGATACTCGTCCTCGTCGGCAGTGGAAATAATGGCGGGGACGCACTGTACGCAGCGGCAGATCTTGCCGAGGATGGCGCTGAAGTGGTGATCATACCTGTGGGTAGCCGCTGGCATGAAGATGGAATGTCAGCCGCAAGAAAGCAGGGCGCGTCAGTGATACGCCCACAAGATTTTCTGGCAGACACCCCGGGAC
>CAYFRT010000180.1:0-1692 GCA_964345585.1 uncultured Actinomyces sp. | reverse complement strand
GCGCCCCCGCTCCCGCGATCTCTGATCCCAGTGGTGGCGCGCTTAGCTCTGTCCACAACCGCCAACAAGCGAGGGGACGAGGGCGTGCGAGGCCCCCTAACCTCGACCCATGTCAAGAAAAACTTCGATCAGCATCGACGATAACCTCGCAGAGTTCATCGACCAGAAAATCGAGCACGACGGATACGAAACGACCAGCGCCGTCGTCCGCGTCGCCCTACGGATGCTAATGAAACACGAAACAAGCATTGACGCACTCAAAGACGAAATCGTCAAAGCCGATGCCAGTGGGCCAGTGGTTGAGTTCTGTGTTGAAGATTTCCTCGAGCGGATGAATCGATGAGCGACCTCTACTTCTCCCCCGCGGCTGAGCGAGACCTTGTCTCCATTTGGGAAGTCGCCCGGCTTCGCGGATCTGACCTCGACGCCGAGTACGCGGTCAAGTCCATCAACAAGGTGCTCGAGTCCGTGCAGGTGAACCCGAACCTCGGGAGTTATTTCGCACCAGGCGGTCCGGGATGCCGGTTCATCCGAGCCGGCGGACACCTGGTCCTGTACTTGAATTTGCGTGATGCGCAGTGGAACATTCCTCGCCTCCACACCTCCCGGGCGCCGGAGACGGGGCTCAGCGTCTTGCGGATCCTCGACGGCCGGATGGACCCCAGCGCCTACCTCTGAGCGGGGCACACCCTCTGAGAATGGGGCTCCCTCACGATGGATCCTGCCGCCGGCAGCAACACAGAAGCGGCCCAACCAGTCACCCGTGGGTAACCGGCCAGGCCGCTTCCTGTGCTTCTATCCTTCTGTCCCTCTGTCCTGCGCAAGTCACACTAGAGGTCGTGTGATCGGGCCGGGTGAGAGACAGTCCTACGTCCTACATGCTGCTCCAGCGCTTGCGGAGCCAGTGTGCCGCTGCCTTCGGCTCGCGGTCCCTGTCAAACGCACCCTTCTTGTTTCCACCAACACGCATGATGCCTGAGGTGGTCTTGAAGTCCGCAAAGTTCCACACGTGCTCCCCCACCACTGCGGGGATGGAGTCGAACACATCGGAGTTCATTTCCATGTACTCCACCTGGTATTCCTCGCTCCAAGGTTCTGGCACCAACTGGTGCAAGCCGGGCATCGTGTCAGCACCGTATTCGGTGATGATGATCGGCTTGTTGTCCTTAGCCCAACCTTCCAGTTCATGACGCCACGCGGCTTCAGCCGCCTTCAGGTCACCCGTGAAGACGTACCAGCCGTAGTAGCGGTTCAGCATGAGCACGTCAGCGAACTGGGACACCCGGCACTTGCCGTACGGCGCCAGCATCACGTTGACGAAGCCGACAGGCCTGGTCGGGTCGGCCTCACGAGCTGCAGCGAACAGCGGACGGAAGTATTCTTCTGAGGCTTCCGAGTCCGACTCAGGCTCGTTCGCAATCGACCAGATCACAACGCTGGGGCGGTTCTTGTCACGAGCGATGAGATCCTCAATCTCCCGCTTGTGCGCCTTCTGGGTGTTGTCGTTTATCGTCTCCGGGCTGTACGTCACGTAACCCTGGCTTCCGAAGATTCCGCCACCAAGACCCATGTTGAGTCCCACCGCCGGGGTCTCATCGATCACAACAAGACCGGTGCGGTCTGCGTAATCCATGAACTCCTCGGAGTACGGGTAGTGGCTGGTACGCATGGAGTTAGCGCCGATCCACTTCA
>CAYFRT010000179.1:0-1702 GCA_964345585.1 uncultured Actinomyces sp. | reverse complement strand
AACTGTGCGGATGAACATCAAATAGTAACAATGTCCCCGCCAGACTAGTTGATCCGGCTGGGACGAAGCCTCGGTCGGTTGCGTTCTGCTACCTATTTCTACTGCTTATTGGGTGTTGTTTTGGTGTGAGTGGGACTACTTTGTGTCCTCGGGAACCTCGAAATCGAGAGCCAGTTGCAGAAGGAGCCGGGTGCCCCACGCCGTTGGCCCCTTATTCGTCCACCCGGAAGTCTTCGACGCCCAGGATGGGCCAGCAATGTCGAGGTGAGCCCACGGAACCTCTCCCACAAACTCTTCCAAGAACAGAGCTGCCGTGATGGTTCCAGCATTCTCTCCGCCGATGTTCTTCAGGTCGGCCAGGTCGGACTTCAACTGCTCTTTGTATGGTTCGTGAAGGGGGAGTTCCCAGACGGGTTCGTCAGTTTTCTCACCGGCTGCCTCGACCTGCTTCGCGAAGCTGGGGGAGTTCGACAAGAGAGCGGAAATATCCTCCCCGAACGTGCGGGCGGCCAGACCTGTGAGCGTTGCAACGTCAACGATCGCGTCAGGGTTCGACTCAGAAGCCAACGCGAGTCCGTCTGCCAGCACCAGGCGCCCTTCGGCGTCAGTGTTAAGGACCTCTACCGTCTTCCCATTGCGCATTGTGAGTACGTCTCCGAGCTGCATCGCGGAACCCGAAGGCATGTTATCCGTCACCATCAGGTAACCCGTCACTGATGATTCGGCACTCAGCGCGGAAAGGGCGGACATCGCGGCCAGCACATCACCGGCACCCGTCATATCAGTTTTCATTTGCGCGTGGGAGGCGTTCGAGGGCTTCAAACTAATGCCACCCGAGTCATACACGATCCCCTTGCCCACCATCGCCAAGTGCCCCTTCGGAGCACCTTCCGGTCGGTAGTTCAACACGATGAGGCGAGGTTCTTCAGAAGAACCCCTGTTCACTCCGATTAGGCCACCCAGGCCCATGTCCAAGATCTCTTGCTTATCGTGAACTTGGACATCCAAGCCGGAAGCCTCGCCGACTTTCTTCGCTACCTCACCAAACACAGGTGCGGTGAGCACCACGGGCGGAGCGATCGCAAGGTCGCGGGCCAACGAGGCAGCCTTAGCGGCAACAAAACCGCTTTGAGCGCCTGCACGCACCTTCTCCGGATCCACTCCGTCAGCAACCAGGGTGATCGTGGTGACGGGAACGTCGTTGTGTGCTTGGCTGGTCATCTCGTAGTCGTAACGGGCGAGCACAATGCCCTCAACGATTGCGGAAGCCGCGCACTTAACGCACACGCCATCCACCTTCTTCACAGGCATAGCGAGGGACGCGTCCCGGCCAGCGACGCGGGCAAACGCCGCGGCTGCATCACGGAGCTTAGCTGCCGTGATCGTCTCTTTCTCTCCAACCCCAACCAGAACCGGCAATGTGTCGCCTTCGGTGGGAACCGCAAGAGCCTGTCCCACTTTCGGTTCGAACCCGGCACGTTTCAAAGCGGGCAGATCCAGGTCCAAGCCGGTAGGTAGCGACCCACCTTCGGCCACTGGGACTGCGAGGGCTCCCGCTTTCACCTCGCTGTCCGCTTCGACAACGTTCAGGGTTATTTCAAGGTCAAGGGAAGGGATGATTTTCGTAATGTCCATAGCTTTGAGGATAGTCCGCCGAAAAAAGGGGACAACTTACGCATCGTGATTTTGCGAACGGCGCAAA
>CAYFRT010000178.1:0-1732 GCA_964345585.1 uncultured Actinomyces sp. | reverse complement strand
CCCTTGCCGCGTGGCCACTGGCCCGCACGCCTTGGCCCCAAGGAGCCAGGGGAGCACTCTTGTTAGCCGCGTTGTTGGCGCTCACCTTTGTCGGCATGGTGCATTGTGGTCGCGAGCCGGCGTTGTCTCGACGTTGCACAGACGCTGCCCTCGACCCCTCGGAAATCAGCGGATAGCTGCCCCTTGGAAGCCCCTCAGGCCAACGCGCCCATCGGATCCCAGGCGGGGAGTACCAAGGGTTCGGTGTCCAGTGCGGCTCGTAGCTCATCGGGAAGGTCAGATTTCTTCACCACGACCTCGAACACGTATTCGGTGAACCAATCGTCATCCATGGTGAAGAAACCCTTGTCACCGATGTCGGTGCCCCAGGAGTTTTCAACGCGCCAACGGCGTGGCTTGCCCTCAACCATGTCGACGCCGACCAGCAGCATCGCGTGCGTCATCATGGACTGACCGGAGTTGACCCGATCTTCCTTCGTGGTCGACAAATCGACACCTAGCAGGGCGGAATAGTCGTAGAGGTTGTGAACCAACAGGCCCCGTTCGCGACTCGCCATCTGACCCACGTCGCAGCCGAACCAGACCGGATCTCCCTTTTCAATGGACGCTGCGGCAAGCGTCTTCATCGTCTCAATGTCGACGTTAAGGTACAGGACCTGTTGGCCGCCGATGACGTCGCCCAGGTACTCGACGGTGAGAGTCGCACCCTTGCGATGCTCACGGCGTGGGTCGTCGACCAGGCACACGTAGTCGTCCAAGTCGATGCCGACGTACTTGTCGTAGAAGGATTTCGGAGTGATCTCACCGTCGCGGTGGAACTTCCCATCGGCGTCCTGCCACTGCCAATCAAAGGTCTTCGGGGGCACACCCAGACTGATTGTCAGGATACGGTAAACCCCGCCTAGCAGTTCTTCTTTCTTGGCCTGGACCGATTCTGCGCTATCTCCCGCTGCGACCATTTCACGCAGACGCAGGGCGCCGGTGCGAAGTAGCGTGCGCAGACGCTGATTCATTTGTTCAGTATTGGAGCTATCGAAGGTTTCAGGCATGGCCTCTTTAGGGATAGCGCCGTATTTTTCGTAGACCGCAGCCAGCATGTCCCATTGGCCTCCGTCGTTTAGAACGTCGCTGGCCAGGAAATTGATCAGGGGCGAGTCCAAAGGTTGACCGGCTAGCTCAATCATGGACTCCAAGAAGTAGTTTGCGCGCTCCAGTTTCTCCCAAAACATGGCGTAGTTTTGCGAAAACTCAAACTCCTTGAGGTTCATTTTCTCCATGGCACCCGGACGCAGCATATTCAAAGAAGCAAACAGCCAGCAACGTCCGCTTTTTCCCTGGCTGGTTGCGGGCCAACTGTCGAGCCGATTAGACATGGATGCGCCGGTCCTGGTCACTTTGGCGTGACTGATCGCGGCTTTTTGGACACCGACCTCGGTTACCGAATTACGGGAGCGCACCGCAGCGTCATCGTTGTCCGCACTATCTCGCATGGATTCAATATGCGCGTCGTTGATTGCTCCACATTTGGCGGCATTCCCAGTCATTGTGTCCTTCTTGCGGGTTTCTGATCGTAGCGTTATCGCAGGTGAGCGGAGGGTTTACGTGTCCCTCGCCAATCCTTCGGGTGTCTTTGAATTGTTGCACCCCGAAAGCGAAAGGGTCAACCTGGCCTCTACACGGGTGCCTTTTTGAGTGGGGAATGCCGCGCCGTGCCTTGGCTTCCCACAAACGG
>CAYFRT010000177.1:0-1806 GCA_964345585.1 uncultured Actinomyces sp. | reverse complement strand
GCCGAAAAGTTAGCAACCTCGAAGTGGACGGCTTCCACGATTCGCGGCAGCAACCTTTGCGACCCGCCAGCACAAATGAGAATAATAGTTCCCATTTCTGCTTGGGAGACATATACTTACCTTCAGGGTCAAAGGGAGGTTTAGGTGACTTCAAAGATGGGTGTGGCGGCTTCGAAGGACGGAACGGGGGACATGGGCGCGAACCTTCCGGTCAGCTCCGCAAAAGCGTTTGCGGAGATCATGCGCAGCCGGAGGCTTGACCGGGGCTTGACCCAAGCCGATCTGGCGAACAGAGTGGGCAAGTCTCGCAAATGGGTAATCGGTGTCGAGCGCGGAGACCTGATGCCCACGCTGCAGGCGGTGATCCAGGTCTGCCGCGCCCTTGGCTACTCGATGTCGCTCTGGGAAGAACCTGGAGACAATGCGAGCCTCCTCGCAGAAATCTTGGGCGAACGATGACCTTGCCTGAAACCCTGGATGTTTGGCTCGACGGCGTGTTGGCAGGCCACCTGACCAAGTCGATAAGAGGCGTTGAGTTTGCCTACGACACAGATTATCGGTCCTCGCCGTCGACGACCCCGCTGTCGCTGAGCATGCCCAAGCACCGCACCGCGCACGCGCCAGCGACGACGGAGCCCTGGATTGAGAACCTGATCCCGGAAGGCGACGAAGTCCGGCGGCAGTGGGCTCGGAGTTTCGGGGATGTCCGCACCGATGCTTTCACGCTTCTCAGTCGTCTTGGCATCGATGCGCCCGGAGCGGTGCAAATCGTCCCCGCCGGAGTGAAGCCCGAAGCGGCCGGTGAGTACAGGGAGCTGTCGCAGCAGGAGATCGCGGGCAGAGTCCGTCGCATCAAGGAGTCGGGCGTGGATTGGATCGGTGGGGAGCAACCTCGATTCTCGCTAGCGGGGCAACAGGCGAAATTCGCGTTGGCAAGGGTCGGGGACGCGTGGCTCGAACCATCTGGGAGGGCTCCCAGCACCCACATCATCAAGCCTGGCATCCAGGGAATCGACACCCCCGGTGTCAGCGATCAGGCCACGGAGTTCGTGACGATGCGGGCAGCCCACCTCTTGGGCCTGCCGACTGCGGACGTCAGCATTGAGTTCTTCGAGGGAATTCCAGCGTTCGTCACCAAGAGATACGATCGCGTCTCAACTGGCGCGACTGTCCTACGCGTCCACCAGGAGGATTTGTGTCAGGTGCTTTCGGTCGAGCCGGGGAAGAAGTACCAGGCGGACGGAGGGCCTGGAATCGCTGACGTGGGCGCTGTCTTGACGGAGTGGTCCTCAGACCCCGGGGTCGACCGGGCGAGGATCCTCCAGGCGCTCCTCTTCAACCTGGTCACCGCTGGAATCGATGGTCACGCCAAGAATTATTCGCTCCTTCTCAGAGGCGGCGAGGTCCGGCTGGCGCCGCTCTACGACCTTATCTCGGCTCACGGCATTTGGGACGAGGACTCTGTACACTTCCGCGCGAAAATGGCGATGCGCTATGGCAAGGAGTACCGACTAAGAGGCATTGACGGGCGAAATATGGCGCGCATGGCCTCCGAGTTGGGAATGGACGGGGAACAGCTGGTTCGCACATTCACCTCACTGGTTGACCAGGCGCCTGGTGCGTTTGCAGACGCGCTGGGAGAGCTCCCAGACGTGCCGGTCTCGGATCGAGTCCGAGCCCTTCCCGAGAGCGTGGAGAAGTTTGGGTTGAGGCTCCAGAGCACACTCGGCTCCGTCTGGGATCCAGACATAGGTGCCGGTTGAGGTTGCCGAGGCTAGCAGGCGCGAACTGACGATCGACCGAGTA
>CAYFRT010000176.1:0-1842 GCA_964345585.1 uncultured Actinomyces sp. | reverse complement strand
TGGACTGTGAACAGCATTGTCGCTCAATGTTCTTGGTACAGCACCCGCCCGGCGGACCCGGAACATCGCGCCCCGTTCGACCGGCCGCAGCACCCACAGGAGGTGCCAAAGTCCACCTTTACCGCGGCCCGAACGGCTCCATACCTGCTCGGTTTATCAGTGCTCCATAACCGGACTTCACGTTCCAGAAGGTGATCCCGTTGTCCTCGGACGCAAACACGAAGTCCTCGAAGTACCAAACCGTCCCGTAGGGCAAGATGTCGCCTTCGGACTCCTCGACCAATTGACTCAACATCGGATCACCTTTGCCGCTGATTTCAGCGGGGCCCTCGTCGTCCAAGAAAACCGCGGGGAATCCGCCTTCCTGTTCGTAGCCCGGGTTGATGGTGGAGGGCCAACTGTGCACGGTACAGATGAGGTATCCGCCCGCGTACCAGTCTTTGCCGATGACGTCGCACAGTATGTTCTCACTTGGACTTTGCAACGTCGCCCATGAGCCGTTGTCTTCCAAATAGAAGGCAGTCAGAGGCCGCGCATCTTCCGGAATCGATCCCCCTGCACAGGGGTATGCGCCCGCGACCGGGGGAGTGCAACCCTCTTGCCCAACGTCGTCGGTTCGGTCCGCGGGCTCTTGCGTGGGCTCAGACTCCGGCTCCTCGACAGCGCCTCCAGTTTGCTCGCTTTGGGATACCGAACTTTGGGGAATCGGGGTTTCCGTCACCTCAACTTGATCATCGTTTCCGCGTAGTACGAGGGCCCACACGATATACGCCAACGCCAACACCGAAACAGTCAGGGCAACGGTAATAATGACCGTAGTTGCAACACTTGTGCGGGGCGAAGGCCCAGACTGGTTTTCCTGCTGCCCCGGTTGCGGAGCGCTCGGCTGTTGCCAACTTGGATGAGGCTGTTGTTGCGACATGGCGGAAGGTTCTCCTGGGACTGCACGGCGAAGGAATCGTCGTATCCTCGTTCAACGGTAGCCCAGGGAACTCTCAGATTATCTCCGTACACGGGGGAGAATCTTTGCCCCTCACTCCTTTTTGGAGAAGACCTCGCGCAGCTTCATTCGCGCCCCGCTATGCAGAACCGAACGCTTGTACACGGTTCCGGCGATCCACACGATGACAGGGATCACCGCCACATTCAGCGCGACCGCTAACGCCAGTTGCCAGAACGGCACATCGACGAACACTTGGCGTATAGGCATGACGAAGGCAGCGAAGAATGGTGCCATCGACAAGTTCGTGGTCCAGCTGCTGTCAGGCGCGTTGGGCGCCAAATAGATGCCGACGTAGAAGGGGATCATGGTTAAAAGGAGCATGGGCGCGGTAACTGGCCCCACGTCCTCTTGACGAGACACCAGTGCCGACAGTGCGCCCCACAGCGTTCCTATCGCTGCGAACCCCAAGATGAACCACCCAAACATGCCAAAGAGCGACGCTCCCCACGAAACTTCGAAACCGTCAAACAGCCCCGAGATTTTTGCTGCCACGAAGATTGCGCCGCTATAGATCAGCAGCTGCAGTAGCCCTATAAGACCGGTCCCCAGAACCTTTCCAGCGAAAAGCTGAGTCGGGCGGATGGTGGCAAGCAGAATTTCTACAACCCTTGATGATTTTTCTTCGATGACCCCCGTGGAGATGATGGAGCCTGACATAACCAAACCAAAGAGCAGTAGTGAGGACATTGTGATCGCTAAGAAGAAGTTCGGCCCGAAACCATCTGCATCCCCTTCCAGGACGGTTACCGAGGGGACGGCGGCAGAAAGGCCCTGCGCGAACTCAACTGGGTCTCCACCTAGTGCAGTCACCTGCTCTGCCATTGCCTGGTCTTGAAGGG
>CAYFRT010000175.1:0-1889 GCA_964345585.1 uncultured Actinomyces sp. | reverse complement strand
CCTGCACCTTGGGACGCCCCCGAAACAAAACATGAATCACCGCCAACGAAATCGCGACGAGGGAACCAGACACTGTCAGTTAGGGGGATGGGTGCACTCACACGACAGATGAGACGCCAAGGAGGGCGCCGCTAGGCGAAAACCGTCCCACGAACTTGGAGATAACCGAGAGGCTACTGGGCCATCAGCACCAACGTTCCTGCGGTGCGGACGGGTCGGCTCGAGAACCCCTCTCAATCACCCACCTCCGTGATCTGCCGACGGAAAACCCTGCCAGTCTCGCAAACTGCGATCCACAAGATGTCCCAGCATGCACTTGCTCCCGCGAGTAACCGACTGCGCCACATCGAACGGCCCCGATTGGGTCCAAGAAGGGATCGCAGAATGCGGTCCTGGGCCAGCCTTTGCAATAGCTGACTCGAACACCTTTGATGGTTGGTGTCATTCAGACATTCGTCATGTCGTGAAGTCACGCATGTTACTATGGAATCATGATGGTTTCGGACCTGCTACAAGGCGAGCTTGAGACGCGCGGTTGGGCACAAGCTGACTTAGCGCGTGTGCTCAGCTGGCCAGCACAGGCGGTGTCCGAACTGCGCCAAGGCAAACGTTCGATCGACGCACAGATGGCAGTGGATCTTGAGACGGTGACGGGCAAGAGCGCCGAAGAATGGTTGCTGGCGCAAGCAAAGGACGACCTTAGCGTCACCCGCGGGCGAAGAGGCGACGCTCAGAGACAACAACAGATCGCCGCCAGGGCCCAGCTTGAGTCACTAGTCCCCACGCGAGAGCTTATTCGGCGGGGCCTAATCGACCGAAAAGACCCGGAACTGCAGGCGAAGCAAGTTCACGAGCTCATCGGCGATGACCCGACTTTTGGAGCGTCCGCCAAGCGAACCAGCAATGCCGTCGAGTTTACTCGTGCCCAGAGAGCTTGGATTGCTCTGGCGCGAAGGCAAGGTCAGGGCGCGAACGTCGCATCTTTCAATGAAGAGAGATTCGTCGATCTCGCTGCCTCGCTCGCGCATACCATGGTAGCTCCCGAGGACTTTGAACAGCTGCCCGGACTGTTCGCCGAGGTTGGCGTACCGCTTGTGTACGTCAGACCCTTCCCAGGGGGCCGGATCGATGCTGTCTCGATGGGCGTCGCGGGGCGTCCCCTAATCGCACTGTCCGGCAGGGGGAAACGGCTTGACAAAGTATTTTTTGCGCTTCTTCACGAATGTGCGCACGTTGCCAGCGGACACTGGCACGATGCGCCGCGAGTCCACGAAGCAGCCAGCGAACGGGTAGTTGGCGACGAACGTGCTGAAGCCGCCGTGAACAAGCTCGCCGAGTCTTGGGTTTTCCCACGGGGGATCGGGAACGTGAATCGGCCGGTAACAAACAAAACCATCACCGAGCTTGCACTCAAGCACAAAGTTGCTCCCGCCGTAGTGGTAGGCCATCTGCAGCACAAGGGAGAGATTGCATGGTCCTCAACTCTTGGACGCGGACTGCCAAACGTGGAGGGGGCCCTCATGAAATGGAAAAAATGATCCTGGGTGGGCACAAAAGCGCCCACCCAGCACACCTGAATGGTTCCAGCCATCCAGAAATCCGTCTGCCCTACTAAAAACAGAAAGACTCATTAATGATACGTGAAAACCCTCCAGCGCAAGCGCCCGCGTTAAAACCCCTGCGATATAGCAAGCGGCGTCAATATCCACACCACGTATGGAGCCCGTCGACCCGTCCTCCAATGGGAATGTCCGGCCCGCACAGATTGCCTCTCCGTTTGGAGTGGAAGTGACGAGTTTCAGGCGCAAGGCAGAGCGCGACGCCCAGTCTGCCCTTTTCCCGATGTCAGTCCCAATGAACAACGCGCGAACAACCATGCAAAGAACCCT
>CAYFRT010000174.1:0-1901 GCA_964345585.1 uncultured Actinomyces sp. | reverse complement strand
GAGAAAGGGAATTAGCCCCCGCATAACAAGCGGAACTAAACCCAGGCCACTTCACAACGACCATGCAGAACCTTTACACCCCCAGCCTGGAAGCAGACATCCGCGAAGCCTGCACAAACGCCGGGGCCGCAGAGCCCTTCCACAACCGAGATGACATCCTCGAAACCACCCTGGAAGACGGGGAAACCAAAGTGGTGTTCGTTCCCGACGAAGCCCTACGGCTGGTGTTCCAAACCCATGGGAAGCTCACCGGCAGTGTTGCCCTCAAAGGCCACATGGAAAACCCAGTGATGATCGCCCTCATCCTGGAAAACGCGAACATCTAAACCTGCTAAGGCAACCAGGCCCCTCAGCCAAATGGCTCAGGGGTGTTGCTCTTATCCAATGCCTTTATTGGAGCGCAAAAGTAGTGGAGGCCACGTCGTATGAGGACTCCGAGAAGGGCTCAAGGATGACGCTTCCACCGTATTCGGCTCCTTCGAACATGAAGGAGAACGTCCCAAACGCACCGTTTGCCAGTTGGTTCGGACCGTCGTACATGGTCGATTGTGACTGGCGCCCATCTGGGGCCATGTATGTGGCCGAGAGCCACAGCCCTTCCGAAGACGACTTCACGTCGAACACAGCAACCACATATCCGCTGATGGACTTGTACGACGCGATTAGAGTCGCCTCTCCGATGTCTCCTAACGGCTGAGCTTCGCCGCTTCCCATCGAGATTCGCCCTGCCAGAGGCTCGCCACCCGCGTCAAAATCTGCGATCTTGTCGCCAACGTGCTGGATGTTCGTGTACTCCGAGCAAGGGTCTCCTGAGTTTAGGCTCTCGGCGCACATCTCGAAGCCACCATCAATCTTGTTGACTGTGCTTTTCTCAGAAGAAAACCCTCCGTCGCGAGCAGCCTGGTATGTGGCCGCCAGATACGTAGCGTAGGCAAACGCGTTCGAATCGGGCGCTGCCAGTGCGGCTGCCTCAGCTGCGACTTTGGGGTCACCTGTTGCTAGTTTGTCGAAGTACTCCTTGATCTCAGCTTCCGAGGGGCCCTCCGGTTCCTCCTGTGCCTCGGACTGTGGTCCAGCAGATTGAACCACATTCACGGTGGCATCCTCAGCCGGGGTCGATGCTGGAGTGCCTGAGCAGGCACCAAGGGACGAAGCACCAAGCATCGCAATAACGGTTAGGAGCATGAGTTTTCGCATGTAGTCGACTGTACGCCAAAGATTCAAGACTCGCCCTGACTTACGTGACCGCAAAAGGTGCGCTCGACGGGCGGTGGGTCCGCCGTTGGGTGCCGAGCCAGGGACGCGACCGACTGTCGCATATCGGTTTGTGTCAGCCGCCGCCACAGACGCTGTTTCGAACTCAAGGAGTGAGTACGCATGACCTCTCGCAGCGCAACCCGCTACCAGCCAACCCGGTTCATGGCTGAGGGCTCCCACTACGACGCTCGTCGCGCGGATTACGCGGTGGCGTTCATCCAGGCTCTGAAACACACGAAAGGCCGATGGGCGGGGAAGAGCTTCGATTTGATCGGATGGCAGGAGAAGATCATCCGCGACCTGTTCGGCACCATCAAAGCCGATGGCTACCGCCAGTTCACCACCGCTTACGTGGAGATACCCAAGAAGCAGGGCAAAAGTGAACTCGCCGCCGCCATCGCACTGTTGTTGACGTGCGCGGACGGTGAGGAACGCGCCGAGGTTTACGGGTGCGCTGCTGACCGCCAGCAAGCCAGCATCGTGTTCGAGGTCGCCGCAGACATGATCCGCATGAGCCCCGCTTTGGCGAAGCGGGTGAAGATCCTGTCTTCTCAAAAGCGGATCGTCTACAAACCCACCAACAGCTTTTACCAGGTGCTTTCAGCGGAGGCGTACTCCAAGCACGGGTTCAACATCTCCGGCGT
>CAYFRT010000173.1:0-2017 GCA_964345585.1 uncultured Actinomyces sp. | reverse complement strand
CGCCGTTGGGAAGAGAGATCGTGCCGGCGGTGACCACGCATTTTGCGAGGTAGTCAACGTGGACAAACTCGAATGTGTCTCCGTCCGTTTCGGTATCTTTGGCGCGCTGTCGACGAGTCTTCGTGCTCTTGGCACTCGAGAAGTTTCGGAGGAATGCCTTTTCGTCGACATCCTCTGTCCTTGCGTAGAAGAGGAACTGAGGTTTGCCGCCCTCAACAATCTCACGGTAGAACGCGTGAATCGACGCCTAAATAATCAGTCGATTCTCCCAGCTCTATGCGGAGCTCGTCGACGACCTCTTTCTGGATAGCCTTCGCAATGCCTCCGCGAGTGAGATTGCGGTCATCGTCCAGGGCATATTTCGACTTCATGGAAGCTGCCACGCTTGAACCCAGAGCGTTCTTTCCAATGGAGAGATTGCTGCGCCGCACAACCAACACGATGTTGCCATCTGAAAGCTCCACGAACCCATTGAAACCAAGGTGGTTTGAGAGCCGCGACTCCGACAGCGGTGTGAGGAAGGGCCCCGGCTCATATACGTCCCGCACTGAGCGACCATCGTCACAGGGATAGTCCATCGAGCGGTTTGTTAGGAGTGAGTCGAAGTAAGTGCTCCGGGAGGTAGTCAAGGTGACTTGGCTTCCTTCAACGAGGATGCCGTCAACACGTACATTCGTGTTGTAAATGGGAGAAAAGTCATGACCAGACATCAGCTTTCCAGACCCATGCTTCACCTGGGACGGCAGCTCATATCTCTGTTCGCATTGTCGTCGATACCAAGCTAAAACTGCGGGTCGTTCTTCTCGCGTACTGCGAGTGGCAAGAACGGGAACTTTTCTTTGTCCTTGCCCTTTCGCCCTTTACTCACCTCAAGCAAATTTTCACGCTCATACTTGCGGGCTAATTTCGGGTAGTCGGGAGAGAGCTCGACGTGGTCTTCGGTCAAGCGGCCGACCCAGTGTGAAATTAGACGCGCCAAAATCTGGCTGCCGAAGACGAAGAGAAAGCTGACTACTATCGCGGTCTCGAAGAAGCTGCCCCACTCAAACCCCTCTCGTCCGCGGCCGGGTTTCTCGACCTGTTTCATGCCAGGGTTGCCGTGCTCTGGCGCGTCTGGGTTATCGGGTTCAGTGTTGTCCGGGTTATCTGGTCCGGGTCTGTCCCCCCTCGGCCCTAACAAAGAACGGCTGGTCAAAGTTATCAACGGAGGCGTCTTCAGCAACCAGCTCTCCGCCCTCTTCACACAGATACTCAAAGACCACAAATTGCTCGTCCAAATGCCGCGCTGCGCCCATAGCAGTCAATGAGAACGTCATCGATGACAAAGAGGCCGAGAATGAGAAAAGAACAGGCTAAAAGCGAAATTGAACGCCGCTTCAGCCAGCACAAGCAGGTAAAGGCCAAACCGGCATCCATCGATTGGAGAATCCGTCTTCGCTCGGCTCGCGATCGCCCATCCCGACTGCATCGACTCTCACCTACAAACCCCCACCCACAACGCCACAAACCCCAATCACAAACGCCCCGTCCTGCCAATAACCCAGAGGATCATTCGCTGGCATTCCATCGCTGGAAACCAAGATCGGGCAAGGCCAGATGCAGATGCCAGAGGAGAATTTACGAAGCACAGCATTGGCTTAGCAACGAGAACAGACAGGGCCGCTCCACCCTTCGAAGCGATTATCACTGCGCCGACAGTCGCAACCGGAATAATAGACCGGTCGCTGGGCATCGAGTCCGGTTTCTTGTATTCGCTGCGGTAGGCAACCCAACCGCGAACGCTGATTTGCTCAGTTCGCGGGCAGGCCTTCCCTAGCACCGCCGCTAACGTTCATCTGCCAAAGCCAAGCTGGCTTGACTGAGGGCTGCGGGGACCCACGCGTTAGTGTCTACAATATTGACCTATCCGAGTGTTACCAACTTTAGGGATTAGGGATGACTGAACGTGCTTGCACTGTGGTTGGACAGGGCTACGTGGGGTTGCCCCTAGCGGAGGCAGCCAGTGAGGCCGGTTGGA
>CAYFRT010000172.1:0-2025 GCA_964345585.1 uncultured Actinomyces sp. | reverse complement strand
CCATGGTCAGCACCGTGCTTGACTTATCGACAGCGACCACGCTGCTTACCGGGCCAATCTGTAGGGCACGAAAATAACAGAGCCAAGACCCACCCACGGCCAGGCCGGACAGCACTAAGAACAGCCAACTCTTGGCATCAATACTGGCAATCTGCCCTTGAGAGCCGACAATGAAGACCACACCCCACGCGCAAATCGCCACCACGATCGTCCGCAACGCAGTTGCCAGGTTGGAATCGACATCCCGTATTCCCACCTTGGCAAGGATCGACATGATCCCTGCGAAGAAGGCGGAGCCGAACGCGTAGGCAATCCAGAGCATATGGTCAATAAATTGGGCACAATAAAAGACCTTTGTGGCGACCGTCGAGTCTTAGAGGTCGCGGCCACCACAAAGGTCTTATCAACAGGTCACTTACACTCAGTCAGTTTCGCAACACTGGGTTTGAGGACTGTCGTACCCCCAACCAACGTCACGGTGTCGACGTTGCTATCAGGCCCCTTAATCCAGGTGCTGACAACCGGCTTGGGGATGCAAGTCCCATTGGAGAGGACTAAGCGCTGATGATCTTTGCCAGCGGGTCCAGCCGCAGACAGTGCGTCTGGGAAGTTGCGTCCCGTTGCAACCCAGATACGGTCGATCGACGACACGCCGCCTTTCCAGCCGTTCAGGTCGGCGTTGAGCGCTTGATTAGTAGCGTATCGATTTGCTCCCGCCTGTCGATCTATGAAGAAACCCTGGTTCTTGATGTTGTTCGCAACCTGATTCGTGATTACTGAGGTTCCGCCGACGATCGCTACGGATTGAACCCCCTTCGCTTTCAACAACGCGACCGATGAATCCTGTAGCTTGCCCTGGCGCTTCGTTCCTGGAACCAACAACACCGGTCTTCCCAATGCTCCGCCAACCGCGGCGGCTGACAGTGCGTCTGGGTAGTCCGCCCCCGTGGCTACGTATGCATTGTTCAGATACCTATCACTGAAGAATTCTGCGAGGACGGCCGCAGATGTCTCATAGCGATTAGACCCGCCGATGCGCTTCGGTCCCTTCCCCGCAGCATTGCCGATCTGCTTCGCCACAGCGTCGGACACAGCGCTCTGACCGCCAACGATATAAACCTCGGATGGCTTACGGGATTTGATCAAGTTGATCATTTTCGCGTCTACCCTCGACGCGGGAGCCAGTACCAACGATCCGTCCGTGAGTGACACAACAGGCCCGATCGTCAAGGCATCTGGGAACTGCCGACCGGACGCCACAAACAGTGGTTTGCCAGCCTTCATGTCTTGGAGGTTCACCTGATAGTTGGTGTCGTACCTGTTAGGCCCAGCTAGGCGCTCCGAAGCAGGGAGCGGGGCAGCCCCGCTTCTCTCCACAATAAGAGCGTCGATCTGATCCATGTCTGGATCGTGCCAGCCAAAGCCGAAATAGCCGATGGAGGCAGTGTCGGTCCCGCCGTAATGAATGTTGACTGAACCGCCATATTCCCCAGCCTCTCGCGCCTCAAATGGGATCGAAAAACTTCCGTCAGCGGAGACCTCCGTCTCGACATAGAAGTTCCCAATGCCAGGTCCGTCCTGACTGGGGGGCCAGATACTTAAGACGGCCTTGTAGTTGGTGGCCTCCGCTCCTTCAATATCGAGCTTTCCATTCAGGTGAACGATAGTTGAACGTGCCGGGGGGATTATTCTTGCCGGATTGGGTTCCCAACCAATTTCAATTACGTCCGCACAGCTTCCGGTTAGGTCGTATTCGAAC
Organism: uncultured Actinomyces sp.; assembly: GCA_964345585.1. Lineage (GTDB taxonomy): Bacteria > Actinomycetota > Actinomycetes > Actinomycetales > Actinomycetaceae > Scrofimicrobium. Next base: position 266 of record CAYFRT010000172.1, on the reverse strand, counting down.
TCACCGTTCCACTCATCGAACAGCGAGCCATCTTCGTCTCGCAGTTCCATGCCTACTAGTATCACGCCCTTGCTATTTTCCAAGGGGTTGTCGTTCTCTGATCCATTGGATGTGATGTAAAGGATCTCGGTGAAGCTACCGTCTTGGTTAACGGTGGCACTCCAGCTCCAAGCGGTCTCGGAATCTTTTTCTGCCCCGGTGAGTATAACGCTTGGCCTACCCTCGTACATCCAGGTCCAAGCGGGGTCCCACCCAGAGACTTTGCC
>CAYFRT010000171.1:0-2038 GCA_964345585.1 uncultured Actinomyces sp. | reverse complement strand
ATGCTGTGTTGGCGGCGCTCGTGTGGATGGGGCTGTGGGCGCCGCTGCGAGGGGTGGATGATTTTGCAGACGGGTTGGACGACGCTTTGGAGTCCGCCGAGCGGGTACGAAGGACCATCGACGCGTCCCCGCTGGTCCTGGACCAGGGCGCTGCCGACCCGAACTCAACTGACCCCAAAGCGCCCCTGATCAGCGTCGACGATGTGACGTTTGCGTACCCGAGGCAGGAGGCCCGCGGAGCCAACGCCCTCACGAACATAAGCGCAGACGTTCGGGAGGGTCAGTGGGCGTTTGTGGCGGGAGTTTCAGGCTCTGGGAAGAGCACGCTGGCTTCTCTGCTCGCCCGCGGATGGGACCCCAGCGAGGGGCAGATCCGTTTCCGTGGAATCAACATCGAAGATCTTTCGCTTGCGGATCTTCGCTCGCGGATCGCTTTGGTGGTGCAGCGCCCTTATCTGCTGAAGGGAACCGTCGCGCAGAACCTGCGGCTGTCGGCGCCGAATGCGTCCGAGGAACAGTTGTGGCGTGCCCTCTGGGCCGTAGACATGGAGGGGTGGGCGCGGGAACTCCCAGGGCAGCTGGACCAAGAAATTTCCACCGACGGCTCAAACCTGTCGGGCGGGCAGATCCAGCGGCTGGCGATTGCCAGGGCAGTCCTCACGGATCCGGAACTGTTGATTTTGGACGAGGCCACCAGCCAACTGGACGAGGCCACCTCACTCCTGGTGCGCCAACGAATCCGCGAGGCGTACCCGAATCTTTCTGTCCTGGAAATCTCCCACCAGGTGGACCGGATTCCCGAGGACTCCTCAGTGTTTGTCATCGACAACGGGAGGCTCGTAGAACAGGGTGTCTCTGGTGCTCTCGTCTCACAGCCGGACAGTGCCCTGGCACGACTGGCAGCCCGCTAGTTGATCAACTGCTGGATGTGCTCCTCCATTTGAGCCTCCGTGAGCACACCAACCTGGATGGCTTCCAGGGTGCCGTCTGCGTCAATGAAATAGTGGGCGGGGATCCCCATCACTCGGTACATGGCACTGATTTGGTTGCCCACGTCCACGATCTCCGGATACGTCAAACCGAGAGTCTCCGAATATTCCGACACCGCTGCGGGTGTGTCGGAGATGTAAACGGAGACGACCTCGATCCGGTCGCCGTAGGCTTTGTATGCCTCTTCAATGTCGGGAATTTCCGCCCGGCAGTTTGAGCACCACGTGGCGTTGAAGACCAGCCACACGGGTTTGCCTTCCGTGTTGGCGAGCTCGAACTCTTCTCCCGTCAAGGTGGTCCCGGTGAATACTGGCGCGGGCTCACCAATCTCGGGGGCCGCGGCTGATTCGCCGATGCCCTCGGCACCTTCGATACCTTCGACCGCAGTGACCGAGCCTCCTTCGCCTCCCGTGTTCGTCCCGCTTGCCGAGCCTTGGCTGTTACCTCCGCGCCACGTCCCAACCGCCCACACGCCCACCAAGATGATGATGGTTACCCCTAGTACAACGATGTTGCCCAGGGGTGTGGACAGGAACGGCCTCGGCGTTCCCGGATCCGGGGAAGGTTGCTTCACGAACGGGCCCGGTGTGACCTCACCATCGGGGGCGTCGAGGGGAGCATCAGAGTCAGGCATAGGAGTGCAGCCCTCCGAAGAAATGGTTACCAAAATACGCGAACAACACGGCTGCGAAACCGAGGAGCAGCAGCCAGGCGCTGCGCTTTCCCTGCCATCCGCGAGTAACCCGGGGGTGCAGGTAGGCTCCGTAAATCAGCTACGTCACCGTTGCCCAGCTCTGCTTAGATAGCAGGCATGGAGGCGTGGCAGTTCATGCACGTACCGGGCTGGTCAAATTCCAGGTTGCGGAGAGTGTACTGCTGGTCAATCGTCATCCACTCATGACCCCGCGCGTGACGGTAGTCCGTCGCAAACGGGTACCCGGCCCACATGACGGTAAGCCGTGGGTCTTCTTCCAACTTGGAGGTGGTCACTTCTGTACGAGGATCCCCTTCAACATCGTGGGCCTCCATCGTCCCGCCCTGGAAGCCC
>CAYFRT010000170.1:0-2042 GCA_964345585.1 uncultured Actinomyces sp. | reverse complement strand
TCTTCGCCGTTGCCGTAGTCGCCGCGGATCACGGCGTTCGCGAGGGCTTCAATGTTGACCGCTGCTGGCTTACTCGCAGCGGGCTTGTTGGCCGCGGGCTTAGAAGCGCTGCTGGCACCAAGGATTTCGTTGACCCGGGCTTGGACTGCCGCGTAGTTGGTGCCGAGACGCTTCTTGCGTTCTTCCCCGTTGCCGTACTGGCCGTTGATGACCGCCCGAGCAAGCGCATCAATATTCCCTGAAGGTGCCGGAGCCGGGGCCGGTGTCGGACTTGGTGCTGCGGGTTTCGCTCCCCCACCACTACTGGTTTTGCCGATGTAGGGGGCGAGCACTTTCGCGGGCGGATAGTAGTTACCCGGACAGCTCGTGCTGGAGCAGTCTTTGTGGCCAAGGATCGTGAGTTTCCCGTGACGCTTTTGTATGTCGTCGATGAGTTCGCCGATGGTTTTCCGGTCCGCGTCCGTGTTGCGGGGGTTGCATTCGATGCCGATGGACTGCTGGTTGTAAGCCCAGTTCCCCGCATGCCAGGCGGTGTCGGACTCGCTGACCATGCGGGCTGCTTTGCCTGCTTCGACGACGTAGTGGGCGGAGTTGTTTCCTCGCCCTGTGGCGAACCAGTTCACGACTCCGTCGAAGGAGGGTTTCTTGGCGGGGTCATCCCAGTGGTGGATGACGATGTACTTGATCTTGTTCCCACCCCGACCTTTCGTGTGGCAGGGCGCAGTGCGGTTGGTGAGGAGCTGATAGGACATGAGGAGGTTTCCTTCCCAGTTGGATTGGTTAGTTGGATTGGTCGAAATCGCCAGCGCTGCTCTCGTTCCCCGTTTCGGGCAGGGCCGCGCGGTCGCTGTGTTTAGGGACGTAGGGATCGGCGCCACCTGATGGCTGGCCTTCTTCTTCGTGGCCGTCGTATTCGTCTTGGTTGGGCTGTTTGGTGCCGGTCAGGCTCGCGAGCGCGTCCCGCAGGGCCTGGGGCACGGGCAGGCCGAGGCGGGCTGCGTTCTCGATGAGGCTGATGCCTTCGTTGGAGATGTAGAAGAAGATCACTGCGGTTCGCAGTACCCCGCTTTCTCCGAACACGTAGACGCCGAGGAGGTTCGCTAGCCCCACGAGGATGAAAATGAGGACTTTACGGCTGATGCCTTTGAAGCCGACCGCGCTGGAGACCTGGTGGTTCACGATGGCGCAGGCAAGTCCGGTGACGTAGTCGGCGATGACGAAGGCGAGGAGGGCGTAGAGGAATCCGTCCCACCCGCCTAGATACCAGCCGAGGACTCCGCCAAGGCCGGTGAACATGGTTTGAAGAATGATGATCAGAGTGCGCAAGACGGGTGCCTCCCAGCAGGTTTTGGGCAAACAAAAACGCGCCCGCCGGTTGGCAGACGCGCAAAACAGTTGAGAGCAGATGGCCCTCAGAAGGTCGTAGGTTAGATGTTGGGGTCGGTGAGGGTTTCGAGGACGGCCCAGGCCGCATCGAACTCACCCTCCAACGGCTCCTCAAGCTCCGCGGTCGAAGCGGGCTTCGCTGGGGTTGCAGCCCCGGACGCGCCGTCAGGAGGGGTCACCAACTCAGAGTGTTGCTCCTCTAGGGGTTCACTACTCATTGACGTCACCTCCTTCCCGGTTCGCGTCTTGTTCGAGGGCGGTGAGAAGCACGTCGTAGGCGGTCGCCAGCGTGCCTTTCAGCTCCATGTCGATGGTTTCGAGGGTTTCGCGCAGCAGGGCCGGGTGGCCGGTGTAGGTCGCCTCATCAATGACCATCACCTCGGACAACAGTTTGGTGCGTTCCACCTGGTATTCGGCAGCGGTCTCCGGTTTGAGTTCGAACGTTTCGCCCTCGCGCACTAACTCGCCCTCAGTGTCTTTCACGCCGTAGGTGTGGAGCAGTTCCACTTCGCCCGCCCCCAAGGTCTCCAAAGCAGATGAGACCAGGGCAAGCGTTCGGGTGCGCGCCCTGGACTGTGCGCCCTTTAGGGGCAGTGAATCGAGCAGTTCACTGACTGCGGGGAGCAGGTGGTTAGGGATTTCCAAATACATCGCTG
>CAYFRT010000169.1:0-2088 GCA_964345585.1 uncultured Actinomyces sp. | reverse complement strand
AGGTAATGGACCTAAAGAGTCACGCCTAGAGCTCCGGGAAGCGTATTAAGGACCGGGAACAGTGTGATGGGCGAGAAGCCTCACCAACGGTTGTGAACGTCCTCCGCCCAACCGGTCAGGCCCTCGAACGAGATCTTCCCGCCCTCCAGCCCAGAATCAGTGAACGTGCCAGACCAGTGTCCGAATGCCTGCGCGGTCTTGCCTGCGAGGATTCCTAGGTTCGTCTCCGACCTCTTCACATAGAACGGCTGCAAGGTGGCGTCCAAACCGCCGCCGGTGACGTGCCAGGGTTTGACGTCATCCTCGGCGTCATAATCCCACTTCAGGTATTCGCTGATCTTGTAGAGACGGCCGTCGATGATCATCCCGTTTTCGGTGACCCCGCTCCCGTCGGTCCATTGACCTCCGACTTGGAGGCCAATCGTGTGTCCGTTGGAAATACCGGAACCGGCGCCCCAGTTCCACTTGACGTCGTATGGCCAGCGGCCGCGTCCGTGGTCGAGGACGGCCCAGGACCCCTCGGGCACATCAAACCTCTCCCCCTCTACGCGAACCCACCCGGTCACTGGAAGGGCAATGTCCTTCACCGTGTACTGGAAGCGGTTCTGGTTCCAAGGGACGACGACGGCCAGTAGGTCGTGGCCCTTGGGGCGCACTACGCGCATGTCGAACGCGACCTCTTCGTGATGGCCCTCGGAAAGCACGCCGCGCAGCCTGGTCTTATCCCCGTCCATGTCGATGGACAAAAGCAGTCCTTGGGTGCGAGCCTGCGCTGTGCCAGCCCCCAGGTTTGGTGGCAGTTCGGAGTGGGACGGCAAGGACGTGACGGCTTTGCCGATTTCTTTGCCAGTGCTGCGGTCAAACACCCAGATCTCGTTGACCGCCGCGTAGTCAATGGAGGAGACCGTCATTGCGATGATGTGGGTTGGGGTGATTACGTTCCAGTATTCCCACCGTTTGTTGCGGAGCCAGCCACGCCCGCCCAGGCCCGCCACTCCGAAGGCCCCGTCAATGCCGGAGGTATCCACCAGTGAGCGTCTTGCCCATCCCACCGCGTCGGGGTTCAGCTGTCCCCCGTCGGCTACTAGCGACACCTTTTCTTTCAGTTCCGCTTCGGTTACGGGCCTTTGCTCTTTGTTCATGGTGATCCCCTCCGTGCTTCCTAGTAAAACCAGCCTAATGCAGGTCGCACTCGGGCCCGCAGCGGTGTGAACCCGGACCTGCCTGGGCTTTGAACCAACCGTGTGCTCCACGGAATTGGCAGGAGAACGAGGCAAGCTGCGTCGCCCTTTCGAACGCGTAAACTGCGCGCTCCTTGGTCAGTTCACCCGGGCCACCCAACGCGCAAAAGTGTGCGAGGGCACCGTGCAAAACGTCTCCCGCCCCCAGCGTGTCTACTACCTCAGTCCCCTCGTCCACCGCCACCGTGAATGGCTCCCCTTCGAAGAGACCAACAAGCGGATCGCGGCCTGCCGACTGTGCAACGACTTGGCATCCGTGGTGTGCGAGGTAAGCCAAAGTGTCCTGCCCCGCACCCAGCAAGCTGGGCGGAACGCGGAAATCACTTGAGACCACGGCCGCGTCAACCAGCGGCAACAGGTCCTCCGTGCCGGGCTTCCAACTACCCCCGTCGAAGATGACAAAGATGCCTTTCTTCTTGGCTTCTTCTGCGAGAACAACGGCGAGGGATAAGTGGTGACCGTCAACCAAGAGGACCTCGGCCCCCTCCAATGCTTCAGACGCTTCCTCGGAGGAAACCGAGGCACGGACCCCCTGAGCATTCTTGGAGATCACCGCACGGTCCCCCGTCGCAACTGTTACCAGGACTGTGGAGATCGGGGGCGCCCCTTCTTGTCCGCGCCGCAAGTCGATAGTTTCGATCCCCAGTTTTCTCAGTTCTGCGTGGGCAACGTTGGTCATCGCTCCATCGCCAACAGCGGTGACCAGGCGAACAGAGTTCCCCAACACTGCCGCTGTCGCCGCAGCGTTGGCGGCCGGACCACCGACGTTAACAGACTCATTTAGAGCAACGACCTTTTCGTTGGGGTGAGGAAAGGTCTCAACCTCCAGTTGGTGATCCAGCGTCAG
>CAYFRT010000168.1:0-2122 GCA_964345585.1 uncultured Actinomyces sp. | reverse complement strand
AACCCCGGCTATCGTCAGGAAAGTGGCAGGTGGGAGACTACTTGACCCGCCGGGACATCGCCGCGGTCCCCAGACCCGCAAACACAACAAACGTGACAACCAGTGTGATGCACGCGATCAGTGGCGTGATTTCCAGGGAGCCAACGGCAGCCGTGATCCCGAAGTACTCTTCCAACGCTTCGATTGTCGGGGAGTCGCCGCCGCTGAGGGTCGCCAGCGGGTCCTCGGTCATCGGGCCCCTAATAAGCATCGCTGACTGCGCGAACGGGAGCGAGTTCATTACGTTCACCGCACCCTTCGGAAGCGCACCAGGAGCGATGTAGGCGCCCGCCAGGAAGCCGGAAATGGTTCCAACAATCGTCGACAAAGACGCGAAGGAAGAAGACGTTTTCAGGAAGGCAACGACGAAGCTCGACAGCGCGGAGAACGCCGCCGAGGACAACGCCACGTACAGCACCACCCTCCCCCACTGACCGACTGACATCAGCGGATGGCCCAGGATCAGAAGGTAAATCTGCCCCAGGACCACGATTAGCACACTCATCGAAAACGAAATAATGAGCGCCGCGAAAAGGTATCCCAGGATCAGTTGGCCACGCCTAACTGGCGAGACCACGAAGTCATTGAACCGCCCGGAAGCTCGGTCCTCAACGAACGCGCCCATCGCGGCAAGCGAAGTGGTGAGCGTCGTAATCATGACGATGCCCGCAAGAACCCACGCGTCAACAAACCATTTGATGTCGTCGGTGAGGGCGTTGGGGAACCACTCCTTCATGCCCTCGACCTGCAGTGACCCCAGGAAGAACGCGTAGAGCGCCACCAGAATCAGGGGAGCCAGAAGGGAGAAGAAGACCGCCGCCCGGTCCCGATAGTAAAGACGCAGCGCGCGCCCGGTAAGGATCAATGTGTTGCTCATGGCGCCTCCCGATCAGTCAGCGCCAGGAAGACGTCATCCATGGTGCCGTGGCGGAACTCGAAGTCCTCCGGGGTGAAGTCGTTGAGGATGGCCAGCGCCTGCGCGGGAGTGTCGACCCGCACCACGACGGACCCGTTGTCTACGTGCGCGTCAAGTCCTTGTTCTTTGAGAAGTCCGAGGACCTGGCTCCCCCCACCTTCCACCTTCATCGTCAGGACCGAGGAGGTATGCGCGGACCGAAGCTCCGAAGGCGTCCCGCGTGCGACAATCTGGCCTTTCTCGATCACGCACACCTGGTCGGCTTTCTCTGTTTCCTCCAGGTAGTGAGTGGTAAGGAAGACGGTTGCACCTTCGTCTTCGCGCAGGCGGTTGATCACGGCCCAAATCTGCTCCCGAGATTTCGGGTCTAACCCTGCGGTGGGCTCATCAAGGAAAACAACGTCGGGTGCGTGAATCAGGGCGCGAGCAATGTCAGCACGGCGCTTCTGCCCGCCCGACAGTTTCCCATACGGCCGATCCAAGAACGCCCCCAACGAAACCAGGTCGGAGAGTTCCGCGATGCGCCGGTCAACGGAGTCCTTGTCCATGCTGTAGAGCCGGGCCCGGAGGCGAAGGTTCTCCCTAACGGTGAGGACCGGATCCAGGAGGGACTGTTGGAAGACGACCCCGATGGATTCGCGAACTTGCTTGCCTTCGGTGATGACGTTGTGACCGCCAACGTGGAGGCTTCCAGAGCTCGGCGCAAGGGCCGTAGTCAAACAGGAAATTGTGGTTGTTTTGCCGGCGCCGTTGGAGCCCAGGAAAGCAAACAGGCTTCCCTCCGGCACCGAGAAAGAAATGTCATTGACGGCCTGAACATCGCCGTAGTTCTTCTTTAGGTTTTCCACGGTGATCGCAGTGCGAGGTCCCAGTGTCATCCTCCTCTTTCCCCTCCAGCCATGCCTGTTTCCCCTCCGGGCATGCTTGCCCCGGAGCCGACCCGCCACAAAGCAAGTCCACCCGAGCCAGCCCGCCGGACCGACCCGCACCGAGCTAATCCGCCCCGGGCATTTCCTTCGCGATGTGACGCGCACACATATCCGTGCCGCCCGCGAGGCCCAACTCCCAAAAGCATCAACCTCTAGGCTATTAGCAGTTGGCGACCAGGTGGCGTGCCCGTCTCACACTTAAGTGGCTGGTGAAGTGGCCTGGGTTTAGTTCCGCTTG
>CAYFRT010000167.1:0-2164 GCA_964345585.1 uncultured Actinomyces sp. | reverse complement strand
AATTGCTAACACCACGGCCGCCGTGTTCTCAGACGTTGTGACTAACCAACTGGAAAAACCTTCTGAGGGATCACCGGCTCGGGTCCAGATTGATGTTGTCCAGCCAGCAAAGGTTCCTTCCAGCCCCGTAAGTCCCAATGTCACGCGAAACTTGGCTTTGGGTTTCTTGCTAGGGCTGATGCTTGGCTTAGCGGCAGCGGTTCTGCGCACGGTCTTGGACGTGCGGGTGAACAGTAAGTCCGACGTTGCTCAGATCACTGACCTCCCAGTTTTGGGGAGGATCATTCGTGACCCCAAAGTCGCGACAAGGCCTTTGACTGTGCAGGACGACCCCGGGGGTCCTCGTGCAGAAGCGTTCCGCCAATTGCGCACCAACCTGCAGTTCCTTCGTGTGGAAGGCAACCCGCACAGTTTCGTCATCACCTCTGCCGGGGCCGCGGAAGGCAAGTCCACGACTGCAGCGAACCTTGCTATCGCGTTGGCGGAAACGTCCGTTTCGGTGTGTTTGGTCGACGGGGACCTCCGTAAGCCAAGAATCGCGGAACTGTTCGGAATTGAAGGCGGCGTTGGCCTGACTGACGTGATCATTGGTCGCGCAAATCTGGGAGACGCGGTGCAGAAATGGGGCCGTGATCGGCTCTTTATCCTCCCCTCCGGGCGGCACGCGCCAAACCCCAGTGAACTGTTGGGGTCGAAGGAAATGGAGAAGCTGCTACAGGAGCTCACCTCGTCCTTTGACTACGTGATCGTTGACGCACCCCCGGTTTTGACGGTTACGGATGCGGCACTGGTCTCCAAGTCTGTTGGCGGGGCGCTGATGGTTGTGGCCGCAGGCAAGACAAGAAAGCCTGAGTTTGAGGCGGCCCTGGGAACGTTGCACACCATTGACGCCCGGGTTCTCGGCATCATCCTCACGATGGTCCCAGAGAAGGGACCCGACTCCTACGGATACTCCACATACTCCTACGGGGAGGCTCACGATGAGCCTCTGCCGCTGGATCCACCAGCGAACGTCAGCCGGTGGAAAGCGGTCAGCGCTACAGACCCCAGTTCGCCAGATGACGGAGAAGGGGGATCCAGGCCGATCCTCGGGAATTGAAGAAAGGGTCTGGGGAACGATCGCATGTTCAAGTTGATGACGGTTTGCACGGGCAACATCTGCCGCTCTCCTCTGGCTGCGGCGCTGTTGAGACGTGATCTGCCGTCGGATGTGTTTTCCGTGTCATCCTCGGGAATCAAAGCCGTCCCATCCGCTCCGGTCCCTCCCCGGCAAGTTGAGATTGGAAGAGAGCTTGGCGTACTTGGGCTGGAAGAACACGTGGCTCAGCCCACCACAGCGGACTTGCTTGCCGGTTCCGATCTGATCCTCTCGATGTCCCGCGGACACCGCAAATACGTGATGCGGATGGACCCGTCGGTTGCTAGACGCAGTTTCACGCTTCGCGAGTTCGCGCGTCTTGCAGCCACGGTCACCCCCGACGATGTGAGGGCGAACCTGGAGATGTCCGTTTCTCCGTTGCATGCGGCAGTCGAGGCGGTTGCACAAAAACGTGGCCTGGTGCCCCCACCGGAGTCACCGGAGGACTTGGACATAATCGACCCGTATAAGCAACGCCGAGCGGTTTACCGCAGATCCCGCGACGAACTGGTTCCTGCCGCGCATGTGACCGCACAGTTCTTGAATCTGATCGTGGAGCTCTTCGACGTTGAAGAACATGACACGCCTACAACCACAGCGCAGAGCGAAATCGTCGCACACGAACTTCATTTCCCAAGGCGTTCCGACATCCACGGGCAGGCTCGCGATGACGATGGCAAGGTCGCAGGGCTGCCTGGTGTTGGTGCTTTATGCGAGGCCCGGTAACCGTGGGGCGCGCGTCAGGCCGGGGTGCCAAGTGGGGGCTGTACACAGTGATTGCTGTGTTGGCGGTTATAACTGTTGCGCTTGCCGCTTTGGCGTTGGGGCGCAACCGTGAACCGGTCAAGGGCGTCGGTGAGACCCCCGGTTACACACAGCAGTCAATCGGAGCCCCCATCGAAGACTCACAGTCGCAAGCGGATGGAGGAACCGAGTCCTCTGACGCTACCAATCCAGGAGGGGACCAGCCCTTCGTTGCGCAACCTGCGGGACGCGTTCTGGCGGCCTTTGAGTCGAACTTTTTGA
>CAYFRT010000166.1:0-2192 GCA_964345585.1 uncultured Actinomyces sp. | reverse complement strand
CGCCCGCACCGGCCGCTGATTCACGGATTGAGTTCAAGACCTGCGACGCCAATTCCTGAACCTCGTCAACGGTTGTGGCTGTTGACTGATCCAATGCAGACTGGGCCTGCGAAAATCTCACCGACGCATCCTCAAGGATCGCATCCCGCCGACTCTCAAAAAGGTCGCCACGCAAAGTGGTGGCAGCCCAGAGCGCAAAGAGCGCCAAAATACCGGCGAGGACCACCGCCAACGTCGCAGCAATTTGCGACGACAGCGAACTAAGGAAGCGACGTACCCTTGACGTGTTTGCGGGCTCTGTCCCGCCCGACTCGCCCTCGGCACGCCCCGTTGGGCGTGCACCGCTTGCAGCGCCTAGCTTTGTTCCTTTTGCTTGCGCCCTCACTTTCGCGCTGGTCACGCCAGACCCAAAACTACGAACCTGTACCCGCGCGATACCCAACTCCACGCACGGTGATAATCAACGAGGGGTTTTCGGGGTCACGCTCGATCTTCGACCGCAAGCGCTGAACGTGAACATTCACCAGTCGCGTGTCGGCAGCGTGTCTGTAACCCCACACCTGCTCCAGGAGTTCCTCCCTGCTGAACACACGCCACGGGGCGCGGGCCAGGGCTACCAGCAAATCAAATTCGAGGGGGGTGAGGGCGACCTCTTCCCCTCCCCGCTCGACGCGGTGCCCAGAGACGTCTATCTGAAGCTCCCCTAAAGCAATTTGTTCTTCTTCGGCCTGCGCGTTGTTACGGAGCCGGGCACGCACCCGCGCAACCAACTCTTTAGGTTTGTGCGGTTTCGGGATGTAGTCATCCGCTCCTGCCTCAAGGCCAGCCACAACATCTTCCGTTTCAGAACGAGCCGTGAGCATGATTATGGGCACGTCGGAGATCTGTCGGATGTCAGAACAGATTTCGAACCCGTTCTTTCCGGGAAGCATGACATCCAGAAGAACCAGATTCGGATCGTGTCGCTGGAACGCGCTCATCGCTTCGTTCCCGTCATAGCAGGCAAAAACTTCGTAGCCTTCTTCACGCAGAACGATTCCGATCATCTCTGCGAGACGTACATCATCTTCGACGACAAGAATTCTTGAGGGCATGTTCCGATGTTGCCATGATCTCCCGACTCTGTCACGTGAAGCAGGCGCAACGGGCGCCAAGAAGAGCGGCAGACTCCGCAGGATGGACCAATGCGCGGTTTTGGGGAGACAATAGTGTCATGAATTCGCAGCAACCCCCACCATGGTCTTCGAGTGGCCCAAATCCGTCGGATCACGATTCGACACAGTCTTCTCCGTGGGGGGAGTGGAACCCTAATGTTCCGCCCTGGCAAGGACGCCCGGGAGACCAGCAACCAGGAGGACTTGGACCCTGGCAACAGCCGCAGTATCGGCCTCCAGTGATTCCTTTCCGCCCGCTGAACTTGGGAGAGTTGTTCGAGGGCACGTTTGCTGCCATCCGCTCAAACCCAAAAGTCATGTTCACAGTTTCGATCACGGTGATGGTGATAGTGGGGATCCTAGGTGCCGCTATCAACGGCGTGGTCATCAATGCGTGGGGAGGTTGGGAGCTGACTTCCGCGTACCTCTCCGACCCGGACCTATACGAACTCCTGTCAGAGTACGAGAGCCTCTACCAGGTTTCTCTGGCCCAACTTGGACTAAGTTTGTTGCAGTCGGTGGCCGCGCTCTTTGTAACCGGGGTGCTGGCGCTTTCCGTGACCAACGCGGTGGTCGCGGTAAACCTTGATCTTTCTCAGACATGGCAACAGTTGCGGCCACGCTTTGGCCGCATGATCCTGACAGCAATTCTGGTGTGGCTGATCATGGTCGGTTTAGGGTTGGCTGCGTTAGCGGTGGTCGCGGTTCCTTTCATCTTCGCATCCCTCGTGACGCCTCTTTGGGGCATTCTGATCTTCGTGGGCATTCTGCTACTCATTGCAGTGATCCCGTTCGTTATCTGGGTTGGGTTGCGTCTTTCGTTTGCCACCATGATTGTGGTGGTCGAGGACACTCCAGTGATGATGGCCGTGCGACGATCTTGGGACCTAACCCGTGGAGCCGTGTGGCGACTCCTTGGACGGTACCTGCTGTTGGGCATCATCATGGGAATCGTGATGTCGCTACTGGGCGGAGTTATCAGTGTGGCGACAGTGCTGATTACCAGTTTCGCCCCGGCTTGGGTTGGAATCGTCGTCA
>CAYFRT010000165.1:0-2214 GCA_964345585.1 uncultured Actinomyces sp. | reverse complement strand
ATGGGCAGTTGAGGCGACGTCGCGGGCCCAGAGGAGATATCGATCAGGAGCGCATTCTTCGCGCTGCGGAACGCCTCTTAACAGAAAGGGGAGAGGTCGATGGAATCTCCCTGCGTGGGGTGGCGGCAGAAGTAGGGGTTTCAGCAAACTCCATCTACACCTACTTTCCCTCCCTGGACGCAATCTGGCATGACCTGGCCGATGAGCGTATGGGGATGATTGGTGCGCAGGACTTGGTCGGAGTTGGTTGCCCGCACTGTGCGATAATCAGACTAAGCCGGCGGGGTGGCGAAGTCCTAGCGATTCCCGGAACGCTCTCTTTGTTTCTGAAGCAACCGGTGCTCGGTCCAGGCGCGCTCTCTCTCAGCGAGGCGCTACTGGAACTTACACAGACCAGTACCATCGGAGCCCGAAACGCCCATGACATGCTTGTGTCATGGTTTTATGGGGTAGTGCTTCGCGAGGATGCCGGGTGGGACACCGCTGTTGATGGGCTAGAGGCAGAGGAAGTTGTCGATTTTCCCCGGATCCTGACCCGTGAACCCGCAGACCCGGACCTGCAGTTTGAGGCGCTCCTCAAAGGAATGGGCCTGGACTGCACAAAAGAAGAAGTCGCGTAGCCGCGGACATCCTCGAGCTGAAAAGATGAGGATGAGCTTATGAGCACCAATGCGGTCGCCCGGCCACCCATGGGGTGGAACAGCTGGGATTGTTACGGAACTACTGTCACAGAAGAAGAGGTACTCGCCAACGCAGAGTTTATGGCAGAGCACCTCCTGAAATACGGCTGGGACACCGTTGTCGTCGACATCGACTGGTCTGATCCGGCCCCGCGTTCCCACGGATACAACGAGGGCGCGGAACTGTGCATGGATGAGTACGGGCGGCTGATTCCCGATCCGGTTAGATTTCCATCGTCAAAGGATGGGCAGGGCTTCGGCCCGCTCGCTAAGAAGATTCACGACATGGGACTGCGCTTCGGCATTCACACCATGCGGGGAATCCCTCGGCGCGCGGTAGCCCAGAACCTGCCCGTTCTAGGAACGGATGCGTCCGCACAAGACATCGCGGACCCAATGAACTGCTGCGAGTGGAACCCCGACATGATGGGCCTGGACCACAGCAACCCTGCCAGCCAGGCGTACTACGACAGCACTCTGGACTTGTACTCGAAGTGGGGCGTTGACTTCATCAAAGCCGATGACATGCTCTGGCCCTATCAGAAGGCAGATATTGAGGCGTATTCGAAGGCTATTGACTCCACGGGTCGCGACATCCAACTCAGCCTGTCCCCGGGGCGGGATCTTTCCTTGGCTCGGGTGGATCATCTCCGGGAGAACGCGACGATGTGGCGCATCTGCGACGACCTTTGGGACAGGTGGGACGATGTCGAGGCGAACTTCGCGCGGTTTGCGCGGTGGGCGCCGTATGCCTCTCCGAAGGGCTGGCCGGACGGAGACATGCTCCCACTGGGACGCATAGGGATTCGTGCGGAACGAGGACACCCGCGGGACGACGCTCTGACCCCCGACGAACGTCAAACGCTGATGACACTCTGGGTGATCGCGCGATCCCCGTTGATGATCGGAGGGGATCTTCCAACCAGTGACCCTGACACCGTTGCGCTCTTTATGAACGGTGAGGTGTTAGAAGTATTGGGATCCTCGAGCAACAACAGGGAAGTGTTTCGCGAAGGAAACCAGGTCATCTGGGCAGCCGACGGTCCGGAAGGCCGGTCGTATGCAGCGGTGTTCAATATTGGCGATGAGCCGTTGCAGATGGCCCTCGACGTTCAAAACATTGGGTTTGCCCCCGACAGCACGAAAGTTCGTGAACTGTGGAGCGGGACCAACATCGCCGTTGAACCGGTAGCCGTGCAGTCGGATGAGGCCAGGGGAGTGGCTCCCGGCAGCGCGTGCATCCACTTGACACTTCCGGCTCACGGGTCCGCGCTCCTACGGGCGGACGTCTAGGACAGAGACTCTGGTGTGTAAAAGGGCTACCAGCGAACGCTACCAAAACTCGTCCAAGTCGGAGCGCTCTCTATGTCCGGCCGATACTTCCTCAACTCTCCAATGGGGACATCAAAAACGTTTCCTGCATGCTCGGTTGCCTGCATTCTCACAGGTTTTCCTGTGATGGTAGCTGGGGTTGTTCACCGTTCACTGCGTCAACAAACCGGAGGAAAGCGGCCTGGCCCTCGTCCCCCTGTTT
>CAYFRT010000164.1:0-2331 GCA_964345585.1 uncultured Actinomyces sp. | reverse complement strand
TAGGGACATAAGACTATTGGCCTGCAGTAAGTCTATGTCGTTGCAGGTCAGCTCGCTCTAGCTGCCCTAACGCATAATCCCAAGAGATCCGCTCCTGCTCCAGACGCACGTCTCCTTCTGCGCGCAATGCCGCTAGGGTGGCTGCTTCGTCCTCTGTCAAACGGGGGAGGGCACCTGAATGGGGGTTTGGTTCGGGTACCCACAGATCTTGAAACTCATACAGCGTGGTGGAGTCCATTAGGACGGATCTCAAGTTCATGCCAGCCGAGCGGGCCCTGTGCAGGATTCGCAGCCCGTGTGAATCGAGATCGCCCCAATACAGGGCATTTCTAGCCCAGTTCACTCCGGCCAAGGCCTCTACGGCGTCCCCCTGCCCCGCAACGACCACTACACCAAGCGAACGAGGTACCGCCAAGAACGTTTGCAGATTCTCCACGATGAGTACAGGGGCGTCGACCTCGATGCAGGCCGCCTCCGCCACGGGCATCGACACATCTGTTGGGCCAAGCCCGAGGAACCGCGTCCGCAGCAACGTGGGAGGGCGGCGTAGGCCAAGCTGCTCTGTTCCGACCAGAGCGGTCACCACCTTCAGTCGCCTTTCCAGCCACTTGCTGTCGATGCCGCGAATCGGCAGCTCACGAACGAAACGCCCGGACACTGGATTGCTGCGGAGCCAGGCCACCACCCCCCGCAGCCGCTGGAAGTCCACCTCTTCCATATCCCTGATTGCGCGCCCATTGGTGATGAGGGCGGGCCTCGCATCTTCGCCCAAGTCCTGCAGTAATAGCTGGGTTCGCGCCAGCCACCTATGCCATTGGCGGGAGACACCCGCCATGCTCGCGATCTCGTCCGGACCAGAAAGGATGACCCGCGTTGGGATCTGTTGCGGGCCCACACGTGACCATCGGCGTGTTTCCCAAACCACGCCCTCCACACCACGCCAAGAATCGACCCAGGCGCGCGTGCCCGGCAAGTCTGCGATCGCACCCTTTTCCGTGGGGGGATGGAGGGGAAGATCGAGGGTGGCTGAGGACGTATCACCCGCAGCCCACTTGCGAGCGTGGCGGTCCCAGTGTCTGCGGGCTCGCTCCCGCACCTCTTGGCGGCTAATCACGCGAACGTTCCACTCGCTATGGTGGAGCCGCTGCGATTTGGGTTGGCAACCACCGCAACCCCACCCACGTAAGGCTCCAAAGTCTGGAGCGACTTGTTTGGGGTGGCCAGAACCATATGGAAACCAAACTCTTTGAAAGCGTCGAGGGCGAGCTTGGTATAGGTCGGATCTGACTGGTCGAAAGCCTCGTCGATGACCACGGTCCCGTACGTGGGAATCGCCGTGTCTTGCCCGGCCAACTGATATCGCAGCGCTGCCGCTAAGCAGAACGCGACCAGTTTCTGACGCTGGCCGCCCGAGAGTCCGGTAGACGAATCGTGGACGTTTGTTACGGCGCCGCCCTCGTCAATCTCTTCAGCGACGAAAGAAACGTGGGTGCGGGTATCAAGGACGCGGCTCCGCCAATCTCGATCCCCCTTTTCTGAGGACCCCAAGCGGCGCATCACTTTGTCT
This sequence comes from uncultured Actinomyces sp., assembly GCA_964345585.1. Lineage (GTDB taxonomy): Bacteria > Actinomycetota > Actinomycetes > Actinomycetales > Actinomycetaceae > Scrofimicrobium. The sequence continues at coordinate 764 of CAYFRT010000164.1, read as the reverse complement.
AGGAGCAGGAATCGTTCTTCGGCAGCGGCTAGGTCTTCCTCAACGAAATGGTCTTTGACAATCAGCTGAAGTTGGGCCAGAAAGTCGCGAACTTCTTGGGAATGTGACGGCCTCACTCGGATCTGGAGGAAACGTTGTCGATCGAACTCGGTGATGCCCAGAGACTCATTGACCGGTTCTATGCGCATTTTTATTTGGCGCGGGGCGCTTTTCAGGTCGTCTAATAAAAGGACGACGTCGTCATGCGCTTGACGGTCTAGGAGCCGGCGGAAGTTGCCCTCATGTTTAGGTAACCCCCGCTCCTCTATCCCCGCCAATATCTGTCGGTAACCACCTTGATCGGCCAGAGAATCGGTTAGCTCTGGCGCTGCGGTCGGCCACTGGTTGCTAAAGGAGTTGGCAAGACTAATGAACCTTGTAGAGGCGCTCTGAACCTGGCTTTCGGCAGCGTCCGTGCGTTGCTGGAGTTCCCTGTCCACTTTTCTAGAAAACCTGGGCACTTCTTCCCTAGTCAGCACGCGCCGATCCTTATAGAAAAGGTCGTGCAAGCCCTGCTCTAAATCGGGCGGCACTTCCGGGGTCCGATCTAGGTCGTGAATGGTCTCCTCTAGTTCGCTGCATTGCTGGTCGGCGGCCCACAGTTCTTTCTCTTCAGCGGTCTTCTCCTCAGCTGCTTTCGTGCGCCTGAGATCCGCCGTGTCGACCGCTGCCTTCGCCCGTTGCAGTTCGGAGTTTGGGGCGGTGAGAACGTCAAGTGCGGCTTG
>CAYFRT010000163.1:0-2335 GCA_964345585.1 uncultured Actinomyces sp. | reverse complement strand
CCCCGTCCTCCAAGGGCCGGTACAAAGGGGGCGGGGTGAACGTAGAATCCACGGTAAGTAACGCACCGTGTTCGTGTGCGTGAAAAGGGCATCAAGAAGGGCAACAAAGGTTGCTTCGATCCCGTAACGCTCTAGGAGTAGTTCGGAGAACAGTCTCCACACCGCCTCGTACGTCACGTCCGAGACGATTACGTGATCACCCTATTTCAAGAAGGTGAAGAACACCGCATGCAAAGCAGCACCCCCGGAACTAAAGACGACCGCGGATTCCGCCCGTTCAAGAGCCGCGAGTTTTCGTTCAAGCCCCTGCTGGTTGACGTGTCCGTTGCGGGCGTATATCAACAACTCGGGTGAAGACCAATCCATGTTAGAGGGGTCGTCAGGCAACGCATATGAGTTCGCCATGTAGATCGGGGTACGGAGCGTACCGGTCTTGGGGTCTTCGGCGTTGCCCCCGTGCACCAGCCACGTGGAATCTCCCACTGTTTCCGGGTCGTTCTTGTCTGGGCGACGCTTCGAAGCATCCCGCCTGATTTGACCAACGTCCGCCACTGTTACCGTCCCTTATGCTGAGCGGCGGTTGCGCCAATCGGGATCCTCATCCGATCGGCGTCTTCTTCCGATGGCAGTCTAGGTCAACGCGCCGAAAGGTGGCGGGACGTATCGACGTGGCACCCCCTCTCCTGGTCACGCCGGGGATTGAGCTACCAAAGTTACCCCTGCCGGCCCGCTACTTAGCGGACTGCGACACGGCGAGGACAGTGCCCCACGGGTCTTTGAATCGCAACGTGCGCCCGTCATCCTCGGTCGGTAGGTGATGGAAACGCAGTCGGTCTTTGAGTGCCTCAACGTCCTGACGTGTCGGCACCGTGATGCGCACGTCCCCCAGCCCCAGGGTGGCCGCGCGTGGCCCGGACCCGTTGCTATGCCAGGTATTCATCCCAATGTGGTGGTGATAGCCGCCCGCGGAAACGAAGAGGGCCCCCGGCATCTCAGTTGTCACGTCAAACCCCAGAGTCTCAACGTAGAACTCTCTTGCTCTTTCCAAGTCCCCAACCTGAAGGTGAACGTGTCCAATAGTCGAGGTTGCCTCCCCTACGTCCGACTCATCCGGGTCATACCACTGTTGAAGGAACGCATTGGGGTCGAGAGGGAGAGTTGCCATCTTCACCCCTCCTCCCGGTGTGCGCTGCCATTTTGTACGAGGACGGTCGCGATAGATCTCTATCCCGTTTCCTTCCGGGTCACTGAAGTAGAACGCCTCAGACACCAGGTGGTCCGCGCTCCCTTGATACAAATGGTTCGCATGCTGGGCCATGGATGCCAAGGTCCTGGCCAGACGCTTTTGGTCTTTGAACAAGAATGCCGTGTGGTACAGGCCCGCTCCCAACCGATCGAAGCTGGGCAGGTCGTTTCTCTGACGCAGCACAAGAGACGGAACGTCGGGGTGACCCAGGGTTGCTGTGTCTCCGTCTTGATCCAGCACATCAAGCGTCATCGCATCTAAGTAGAAATCAGTCATCCCGTCCAGATCGCGTACTAATAGTTCAACCGTGTCCATCAAGGCACCGTCGGGGGCTGCCCCCGACGTTGTGGTTGCAGGTTCCATCCAGTCGAGTCTTTGCACGGGTCACTCCTCATCAAGCGAGAGCTGTCTCCCGCTCACGCCTTTTAGTTGTTACTACAACTTCTTGCTTGCAAAGCTTGTCATAGATTTGGTTGTAGCTACAAGTCCCGTAGAGTTGTTTTATGAATTCCCACCCAGAGGACCACCTTGTTGTTGGTGTGCAGGCCTGGAAAGATCTCCTTGCCGTGTGTCAGCTCCTTCCAGCCGCACTGGACTCTGCAATGCGCAAAGAGGGTTCCCTAACTCTTTTTGAGTTTCAGGTGCTGGACGCTCTGAATTCGTCAGCGGACAAGTTTCTCCGGTTGTCTGCGCTGGCGGAATCAACGAACACGACTTTGCCCAGGCTCTCCCATGTCATCTCTCGACTGGAGGAGCGTGGTTTCGTTAAGCGAACGGCCTGCCAGGCGGATCGCCGCGCGACAAACGCAGAACTAACTGATGATGGACGCGTCATGTTGGCGCGGACCTCGGCAACAGAGAACGCTGCCTCAAAGAAATACGTACTAGACGTGCTGACACAGGAGCAATTGGCGGACCTGGCGCGGACGTCAGCTTTGATTATCGAAGCGTTGAAAAACGTTCCGAAAGACCCGGGGAAGTCAAGAACGCAGGCCCACGGCTAACTTCTCTGTCAAGCGGCCTCTTCGGGCTCGAGGATGCTACGCGTTGATCCCCGCCCGATTGTGCTTCGGAGCCGCCCGGTTATCC
>CAYFRT010000162.1:0-2368 GCA_964345585.1 uncultured Actinomyces sp. | reverse complement strand
CGCTGGAACTGGTCGGCCGCGCATTTGTATCAACACCTGCGTGCAACCAACCACTTGGACTGTAGCGGTCCAGGACTCTTCTATGTTTGTCAAGCCCGGTTTTGTGTGGTTGCGGCGTTTAGTGTTCGGTAGATGTTGGCGCCCGGCACGGAGTTTGGACACATTTTCATCATTTCATGCCGCATGAGGAATGAGAAGTAGAGCTGGCTCTACCCTGCGCCGTTGAAACCGGAACCACGCCCCACCGATTATTGCCACCGACACCGGTGGCATAGGGTCATGATGAAGAGCCAAGGACCCGAACCGTGTATCCGTCTTCGCGATGTTCATATGAAGTTCCCGGTGCCCGGCCGCAAGCGCAGAAGCGTTTCCGTGTTGCACGGCATTGACCTTGACATCCCCGCTGGGCGGCTCACCGCGATTGTCGGACCATCAGGTTCAGGCAAGTCAACGACGCTCTCTTGCGCGGCAGGCCTGGAACGTGCAACATCGGGCTCGATCGAGGTTTTGGGCACGGATATCCTGGCACTTAATGCTAGGCAGCTTTCCTCCTTCCGCAGCGAGAACATCGGGTTCATCTTCCAGGAATACAACCTTGTTAGCTCTCTGACCGTCGAAGACAACATCGCATTACCGGCCCGGCTTGCGGGTCGCAAGATCCCTCGCGGCACCGTGGTGGAAACAATGGAACGGCTCGGCATCGCAAAACATGCGAAGAAACCCCCAGTGAGCCTTTCGGAAGGTGAACGTCAGCGTGTGGCAATCGCGCGAGTAGTGGCAAATCAGCCCCGCATTGTCTTCGCAGATGAGCCGACGGGGGCACTGGATGTCAGTGCCGGCAATGTGGTGCTCGACTGGTTGCAGGCGCTTCCCGCACAAGGTTCAACCGTGCTCATGGTTACACATGATCCAAACGCCGCCTCCCGCGCTGACTCCGTCGTAGTTTGGGGGTCGGGTCGAATCCACTCTGTGGTTGCCGGCGGTGACCCACTTGCTGTCAGTGAGGCAGTTCTTGCTGCGCAGTCAGTGGACCAAATTGCGGAGGCAGCATCATGATGCGGCTTGCACTTGCCGACATTTGGATGCAGGCAAAAATGTGGCTGTGGGGGTTGCTTGCAGCGGCAGTTGGGGCTGCTTGTGCCTCTGGCTCCGTTATAGCCATGTTCACAGGCATATCGGCTGCCAGTGCGGCTGGAAATTCGAATATGGTGTCTGCTTCGATTGCCCTCGGTGGAAATATCGTGTTCTTCACGGTGCTCGCTGCGGTTGGTATCGTCGCGTCGATCTCCGGGCTTATTCTTCAAACGCAGCAGCGTGAGCACGCATTGTGGCTGATCCTTGGTATCCCACGCCGCCGGGTCCGGGCCGTCCTACGGCTGGAACTTGTTGCCCTCGGCTTCGCTGCCGGGGTGATCGCGATTCCCTTCTCGCTGTGGGTTGCAGACTTTACGCTGGGGCAGTGGGAGCAGGGGGTCTGAACCTGCATGGAGCGACAGCGCCCTTTGAACCATGGCAGGCGGGCGTGAGCGTACTCAGCGGCATCGTCCCTTGCCTTTTGGGTGGTTGGGGCGTCACCGCACGAATCGCGAAAGTGCCTGAAATGCGTGCTTTCCGCACCTCAGCATCCCCTGCTCCCCGACTTGGCGTTCTCCGCGCTGTACTAGCGGTTTTGCTGTTCGCAGGCGTGGGTGGGATGTGGATTCCTGGGCTGCTATTTGATTTGTCAGGTGGCCTCGAACAACGTATCGCGTTCGCATTCGCAGGCGACCTGTTCTTGATCTGCCTGCTGTTGCTCTTGGGCCCTTGGGTATTCGCTCCGCTCCTTCGCGCCTGGACCTCTTTGGTGCCAGTTCGAGGTGTCGCATGGTTTTTGGCCGTACAGTCGTGTCGAGCACGCGCCATCCGAAGTGTCACAACGATTCTGCCGTTCGCGCTTTCTATATCCCTGGTCAGCCTGTTCATGGTGGTTGGAAACGTGATGCGGGACAGTTCAGCGGGGCTCGGTGACGTCCTTGTCGTGTTGGGTCTGGTGTTCGTCGTCTCCTGGACTGGGGGGGGCTTGGCCGTGATCGCACTGGTTGGCACAGAAAGAGGCCGCGATTCGGCGCTTCTCACGATCGCTGGGGGCCGCCCGGGGCGTTGTGCCTCGATCAACGATCTATGAAGGGGTGATCTACGCGGTGACCGCGATCTTCTTTGGCGTTCTCACTCTCCTCATCAGCGCGGTAACGATTGCGCTGGCGGCAAAGATCACCCTCGGGGATGTGCTGGCTGGAATGCCGTGGGAAATGCTCGGAGGGTTGGCGCTGATCACCCTTGTTACGCCCGTGATCGCACTTATCGCCCAGGCGTTCTTCGCGGCACGCAC
>CAYFRT010000161.1:0-2454 GCA_964345585.1 uncultured Actinomyces sp. | reverse complement strand
GTCCCCGAACTGCGTCTGCCAACCCGCGGAGGACAACGCACGCTCCGCCACAGCGTTCAGCAGCGGTTCCTCGCCCGCCTCAACATGGGCGCTGACAGTGCTGGTCAGTTCCAGGGTGCGACCAATGTTTGACTGCGTCCCAAACTCCAACGCCGCTTGGAAAGACAGCCGATCCTGAACCCGCCCGCGAGCCCTCCTCCGCGCTTGCGGAGTCGTTCCCTTCGGATTCCAGAACGGCTCAAAGGTTTCACGGTCCGCCACCTCGGGCGGCAGCAACCGATACCTACGAACCGGGTCATCGCCCGCCTGCTCAACGACGCTTGAAACAAGTTCTTCAAGCGTCATTTCTTCCGGCCCGATCCCCTCGGCCAGCACAGAACGCATCGTCAACGCGTGCGCCCGAGACTGAATGAACCCCGCTCGATGCGCCGCATCCTGAACGGAGTCGGAAAAGACGAGGGCCCGCTTCTCCTCGTCCCCCAAACCTTCAGCCGCGAACAGTGTTGAAAGCGAGACCGACAAAAGCGTCGCTACCCGAGAGCCGAGGAACCTAATCGAGTCCGCCTGCTTACACGCCGGGCAAACGTCCTCTTTGTCTTCCTTGTCCGCATCGCGCCCTTTGTTCACGAGGACCGGAATGATCCACCCGTCCCGGAACTCATCGGAGTTGTAGTCATCGACATGCGACTCAAACCTGTGCCCGCGTACCTCCCACCAGGAGAAACCGTCGATGGAGAGATCCTGGTCTTCAACCAGTTGCCCTTCGATGGCGGCATGAATGACGGGGCGGACTCGCGACCGTCCTCGCATCTTTTCGCGGCGGATGGTGTCGTCACTTTGCTCGTGATCCTCGCCGACCGGGTTCATCTTGACCATCCACCCCGACCGGCCACACTGCCTACAGTAAATGGCGGGGAAGCGGGGACGGTCCTCTGCTCCCTCGGCGTCTTTCACGGTTCCGTCGTCGGTCCAAGAGAATTGGGGTTCCGACGCAGCGGTCCGGTCGATCCTGGAAAGTTCCCGAAGCCAGTAGTGAACCTCCACAGAGACGAACGTGCGCCCAACTTCAGCACGCACGTGCCCCAGGGTTGAAATCACGCCCCGGAAGAACGCCTGCCAACTTTCCTTTCGGTGGACCCAGGAGCGGTTCGTTCGCATCGAAGCCGGCAGCAGCAAATCGGGGAGATCCAGCAGCGACACCGCATTCTGTGTGCGCTCAAGAAGGTCCCTGACTATCGGACTGCCCCGCAGAACCAGTGCCTGCTTTTGCGGGTCTTCCAACAGTTCTTCCCAGGACCACTTCGAACCTTCAAGCCGGACCATGTGCCGCAGCGTCAGTTCCAACAACGCAGAGGGCTCGGGTCGCTGCCCTAAATCCTTCAGTTCCGCGGCGTATCCAAGACCGTCTGCATCGGCGGTCGAGATCATTTCGATTCCGAGGTCACCCACCACCTCCGGCGCATCCCCAATCCATTCATCAATGGACATGCGGGTCTCGCCAATCACCGCCTCAACAGGGAACTCCTCCCCGAATACGGTTTCTGCAAAACCCATGATTTGGGTGGGATCCTCGTCGCCCATCGTCGCCGAGGTAGCCACAGGCGTCACCTTGCCCAGTGGCCGAGAACGCTCTTCCTCAGTCAGCGCATCCTCGTCCTGATACTGCTTCAACGCCATCCCCAGGCGACGCAGCAACATCGCCACGTCCGTCCCCTGCGCGCCGTCATACGTGTGGAACTCATCCAGGACGAGGTATTGAAGGGACTCCGCGCTTGCCTTCCACAGAATCTGGTCCTGGCTGCGCAGCAACAGTTGATCCAACATCTTGTAGTTCGTGAGCAGGATGTCTGGCGGGTTCTCCCGAATCGCGTAACGGTCGTTGATCAGCCCCTTCTTACTCACCACGGACTGCTGACTGGATTGCTGCCCCGTGTAAATCGCCGCCCGAATACCGGCAAGCCGCGGGTCCGCCGTCAGCAACTCCGCGATCCTTTGCGCCTGGTCATTAGCCAAAGCGTTCATCGGATACAGAATCAGAGCCTTGATCCCAGCCTGTCCACGTCGCCTCGCACGCAGAACGTGGTCAAGAATCGGATAAAGGAACGCCTCCGTCTTCCCCGACCCGGTTCCCGTAGTTACGAGGGTCGGCTCCGGCCGAACATCCTTCCCCTCCACCCGAGACGCCAACCGGCGAAACGCCGCCAACTGATGCCCATAAGGTTTGATGTCGGACTGCCACTCCAGCACCTCAACGCCATCATCGTCCGCGGCCCGGAAGGGGAGCCGCGTGCGCACAAACGGCCCCTTGAAAATCCCATTGGAGGGATCTTCTAAGAAATGCCCAAGTTCAAGATTCGCAGCCTCATCCGTCAACGCAAACGTCGTCGTCAAATAACCAGTTATGGACTCACGAATCATTTCCGCTTCGATAGCGGGCATCAGTTCACTCATTGC
>CAYFRT010000160.1:0-2479 GCA_964345585.1 uncultured Actinomyces sp. | reverse complement strand
GTGATCAATAGATGGCGAAAGTCAAGGTTCTGGTTGTTTTCGGTACCAGGCCAGAAGCCATCAAGGTTTGTCCCCTTGTGAAGGAGCTGCAAAGCCGCCCACAGGAGTTTGAAACGGTTGTGTGCGTTACGGGGCAGCACAAGGAGATGCTCCAGCAGGTATTAGACGTGTTCAAGATCGAGCCCGATTACAACCTCGAAGTTATGGAAGCCGGCCAAAGCCTCGAAGGGCTGACTCGGCAGATACTCACGGCACTACCAGAGATTTTCGCTGTCGAAAATCCTGATGCTGTTTTCGTTCACGGAGACACGACAACCGCTTTTGCGGCGGGGTTGGCGGCCTTCTACCACAAGATTCCTGTCGGGCACGTTGAAGCGGGTCTGCGAACGTGGAATATGGGTGCCCCGTTCCCGGAGGAGTTCAATCGGCAAGCAATAGACTTGTTGGCGGATTTGTATTTCGCTCCGACGGAGACATCCAAGCGCAACCTCATAGAGGAGGGGAAACCCGCTGAACGCATTTTCGTTACTGGTAACACCGGGATTGACGCGTTGAGAACGACTGTCATGGATGACTATGAGAGCGAATGGCTGAATTGGGTTGGAGATTCGCGTTTGGTGTTGGTGACGGCCCACCGGCGCGAGAACATTGGCGAACCGATGAGGGGCATTTTCCGGGCGCTGAAGAGAGTCGTAGATGAGCGCCCAGACGTTAAGGTTCTCTATCCGATGCATTTGAACCCGGCTGTGCGTGAAGTCGCGCTCGAAGAGTTGTCGGGGCATGAGCGGATCGCGTTGGCGGATCCCCTGGGACCAGTGGAGTTTGCAAACACCATGGCCGCGAGCCACGTGATTCTGACGGATAGTGGCGGCATACAGGAGGAGGCCCCTTCACTGGGTAAACCTGTACTGGTCGCCAGAAAGACCACCGAACGCCCGGAAGGCGTAAAGGCCGGCACGTTGCGGTTGGTGGGCACTGGAGAAGGAACTATCTATTCTGCGCTAAGTAGTCTCCTAGATGACTCAAAAGAGTACGAGGTGATGTCGGCAGCCAGCAACCCCTATGGTGATGGGTTTGCGAGCCGCCGAATAGCAGATGCGATAACGCTAAACCTGGGGGGTGAGTAGCATGACGCCGGACACGACCGATCACATACCTGCTAATACAAGGCGGCTTGCTGTAATCGGGCTTGGATACATCGGACTCCCCACGGCAGTCGTGTTTGCGGATGCAGGCTGGAACGTGACAGGCGTAGACGTATCGGATCAAACCGTCGAGCTGGTCAATCGTAGTGAGCTCCCTTTCGTGGAAGAAGGGCTGGAAGGGGCCCTGCGCAAGGCCGTTGAATCGGGAAACCTGCACGCACAGAAGGACACTCCCGAATCCGATGTTTACATCGTGTCGGTCCCTACCCCGTTTAAGGAAGATCACGAGGCTGATCTTTCTTACATAGAGGCCGCGGCCGATGGCATCGCCCCGAACCTTAAAGGGGGAGAGCTGGTCGTCCTCGAATCTACTTCCCCGCCAGGAGCGACTGAATACATGGCGGATCGTATTCTTGCGACGCGGCCGGACCTGTCTTTGGATGGGACTGATGGCTGTCCCACGGTTCATTTTGCTCACGCTCCCGAGCGAGTGCTTCCGGGCCGCATCATGGTTGAAATGGTGGAGAACGACCGAGTGCTTGGGGGGCTCACCGAGGAAGCCGCGCAAAGGGCCAAAGACGTGTACGCCACCTTCTGCAAAGGCGATCTCAGCATCACGGACGCTAAGACTGCAGAGATGGTGAAACTCACCGAGAACGCCTTTCGCGACGTAAACATCGCGTTCGCAAATGAGTTGTCGCTCATTGCCGACCGACTGGACATTGACGTCTGGGAACTCATCGAACTTGCCAACAAGCACCCACGGGTTAACATTTTGCAGCCCGGCCCTGGCGTCGGGGGACACTGCATCGCTGTTGATCCCTGGTTCATAGTCTCGGCTGATCGAGAGAACTCGAACCTTATCCGCACTGCTCGTGAGGTCAATGACGGAAAACCACAGTGGGTGATCCGGCAAGTGGAGGCAGCAATGGAAGAAGCCGGACCTGACGCAACCGTTGCGCTCCTGGGCCTGGCCTTCAAACCGAATATTGACGATTTGCGGGAATCTCCGGCGCTGAATATTGCTCGGGAACTGACACGGTCTCACCCTGACACGCATTTTCTGGTTTGCGAACCAAACATTGAAGAACTCCCGGCTGGTCTGGTAGATCTTTCTAATGTGCAGTTGGTCGACGTAGATGGGGCGGTGGAGCGCTCGGATGTAATCGTCCCGCTCGTTTCCCACAGGGAATTCAGAGGGTTGTTTCCCGCGAGTTCTCATGATGTGCCGATTCGCAGGCGTGTCGTCGATGCTGCGGGACTGTGGCCGGAGTCTGACGTCTTTGGCAGGAAGGAGGACACGGAATGAAGAAAACCAGGCACGCTCTGATAAC
>CAYFRT010000159.1:0-2509 GCA_964345585.1 uncultured Actinomyces sp. | reverse complement strand
TCACGAACTCTCGGTCGCCGCGTTCGATGTAAGCACTTTTTACGCCGCACACCACCAGCCCGATGTTGCGGACCTCCGCTGCTTCTCGCGATCTGGCGATGATCCGCTGGACGGCTTCGTCATCCACAGAAATGACGGAAATCGGGTGGTCGTCGTGGACCACCAAGTTTCCGTTCTCCGCAATGTAGGACACACCCTTTCCCAGTCGCTCAAATTCCCCCTTGAGCCTCGCGTACTGGCGCCCGCTGGAGGGCACGAACACAATCCCCCGCTCAGCAAAGGTTTCAGCGAGGTCCCAAAACTCCTGCGGCATCTGGGAGTTCTCATCAAGCAGTGTCCCGTCCAAGTCCGACACGACCAGTCTGATGTCGTGAGGGCCTTCGGGAATCTGTGTCCAAACTACGGGTGTCTTAGCGGGAGTTGTCTCCGTCAAGTCCATACCTCCAAGGTGGCAGGGCTAGATCAGCAAGCGATCAATTCTCAAACAAGTCTAGTTGGCCGCCCAAAGTATCAAGATTGCGGCCAAATCAACTGGTAACCGGCAACAAGATCGTTTCTTATTGACGGTTGTCGTCTAGACGTCAATAAGGAGATTTACTGTTGACGTATGCGGCCGCTAACGATCCCGGTTCCACCGATCCAGTACGAGGAGCAGCAGTGGCACGTGCCCCGCGACGGACAGTATTCGCGCTCGGCCGCAACCAGGGGAACTGGCCCGTACCAGTCCAGCGTCCCAGCGCAGATCCAAGACCTTGAGCTGCATCTTCCCGGGGACGTGGCGGCGCGGGTAGACGAGGCAACCGAACGCCTTTCCTCTTTCGACCAACACGCCCTGGTCCTGCTGGGCAAAGATGCCAAGACGCTGGGGCCGATGTCCTCGATTTTGCTTAGAACCGAGGCAACCTCGTCCTCCCAAATCGAAAACCTGACCGTCGGAGCCCGCCAACTTGCGCTCTGGCAGGTCAAGAGTTCAACCTCCATCAACGCGGCACTGGTCATGGGCAACGTGCGAGCCATGGAGTCGGCGCTAGCAACAGACGAACCAATCGACTCCGAAAGCATTCTTCTTCTCCACAAACACCTCATGGAAGAAACCCCCGGGTGCGAAACCCACGCGGGCCGATACCGGGACGAACTGGTTTGGGTGGGGCGGTCAGACGCCAGCCCCGTAAACGCAGCGTTTGTCGCACCCCAGAGCGAACTGGTGCCCGCAGCCATGGAAGACCTGGTTGGCTTCGTTGCCCGAGGGGACCTGCCAGTGCTGGTGCAAGCCGCCATCGCTCACGCCCAATTTGAGACTATCCACCCCTTCACTGATGGCAATGGAAGAACAGGTCGGGCGCTGGTCCACGCGATCCTTCGCACGAAGGGCCTGTGCCAGAACTCAACCGCCCCCATCTCGGCAGGACTCCTCAGAAACACTGAGGGATACTTCGCATCCTTGATGGCGTACCGCAACGGGGATGCCGCCCCAATCATCGAAGCCTTCGCCGACGCCGCTTGGTTTGCCGCCCAGTCCGGCATGGCCTTAATGGACGAACTTGCAACCCACCTTGACCAGGCAAAAGAGAACCTAATTGGCATCCGCTCCGACGCGAACGCCTGGAAAGTCATTCCCCTGCTCACCTCTCACCCAGCGCTCACGGCCCCGGCGCTGTCCGAGCTGGCCGGCCTTGCCCCCGCAGCCGCCGTCAGGACCCTCAACCTCCTAGAAGAACGCAAGATCCTTGTCGAACGTAGCGGGGCCCGTCGAAACCGTGTGTAGGTGCACGAGGGCATCCTGGAAGCCCTGGACGACTACGCGGAGCAGTTGCGGCGCGGGTAAGTAGCGATTGCCACCTGCCGTCAGTTCTGCATGTCGCGAATGTACGTAACGCCGAACCCTTTGACCTGCCTGAACTCCTGACGCGCCGTTCCGAAATCGAGCCAATTCCCGTCAGACTTCTGAAAGATATCCAGCCCGCGGCCGAGATTTATTCGCCATCCGGCGTCGCTCCGGATCCATCGGTCGTGTCCGCCAGGATCCTTCTCAACGTTTACCTTAATGCCCTGCTGGGCTGCCCCCTGAACAATGTCCTGGAGCATTCGAATCTGCTTGTTGAGGTGATATTCGGACTCTTCGTCAACGCCTGTGTACAGGTTGAATACGACCTCTTCAGCGGGGTCCTTTGCCGCGGCGATGAGAGCCAGCAGCTCCACGAGGTTGCGACCCTGGTGCGACAAGCGGATATACGGATCGTGAAGCTCGATCTCGGTCGCGCCCTCTAGGTAGGGCAGAAGCAGGGTTTCATACGAAACTCCCCGCTGCCGTCAAAGTAGCCGACCTTCACCGGAGCCGTGGTCGAATAGATTCTGAGTATCTGGTCCTTTACTCTCTTTCGACCTTCCACTGCGAACCGAAGGATCTCCTCAATTTGTTCCTCCGTGGCCTCGCCCATCGGGTACAAGATTTTCATAAGCAGCCAAGCGGACACCTCAAGGCGGTTGGCTCTTTATAAGTTACATTCCG
>CAYFRT010000158.1:0-2526 GCA_964345585.1 uncultured Actinomyces sp. | reverse complement strand
TATTGCAATGGAAAGTCTTGGCTCCCGCGGTTGGATTCGAACCAACAACCGTTCGATTAACAGTCGAATGCTCTGCCATTGAGCTACGCGGGAATGCGCAAAGATGAGTTTATGCGGCCGCGGTACGTGAGGGCAAATCCCCGGGTAGTGGTGTGCGCTACGAAATCGCAGACGGTGAACCTCAGTCGTCTTCCATCCCGAGTTCCGCTCGCAGAGTCCGTTCCAACTCCTCACCCTTTTCAATGTCGGCCGGTGTCACGTCCCCATCGGCCACGAGAACGGAGAACAGCCCCCCGTCGGGGCGGCGCCGCACCGTGGCGGAGATCCGACCCCCGGTGCTAGTTATGAAGGACCTGGTGGCCAAGATGGTGCGCTCTGTTCGAACGGTGATGGCCTCCATCAAACGAGTAGCGTCCGCGGTGACTGTCACCCCGGAAATACCCGCTCGGTCAGGCTGAGACCAGACAATCGAAAGCTTCTTTTGGCCCGCGTTCCAGCGTGCAAACTGAACCTCATGCCAGAGCCCGGAGTCGATCACTCCTTCCGGGTTCAGGTGGATGAGTGCGCGGCGACCTGCAACAACGTAGGAGCCGTCTTCGAGGGCTTCGGCTGGCTGGCGTCCGTCCCCAGATGGGACTAGGTGGTGAAGTTCGGGGGGAAGCGTTGAATACGATGACATGGGTTGACCCTACCGCTACCTTGTTACCGATCACACCCTCACCAGGTCATACCTGTTGTATTTCGCTTGACGCGACCCGCTAAGATACTTGTGGCGCGGCCCCCATAGCTCAGTCGGTTAGAGCAACGGACTCATAATCCGCGTGTCCTGGGTTCGAGCCCCAGTGGGGGCACCAAGACGCCGTTAGGTGTAGCCATAGGCGTCGCCGCTCGGCCGCCGCCAACCTGTTTGGAGCCAGTGTGGCGTTTCCCGGCTCCCAACCAGCCTGGCACACAGCGCAAAAGTGCTTCGCTGCACTTAATTTGGTTCCCGGCCCTTAAATACCGTGTTATGAATAGGCAGTGGCCCTGGAGGGCCACGCCTGGAGCTCCGGGAACCGGATTAAGGGCCGGGAACAGTGTTGTGAAACAAGGGCTGCGCTGCCCACTGGTGATCTTGCGCATGCACCGGCTCTTAATCAGACTGGCACACACCGGTCCTTGCCCCTCCGCAAAGCGCAGGAGTCTTTACGGCCCGCGCTTTTCGTTAGGACCTCGCGCTCGTCACCAAATGAGCGTGACCCCAACAAACGCAATGGTCGAGACAAGCACAGTGGCTAACGCTGCCAGCAGGAACGGACGTGGACCGACTTGGCGTAGTTTCCGTATTTCTACGCCACAACCGAGCCCGAACATGGCTGCCGCAAGAAGCAAGGTTTGTAAGAAACCGCCCACTCCAAGAACGATTTGCGACAACGGCACGAACGTTCTGAGAAGGATCATCGCAAGGAACCCCAGAACAAATGGGGGAACGATGGGAGGCAGCTTAGGTTCGGCCTGCTGGCCCTCTGTCTGCGAATCCTGCGCGTGCTGGCGGACCTGCCGCCTGCGTATGACGCTGAGTACCGCCATCAGGGGCGCCATCATCAAAACCCTTGAGAGTTTCACCAAGACAGCAACCGAGAGTGCGGAACCGCCCAAAATTGACCCTATGGCTACGACTTGAGCAACTTCGTGAACGCTGCCGCCGGCCCACGCCCCGGCCATGTCGTTGTCTAATCCCATCCAGTGGGAAAGAAGCGGCACTAGCGGGATCATCAGGGTTCCGAAAATGACGACGAGGGCAACAGCCGTCACCGTATCCTCTTCCGCCTCCCCTTCCGGGTCGACGACTCCGGCAGCGCCCGCAACAGCGGCTGCTCCGCAGATGGAGAAGCCACAGGAAATCAGAGTGGTAAGACGAGTCGGAACCTTCAGAGCCCTACCGATAAGGGTCGATCCGACGACTCCGCCCACCACGATGCAAACGACGACAACAAGCATTGGAACACCTAACGCGACGATGTCGGTTAGGGCCAGTTGCAGTCCCAGTAGGACGATCCCGAGCCTCAGCAAACTTTTCGAGGCGAACGCAATCCCCGGTTTTGCGACCTTTGGGACCCCCACCGTGTTGGTAAGAAGCACTCCCCCAAGTATCGCGATTATGAGGGCACTCACCCCGGTGAGGAATGAAGAAATGAAGATGCCTACACCCGCCGCGGCCAGGCTCAACACCAAACCCGGAAGAAGAGTCCGGAAGGTGTCAAGACTGCGCTTGGTGGTCGCCTTGTTTTCTCTGGCACCGGCTTCTGGGAGTTGCGATAGATCTGAAGGGGTTGATTGATCTGTCGTTCTGGCTACCGGTGTTCCTACTGGAGGGGTGGGGGTCGTCATGCCGCATAGTTTTCTCTGAAACCGCTTCGGTCGGTAGAGGCAAATCTCGACAAGGACACAAGTTATACTTGTGACGATCGCTTGACCGGAGGATAGGACCAGAGGATAGGCAGGAACGTTTTGCGCGCAGAACCTGACCTAGAAGAGCTCCGGGCA
>CAYFRT010000157.1:0-2593 GCA_964345585.1 uncultured Actinomyces sp. | reverse complement strand
TCAAAGAGACAGTGGAACCAGCCCGCTGGGTAGCCGCAGCCATCATCTGGGTGGCGTTGTTACTGCTGAGCGCGGACTGGGTCCGTCAAATTGTCCGAGGACGTCGCTGAGCCAGGTCTCCCATCGAACAGCACCGATCCTGCTTCGCCGGTTAAGCCGCGCGAGGGGAGAGAACCCTAGGCCGTGATGACCACGCTTGCCTCGTCCGTATTCACTCGGAACGTAACGCTTTCTTGGACGTAAAGGCGCACGGTTTCAGCGTCGTGGGAGAGGTAACCGATCCGGACATCCTCGCCCAAAGTCAGCGTGTAGTCCCCGCCGCGCATGCTCACGACGATCGCCCCGCTCAGTGCCGGCGCAAACGCGGTGACACCTTTCTTGCCGAGGATTCGGCGCAGGTGAGCCGAGACTGGGTAACCGTCATCGGCGTCCCCACTTGCCAAGGTGTAGAGGTCCGAGGACAGCATCAGTCCGTAAGGCCCCTGAACCCCGACGGTGCGGAGCTGCGTGATCGCCTTCGCGACGGCTTCTGGAAGCGCATCCGGGCCGTCACCGAGCGCGATAGTCGGGTTGGAGCTGCTAGGAATGATCCCGATAACGTCGGAGGCAGGGGAGCCGGAACAGACCAGGGTATCCTCGGCGGCCGCCAAAGTTTCCACCGCCGTTTTCACCGGCTGCCAGTTGGAGTCTTGGGATCCTCGATCAACATCGTCGATCGTCTCCCGTGATAGTTCGAAGGGCACACGAAGCTCCACCAGTGGTTGCACCACACGCTGGCGTGTCTCAACGCCTTCGATGACTGGATCCACGGTTCGGATGTGCCCAACATCGATGGACGAAAGCATCGAACCACCCGGCGGCGGCACATCCACGACGCGTCGGCCGGCCAGGCGGGTGATGAAGGTCCTGCGGGCTTCGTCATCAATCTGTTCCCAAGCCTTCTCGGTTATCGGGGCGAGATGCCTATAAGTGTTGTTCATTGCTGACCTTTCAATATTTCCTTAAGAGGAAGACATTCCGCGCAGGCTACCCACGCCCAAGTCTCCGGACGGGTTAGATCGTGGCGAGCCTTTCGCAGTGGGTGTGTCTGCGCTTACCGGGGAGTCGGACTTCGAAGTGGAGGTGGACGAGGGGTTTTCCCACGCCCTCTCGAACTGCTCCATCTGAGCGTTGGTGACAGTGGGCTCCGCGGGCACACCAGGCGTGTTGTTCAAGAAATCGATGGGCGGCACGAAGAACATGCTGCCAGTGACTGCTGTTGAGAAGTCAAGGATGCGGTCCGTGTTTCCTGGAGGATCGCCGATGAACATCCTGTGGAGCATGATCTCTTGGACTGCTGGGTCATTGGAGTATGCGATATAGAAGGTGCCGAATTCCCCTTGAGACACGTTCCCAAAGGGCATGTTCTCACGCACGATCTCCCGCTGGGTTCCGTCAGGCATCACGATGGTGTTGGCGTTGACATGCGAGTTCACGGGAAGGTCTTCCAGCTCAATGTCATCGAGCTTTGTTCTGCCGATGACCTTCTCTTGCTCCTCAACGGTGAGGCTGTCCCAGGAGGCCATGTCGTGAAGATACTTTTGGACAACGACGTAGCTGCCGCCAGCGTAGGCCGGGTCATCCTCGTCGTCGATAAGAACAGCGGCGGTGGCGTCATCACCCTCCGGATTTTGCGACCCGTCAACGAATCCCAAGAGGTCCCGTTCGTCGAAGAATTTGAAGGCGTGTAACTCGAACTCGTAGTCGATCTGGCCTTCCAGCGCCAGAGATATTTGTTTCGCCATCTCGAAACAGATGTCAATGTGGGGCGCCCGCAGGTGGATCAGGATGTCTCCCGGCGTGGCAGGGGCGACGTGCTTGGGTCCGTTGATTCCCTGGAACTCGCGTAAGTGTTTCGGACGAGGTAAATCGGGGAAAAGCCTGTCCCAAAGCTTCGAGCCGATCCCGACAATGGAATCCAGCCTGTCGTCAACGCGAAAACCCACGGCGCGGTTCAACGAGGAGAAATTGGAAAGGAAGTTGAGTATCGATTCCTCGGAGCCCTCCCGCGCAGTCATCACGATGAACATGCCGGCCCGCGCAGGCGGTTCGATCACGGTCTGTGTTGCCAAGTTGACTCCTTACAGTGTCAAAAACGCCGAGGCTTCAACGTGTAGCGAACCCCGCCAAGCAGGGAAGCATGCGCGGCAGCGCCCAGGCCAAACTCTTGTTCCAGCCTAACGCAGGGCGTCACGCGGCCCAACCCAATTATCGCTTTTTGCGTCTAGCGGATGTGGAGATTGTTTGTAGCGGATGTGGGGGTACGAGGTCCAGATTGCACACCCAACAAGACAGATGCCGCCGGGAAACCAAACGATTTCCCAGCGGCATCCTCTATGTCCTGCGCCAGTTCTGGTGCAACTCTCAGCGCTGCGCTACCTCAATGAAGGGGAGCGCGGCACCCTCCTCGTTGCCAGCCCCTATCCGGGAACTGCCAACGAGGAAGAGCGTTACTGGATGGTGCCCCTGCGACGGACCATGTAGGTCGCTCCGCCCGCGAGCAGCAACAAGAAGCCGACTCCCGCTATGACTGATACGCCGTTAGCGCCGGTGA
>CAYFRT010000156.1:0-2597 GCA_964345585.1 uncultured Actinomyces sp. | reverse complement strand
TCTT
Organism: uncultured Actinomyces sp.; assembly: GCA_964345585.1. GTDB lineage: Bacteria > Actinomycetota > Actinomycetes > Actinomycetales > Actinomycetaceae > Scrofimicrobium. The sequence continues at coordinate 2,593 of CAYFRT010000156.1, read as the reverse complement.
CTGGGCATTAGGGGCTGAAAACAAAGGTGAAACACGAAGACGTGATCTCGCAGTTGACGCGAGAAGAAAAAGCATCGCTGACGTCAGGGCTGTCATTCTGGCAGACCAAGTCGATCGACCGGCTGGGGATTTCCTCCGTTACGGTGAGCGACGGCCCTCATGGCCTTCGCAAGCAAGAATCCAAAGGTGACCACCTGGGCCTGCGTGGCTCGGTGCCGGCAACCAGTTTCCCGACCGCCGCAACGTTGGCGAACTCCTGGGATGACCAACTTCTTTTCGATGTGGGGGAGGCGATCGCATCAGAGGCTGTTGAGCAGGGCGTTGACGTAATCCTCGGCCCCGGACTCAACATCAAAAGGAACCCGCTTGGGGGACGTAACTTTGAATACTTCTCTGAAGACCCCTACCTGGCAGGGACACTGGCAGGCGCGTTCATCCGCGGCGCACAATCCATCGGGGTGGGTGCCTGCCCGAAGCACTTCGCGGTCAACAGCCAAGAGACTCGTCGCATGAGCATCGATGAGGTCGTGGATGAAAAGGCCCTGCATGAGATCTACCTGGAGGGCTTCCGGATCGCCCTGGACCAAGGATCTCCCTGGATGCTGATGAGTTCTTACAACCAGGTCAATGGCGAATACGCTCACCAAAACCCCTACCTGATCTCGGACGTCCTGCGTGGTCAGTGGGGCTACGACGGCGTTGTCGTGTCGGATTGGGGTGGCAACGTCGATAGTGCCCAGGCAGCAGCCGTCGGCTCCAACCTTGAAATGCCTGCCAGTAGTGGCGTGGGGGAGGCCCGTGTCCTGAACGCAGTGGAGAATGGGGAATTGGACGAGGCGGTCCTGGACCATCGCATCGACGAGTTCCTCACCTTGGTGGACCGCATCACCCAGCCGCGCGGACCCAAACAGCCCCTCGACATGGCGCGCCAGCACGAGATTGCGCGAAGTGCGGCCGAGGAATCCCTAGTCCTCCTCCGCAATGTTGACGGGGCGCTCCCCCTGAACACCACTGAGCGCGTCGCCGTCATCGGATCGTTTGCTGATGTCCCCCGCTATCAGGGAGCAGGATCTTCCCTGGTTAACCCAACGCGTGTGGTCTCCGCCCTGGACGCGCTCAAGACTTCCGGGCTGAACCTCATTGGCTACGAACCCGGCTTCAAGCGGGCGGACAAACCGTCCCGGCGCTTAGCCGGCCGCGCCTTGAATCTCGCGGAACACGCCGACACCATTCTTCTCTTCCTCGGTTTGGACGAGGGCGCAGAAAGCGAAGGCGTCGACCGCCCCCACATGCGCCTGGCCCGCAACCAACTGGCGTTGACCAGGGACCTGATTCGCCAGGCCGAATTCCTCGGGACAAAGATTGTTGTCGTCTTGGCGGGAGGCTCCCCCGTGGAGTTGCCCTTTGCGGAAAACGTTGATGCGATTTTGCACTCGTACCTCGCCGGGCAGGCTGGCGGCCAAGTAATCGCAGACGTCCTCGTCGGCAATGTCAACCCCAGTGGCCGCCTGGCAGAGTCTTACCCGTTCAAGTATCGCGACGTGGCCTCCTCGGACACCTTCGCATTGCACCAGGCCTCCGCGGAACACCGCGAAAGTATCTACGTCGGATATCGCCAGTACGACAAGGTCGGGCAACGCGTCCGCTACCCGTTCGGTTTCGGCCTTTCATACACCGAGTTCACCTTCTCCGACCCTGCGATTGTGGGGAAGACTGACGAGGGCCAGCCGGCGGCAGCGGAAGTAAACGTCACAAACATCGGCCAGGTTGACGGATCCCAAGTGGTGCAGCTTTACGTGGCGGCCAAGGGCGCCGACCGCGCATTCCGACCCGTCCAGTCCCTCGCCGGTTACGCCAAGGTCCCCCTGCGGGCAGGCGAAACCAAACGAATCCGCATCACCCTCAGCGACCACGCCTTCTCCGTTTACAGCCCCCGCGAGCACAGGTGGGTTAGCGTCGCCGACGACTACCAGTTGCGGTTTGCCTCTTCCTCCCGCGACGTTGAAGTGACACTGGAAGTCCCCGTCCCCGGCGAAATTGCCGCGAAGGAACTTGAAGCAGAAAGTGCCGCGCTTCCTCACTACGTGAGCGGACACACCCGCAACGCCACCGACGCCGAGTTCGCAGACCTGCTCGGCCGCACTCCGCCAGCGACAACCTGGGACCCCGAAGAACCTTTGAACCCGAACAGCGTTCTTGACCAAGTCCCGGGGCATTCCGTCCTCGGGAACGCACTTCACAGCGCGATTGTCGGGACGGCAAACGCCCTTGATCGGCTCGGCAAACCAATCGCGGCGAACTACGCGCGTTTCACCTTGGCCTTGCCGCTGAGATCAATGGCAGTGATGAGTGGCGGCAAGATCAGCGAATCAACGATGAACACAACAATCGCATTTCTCAATGGAGAGGGACTCTCGTGGCTACACGGAAAGAAATAAAACGCGCGGCCGTGCAAGCCGTAAAAGAGGACAAAGCAGCGCGCAAAGCCCGCAAAGAACAGATTGCGGCACTGCCTGCAGACCAACAGAAGGCCGCAAAGGCCGCCGACAAGGCTGCAAACAAACAGGCCAAAGCGGAGGCGAAGAAGGCCCAG
>CAYFRT010000155.1:0-2627 GCA_964345585.1 uncultured Actinomyces sp. | reverse complement strand
GCCTATGACAAAGAGGTGCGGGTCCCCCGCCCCGACCATCCGGTCGGAGTCGGTGAACCCGCACCTACTTAGCGATACGAACCCAACGGGTTAGTCGCGTGGCTTTTCAACCATCTGCCAGGTTTCAACGATGTCGCCCTCAGCGATGTCCTTGAAGCCGAGGGTGATACCGCATTCGAAGCCCTCGCGGACCTCGGACACATCCTCGGTTTCCCGACGCAGCGACTTGATCTCCAAATCGGGTGCGACAACAACGCCATCGCGCACCAACCGTGCCTTCGCGCCACGGCGGATAACCCCACTCTTGACCATCGAACCGGCAATGTTTCCAAACTTGCCAGAGCGGAAGATGCGGCGGATCTCCGCGGTACCCTGCGCCACTTCTTCGTAGATCGGCTTCAGCATGCCCTTGAGAGCTGCTTCCACGTCCTCCAACGCCTTGTAGATGACGCTGTAGTACTTGATCTCCACGCCCTCGTTATCAGCCAGATCCTGAACACGTTCAGCCGGGCGGACGTTGAACGCGATGATGACCGCGTTGTCGACGGTTGCCAGGTTGACGTCGTTCTGGGTGATAGCGCCGACCCCACGGTGGATGATCCGCAACCCAACTTCCTCATCAACTTCAAGCTTCAGCAAGGAGTCTTCAAGCGCCTCAACAGCACCTGCCACGTCACCCTTAATGATGAGGTTGAGCATGTCGACCTTGCCCGCCTTCAACACGGAGTCGAAGTCTTCCAAGGTGACGCGCTTGCGGCGGCGTGCAAGTTGGGCCTGTCGCTCAACTGCTTCGCGCTTGTCCGCGATCTGTCGGGCTGTCCGGTCGTCACTGGCGACAAGGAAGGCGTCGCCGGCCCGTGGAACTGAAGTCAGGCCAAGCATCAACACTGGGCGTGATGGCCCTGCTTCTTCCACGGAGTTGCCGTTCTCATCGAACATGGCTCGCACTCGGCCATGGGAAGATCCCACAACAACCGCGTCGCCGACGCGCAAAGTTCCACGTTCGACAAGCATTGTTGTAACAGCGCCGCGCCCCTTGTCGAGGTTTCCTTCAATGGCCACACCACGTGCCTCAGCCTCTGGGTTTGCTTCCAGATCCAAGGTGGCATCTGCCGTCAGGAGAACCGCGTCCAGGAGTTCGTCAATGTTCGTTCCTTCTTTTGCTGAAACGTTAACGAACATGACGTCGCCGCCGTATTCTTCAGCGACCAGTCCGTACTCAGTGAGTTGCGCTTTGATCTTCTCCGGGTTCGCGTCCGGTTTGTCGATCTTGTTTACAGCAACAACGATTGGCACATCCCCCGCTTGAGCGTGGTTGATTGCCTCAACGGTTTGCGGCATGACGCCGTCATCCGCTGCGACCACCAGGATCGCCAAGTCGGTGACTTGGGCGCCGCGGGCACGCATTGCCGTGAAAGCCTCGTGACCCGGGGTATCCAGGAACGTAATTGTCCTTTCGCCCTCACCCTGCTCAACCTGAACCTGGTAGGCACCGATGTGCTGGGTGATTCCGCCGTGCTCGCGGCCAACCACGTCCGTGTTTCGAATGGCGTCCAGTAGCCGCGTCTTACCGTGGTCGACGTGCCCCATGACAGTGACAACAGGTGAACGAGGAACCAAGTACTCCACGTCCTCAAGCTCTTCAGCTTCAAGGTCAATGTCGAAGGACTCCAACAGTTCCCTGTCCTCATCCTCAGGTGAGACCACAGAAACTCGGTAGCCCAATTCGGCGCCCAGAACCTCAAACGTGTCCTGATCCAGGGACTGGGTGGCAGTAGCCATCTCTCCCAGATGGAACAGCACCGTCACCAGCGCTGCGGGGTTGACGTCAATCTTCTCAGCGAAGTCAGCCAGTGACGCGCCCTGACGGATGCGAACTTCCTGGTTGTTCCCGCGCGGGATCTTCACGCCGCCAATCGACGGCGCATCCTGCTGCTCAAATTCTTGACGCTTTGCGCGCTTTGACTTCCTCCCACGCTGGTTGCGGCCACCGCCGCGACCGAACGCCCCAGGTGTGGCACCGCGACCGCCGCCGCGACCACCGCGAGGAGGTCCACTGATCGGGGCTGCCGGTGCACCAGCGCCAGGTGCGCTGGGAAAACGTGCGGGACGATTGCCTCCGGGACGACCGCGACCGCCGCCTTGCTGGCCACCACCGGGACGACCGCTTCTGGCGGGAGCCTTCGCAAATGAGGCAGAACCGGGCATCATCGCGGGATTGGGACGAGGCCCACCGCGACCTTCCCTAGCCCCTCCACGCGACTGCGTGTCGGCGCCGGCTCCCCGCTGACCTCCGGGTCGAGGACCTGGGCGAGGAACATTACGGCCGCCACCCGGACGTGGCATTCCCTGGCTTGACGCGTAAGGGTTGTTACCCGGCCTTGGACCGCGCGGACGCGGAGCAGGACGAGGTCCACCTGGTGTTGGAGCACCCGAACGACCCGCGCCAGGTTTCGGCGCACGGGGTGCAGGTGCCGGCTTTGCCGGGGGCGCACTTGGCGTCGGCGCGGCAGGCTTCTTCGCGGCAGGTGCCGGAGGTGGGGTTGGGGCTGGGGTTGGCGTCGGAGCCAAAAACTCAGCCTTCACAGCCGGTTTGCCGGGTACGTCAGCCGGCTTCTCGACAACCT
>CAYFRT010000154.1:0-2631 GCA_964345585.1 uncultured Actinomyces sp. | reverse complement strand
GGGTGCGTCCCATCGCACAGTTACTCACGTTGACCCGCATCGGTCCTCGCAACTACGCTGGCACCTGGTACTCGATCCGTCGAGTTCCCAGTCTGTGTCGGCGCTTGCGCCGCTCAGCATCGGGCTCCACCTCCGTCGGAGCTCCGGGCGTCATCCTCCTGGCCACATCAGCGCACTGCTGCAGGTTTCAGTCATGGCGAGCCGGCCCCTGACGGTCCTTGGTGCCCGCAGGGGATGAAGCGGGACGAGAAATCGAACTTGAACCACTAAGAGACGGAGAGCTAGTGCCCACAATCCAGCAGCTGGTCCGCAAGGGCCGCACGCCCAAGCCGCGCAAGGCCAAGACCCCTGCGCTAAAGGGCTCCCCCCAGCGTCGCGGCGTATGCACCCGCGTTTACACCACCACCCCGAAGAAGCCGAACTCTGCGCTGCGTAAGGTCGCGCGTGTCCGCCTTTCCTCGGGCATCGAAGTTTCCGCTTACATCCCCGGCGAAGGCCACAACCTGCAGGAACACTCCATGGTTCTGGTTCGCGGCGGACGTGTGAAGGACCTTCCGGGTGTTCGCTACCGCATCGTTCGCGGCGCCCTTGACACACAGGGTGTGCGCGACCGCAAGCAGGCACGTTCACGTTACGGCGCTAAGAAGGAGAAGAACTAATGCCTCGTAAAGGTCCAGTACCCAAGCGCCCGTTGGTTGACGACCCGGTTTACGGCTCGAAGCTGGTTTCTCAGCTGGTCAACCGCGTTCTGCTTGACGGCAAGAAGTCCGTTGCTGAATCCATCGTCTACGGCGCCCTCGAAATTGTGGGCGAAAAGACGGATCAGCCTCCGGTCACCGTTTTGAAGCGTGCCCTCGACAACATTCGTCCGACCCTTGAGGTTCGGTCACGGCGCGTCGGCGGTTCGACCTATCAGGTTCCTATCGAGGTTCGCCCGTCTCGCGCCACCACTCTTGGTTTGCGCTGGCTGGTTGACTTTGCTCGTAAGCGTCGCGAAAAGACTATGACTGAGCGTCTCGCCAATGAGATCCTCGACGCGTCCAACGGTCTTGGTGGCGCTGTCAAGCGTCGCGAGGACGTTCACAAGATGGCCGAAGCCAACCGCGCATTTGCGCACTACCGCTGGTAAAAACCCGCGATGGTACAGCCGGGTAGCAGCACTTTGCTGCCCTGTCCCACGCAAATAAGTTAGGACTCACAAGTGGCACTTGAAGTGTTGACCGACCTGAACAAGGTTCGCAACATTGGAATCATGGCGCACATTGACGCCGGTAAGACAACCGTGACGGAACGCATCCTGTTCTACACGGGCATCAACTACAAGATCGGTGAATCCCACGACGGCGCCGCAACCATGGACTGGATGGAGCAGGAGCGGGAACGCGGTATCACCATTACCTCGGCAGCAACGACCTGCTTCTGGGATGGCTACCAGATCAACATCATCGACACCCCGGGGCACGTTGACTTCACGGTCGAGGTGGAGCGTTCGCTTCGCGTCCTCGACGGCGCAGTTGCAGTCTTCGATGGCAAGGAAGGTGTGGAGCCCCAGTCTGAGACCGTGTGGCGCCAGGCTGACAAGTACAACGTTCCTCGTATCTGCTTCATCAACAAGATGGACAAGCTTGGCGCGGATTTCTACTTCTCCGTTCAGACAATCAAGGATCGCCTCAAGGCGACCCCGGTTGTCATGGAACTGCCGATCGGTGCAGAAGCAGAGTTCCAGGGTGTTGTTGACCTTCTGACGATGAAGGCACTGACCTACCCTGAGGTCGACGAAAACGGCGACAAGACCCTTGGAGCCGTAGTCGTGGAGGGTGAGATTCCCGCAGACATGCAGGCTGATGCTGAGTCCTACCGTGAGCTCCTCATAGAGGCTGCCGCGGAAGCGAACGAAGAACTGATGGACCTGTACTTGGAAGACGGGACCCTCACCAACGAACAGATCGTTGCGGGCATCCGCGAGCAGACCGTTCGTGGCGACATCTTCCCCGTGTACTGCGGTTCCGCAGTGAAGAACAAGGGCATCCAGCAGGTCCTCGACGGCGTTGTGGCATACTTGCCCTCGCCGCTGGACATTGGTGCGATCGAAGCGTTGGACATTCGTGATGAAGAAATCACCATCATGCGCGAACCGGACGAGGACGCCCCATTTTCTGCCCTCGCCTTCAAAGTCGCAGTCCACCCGTTCCACGGCAAGCTCACCTACGTGCGCGTCTACTCCGGTCACGTTGCGCAGGGCTCTCAAGTCCTCAACTCGACCAAGGGTAAGAAGGAACGTATCGGCAAGATGTTCCAGATGCACTCCAACACCGAAAACCCGGTCACGGAAGCGCACGCTGGTCACATCTACGCGTTCATTGGTCTGAAGGACACCTCCACAGGTGACACCCTTTCAGCCCTGAACGATCCGGTCATCCTCGAGTCGATGTCCTTCCCGAAGCCGGTCATCCACGTGGCGATTGAGCCGAAGTCGAAGGCCGACCAGGAGAAACTGGGCGTCGCGATCCAGAAGCTCGCGGAAGAGGACCCCACGTTCTCCGTGGAACTTGACCAGGAAACGGGCCAGACCGTCATTGGCGGCATGGGCGAACTTCACCTGGACGTCCTCGTCGACCGTATGCGTCGCGA
>CAYFRT010000153.1:0-2632 GCA_964345585.1 uncultured Actinomyces sp. | reverse complement strand
CGCCGGTCATCACGGCGACCACCATCCCGGCGATCATCCCGTCCGGCCCCGTCACGCCCGCGCCTATCCCAACTGTCGCGTCGCTGTGGCTGGCGGCCACGATTGTCATTTCGATCATTCCGCCTGGAAGATCCAGAGTTCTTCGAGCGAGAGTCCCGTTCAGCCACTATTCCTCATTTCAAGGCGATTCAAATACCGTCCCAATGGTACCCGTGCAGGGCGGCTCCCCCTATCGGTAACCGCCGTCGGTTAAGCCTGCTTCTACCTCAAACCAGTTTTTCTCCGGATTCCGGCCCGCCGCCCAGTACAACACAGGCATGGCAAGGCCGTAGAGGTGCCATTGGGAAACATGTTTACGCTCATGTCGGAGCACCGCGTCACTGGGTTCCCGGCCCGTCAAGAACACGTTCCCGACGCAGACACCGCCCCTGGGGTACGCCCACTTCGGCAAACCGGTGACGACTGTGAGGTCGCCGCGTTCTTGCAGCTCCACCTCGTTCACCATCCCAAAATCGCCCAGTGCGTCCACGTAGTTGAGCGCCGCAGCGGAGGCAACATCGCTCCCCCAGCGCGAAAACCGGGAACCGAACAGTGCCTTACCTGCGGCCACCTGGAGCGCACGCAAGGAAACCAGGGGCACCGTTTTTCTTGGCCGCCACTTCTGCGCCACGAAACGTTCTTCACTCACCTCCTCAGCCTATTGCCACACGCCGCAACTTTCCGACGCCCCACAACTCCTCTGTGGATAAGTGCAACCCGCGTAAGTCGGTTACACATTAGTGTTTAAGCAGTCAGGCAGAAGAGGCCGAGTGGCGGAGGAAGCATGTATTACTCAAACGGCAACTACGATGCCTTTGCGCGCCCACGGAAGCCCGCAGGGGTCGACGACAAGAAGGCTTGGCTTGTCGGAGGTGGCTTGGCGTCGATGGCTGCGGCGGGATTCCTCATCCGCGACGGCCAGATGAAGCCTGAAAACATCACTATTTTTGAGGCCTCCGGAGTTGACGGTGGGGCGCTGGACGGGTCCGGGGATGCCGAAACCGGATGGAAGATCCGCGGCGGGCGCGAAATGGAAAACCACTTCGAGTGTTTCTGGGACCTTTATCGGTCTGTCCCTTCACTGGAAGTTGACGGTTCCGTCCTGGACGAGTTTTTCTGGATCAACAAAGACGACCCCAACTTTTCACTGATGCGCACCACTCAGGAACGCGGCAAAAACGGGGGCACCAACGGCAAGTTCAAAATGAGCAAACGCGCGATGGATGACCTGATGAAGTTGGTCTTTGCGTTGCCAGACAGGCTGTATGACAAGAGAATCTCCAACGTTGTGTCCAAGGAGTTTTTCCGTTCCAACTTCTGGTTGTACTGGCGGACGATGTTTGCGTTTGAGGAGTGGCATTCCGCCCTCGAAATGAAACTTTACGTTCAACGCTTCATCCACCACATCGCGGGATTGCCCGACCTTTCAGCGCTGAAGTTCACCAAGTACAACCAGTATGACTCGCTGGTTCGGCCCCTGAAGAAATGGTTGGAGGATCAGGGGGTCCGGTTCAAGAACAACCACGCCGTTGTCGACGCAAACTTCGAAATCATTGGCGACACCAAACGCGCCACGTCCATCACCATCCGCAAGCCCAAAGGCAAGGAGAAGGTCCTCAACCTGACCGACAACGACCTGCTTTTTGTGACCAACGGGTCCCTGGTGGAGAACTCTCGGTGGGGAGATCATCACACACCCGCGAAGTTCGATACGACGATTTACGAGGGCGGCGCCTGGGATCTCTGGCGCAAGATTGCACGACAGGACCCCTCGTTCGGTAACCCCGACAATTTTTGCACCCACCCGGAAGAGTCGCAGTGGGAGTCGGCGACGATCACCGTCAAAGATGACCGCATCCGCGACTACATAACCAAAATCTGCAAACGCGAGACTAACACCGGGCGCGTTGTCACCGGCGGCATCGTCACGGCGCGTGACTCCAAATGGCTGCTCTCTTGGACGGTGAACCGTCAGCCGCATTTCCCGGACCAGCCCGATGACCAAACCGTCGTCTGGTTCTATTCTCTGTTCACCGACGTCCCAGGCGACTACGTGAAAAAACCAATGCGAGACTGCACGGGCGAAGAAATCACGCAGGAATGGCTGTACCACCTCGGCGTCCCTGAAAATGAGATCCCGAAACTTGCCGCGAAGGGCGCTATCACTCTGCCGTGCATGATGCCTTTTGTCACCGCGTTTTTCATGCCCCGAAACGGGACGGACCGCCCGAAGGTGGTGCCCGAAGGAGCCGTGAACTTCGCGTTCATTGGTCAGTTCGCGGAGTCCACTCGCGACACCATCTTCACCACCGAATACTCGGTGCGTACCGCGATGGAAGGAGTGTACGAACTTCTCGGTGTTGAACGAGGGGTGCCCGAGGTCTTCTCCTCCATCTACGACGTCCGCCAACTCCTGAAATCCACGGCGCTTCTGCGTGACGGTAAGCCCTATGAACTGCCGAAGGCGGTGCGTAAACTCGTGGAGGGGAACGAGGCCGGCCTGCTCCTCGCCCAATACGGGGTGATCGGAGAACCAGGAGAGGTCCCGCCACCCGCGGAGGCTGTCAGCGCCAAGGGGCCGTGAGTAGAGTCA
>CAYFRT010000152.1:0-2746 GCA_964345585.1 uncultured Actinomyces sp. | reverse complement strand
CGTCTTGCCGCCTTAGCTCAGTCGGTAGAGCGTCTCACTCGTAATGAGAAGGTCGCGGGTTCGATTCCCGCAGGCGGCTCCATTGCAACAAAAAGCAGAGGGTCACGCGATCCAGTCACTCACCTAAGCTACTGACTTTGGTTTCAGGCTGATCTCCCCGCACGTCAAACATGCGCAAGCGGGCTACATCGGTTGCCCCATCCCTGCACGCAACGGCAGGACAAACCGCCACCGAACAAGCGTGGTGGCAACCGCCAAGCAAACGGGGCCCTGCACCAACTCGCTTTGACTCGCATACGTCACGACGAGGAGGAGTTCCAGCAACACTGGCCCAACATGCTTTCAAAGCGGGTTCGCGATCACTCTCCCCTTACGAATACGGGTCAAACAACCAAACCCACCACCACTCAAAGTGGCAGGATTTTAGTTTGCAACATGGCCGGAAAAACTCTGCCGAACGGCCTACTTAAACTATGCAGGACACATCACACCCGTTACCCGCGAATTGCTCCGTGACTACGACCACGCCCCCGCCAGCTGGATGAGACCTATGTCACTAAGAGTGGGTACAAGAGTTGTTTGATACCTCACAGGATCCGGGTGCCCCGTGATAGCGTTACTGCTAGCTCAAATCCCGCCCTCAGAGACGAGGGGGTAGAGCGCAGCTCTCCTAAAGCGGGCGTTGGCAGTTCAAATTTGTCCTGGGGCACAACAGAGAACATCCGGCGTCATCCGATTATTGGTTGCTGCGACCGTTAGTGCCCCCCGCTGCCATAGGAGGATCTCATGGAAGTCGCAACAGTCATATTCCAAATCATCTTGTTCTTAGTCCCACTGGGACTGGGTGCGAAGTACGGCCCGATGGCACTAATCGGTGCCTCCGGTGTCTCAGTTTTCGTCATGGTCGAGTTCATGCGCACCCAGCCCGGGACGCCGCCAACCTCGGCGGTTTTTATTATCCTTGCCGTCGTCAGCGCCACAGCAGCGATGAGTGCCGCAGGGGGCATGGACTACCTGGTGCGCCTGGCTGGCAAAGCCATGGGCAAGCACCCTGGCTCAATCCCCGTGGTCGGCCCCCTGTTCGTGTGGCTGTTCGCCGTTCTCTCGGGCACAGGTAACATCGCCCTGGCACTGATCCCGATCCTCTACAAGGTCAGCTACGCGGCCAAGATCCGCCCCGAGCGCGTCCTGTCAACGGCGACCGTCGTCTCTCAGGTTGCACTGATGGCGAGCCCCGTCGCGGCACCGACCTATGTCTTCCTGACCCTCACCCAGGACCAGGGCACCAGCCTCGGCAAGATTCTCCTTGTCACCGTCCCGACGACGTTGATCGCAACGATCCTCACTTCCCTCGTCATGAGCCGGAAGGGTAAGAACCTTGACCAGGACCCCGAGTACCTGCGCCGCCTCAAGGAGGGCAAGATCAAACCTCCTGAGGGCCTTGACGATGCCGACCTCCCGCCGCTGAAGCCGGGCGCTGCTCTGTCGGCCTACATCTTCATCGGTTCGGTCGTCGTCGGTACCATCCTGGGCTTCTTCGAGACCCTGCGTCCGACCTACCTCAAGGAACTGACGGACGGCTCGATGATCGTCCAGCGCGTGCCGATGTCCTTCATGATCCCCGTGGTCATGTTCGCTGCTGCCGGCCTGATCATGGTGGCCTGCAAGGTTCACACTAAGAAGGTCATGGACCAGCCCATCGTTGGTACCGGTCTCATCGCCGCGCTGCTGCTGCTGTCCGTCCCGGTGCTCGCCGGCACGATCGTCAACGACCACTCCGCGGCCATCGAGAGCTGGGTGGGTAGCGTCATCGGAGTTTCCACACTGTTCTTCGCTCTGCTGCTGTTCCTGCTGGCTGCGTTGATCCAGAGCCAGGTCGCATCGATGACCATCCTGATACCCATTGCTGCAGCCGCGGGCTTGGGTGCAGGCCCAATGATCGGCATGATGGGTGCCGCTGCTGGTAACAACCTTCTGGCCTCAATGGGAGGCATTGGCCAGGCAGCGATCCTGACTGACAAGACCGGTTCGACGAAGCAGGGTTCGTTCCTGATCAACAGCTCGTTCCTCCTCCCAATGATCCTCAGCGTGGTCTTCTCGCTGATCTTCGGTCTCCTGATCCAGATGGTCGTGTTCTAGAACCGCCGTGTGCTGCCCGGTGCGCCGCCGTGAATGACAACGGACCCACAGTGCGGGGGCGCGCAGGTACATAGAGGCGCAGAGGCAGACTGCCCACCGTCACATTGACGGTGGGCAGTTGTCGTTGTGTCGGGGCCCTCCCTCCTAGGGCGATCGTGCTACAGGCGGCCTTACAACACGGGCGGGGGTCGATCGCGGAGCGTGGAAGCCGCGTGCTCGCTCCGGACGCGTTCCACTTTGACCCAGGTGCTTGATCGGCTCATTTGGCGTGGCGGCGAACCTCTCCCTGAGGTGTTTGAGGAGATGGGGCTGGGCCACGTCGTCCTCACCTCGTCGGAAGCGGCGATCGTTCTCGATGAATCCCACCTTGTCCGGCACTTCCCCTTTGGTGTGCTGTTGTTCGAGCAGGCGGTGAGTACCAGGCGAACGTTGATCACCGCAGACCACGTGATGTTGAATCTCAACTCAGATTGAACCCACGACGTCCGACGCTAACGCGCGTTATCTGCCGCCGGTGTCCAGTACTGTTCCACTATGGACTCCACTTGGAATGCCCCAAAACTGTTTCCTAAAAGATCGCGCCGCGGCGCCTACGTCGTTCGCATTG
>CAYFRT010000151.1:0-2748 GCA_964345585.1 uncultured Actinomyces sp. | reverse complement strand
AGGGGGTGCGACTGGAGTGGTCGCCTGCCCCGCCCCGTTTTCTCCCGCTTCCGGCGTGGCAGGCGGAACCCAGTTGTCGTCGTCTAACAATTCCTCGGGGTTTATCAGATCCAGTAGATCGTCAGGATTGGTGTCTATTTTATCGACGAGACCAGACACCGCGAGGCGGATCTCTTCTGTCGCTCTTTCCATGAGCTCCAAGGCTTTCGCTAGGAGTACCGAATCCTCCTTGTCCAAGATTCGGTAGTCTTGCTGCACGGCCTGCCCCTGGTCCACGGCTTCTCTCAGTTGAGCTAACTCGTCGTCAGACAAACCCTGATTGACCGCGTATTCCGTCAGAATTTGTCCCCGAATAATCTGATAAGTCAACGCCTCCCTGGCCAGAGAAACCGCCGCAAGCAACTCTCCGGTATGCGAACTGATCGCCGAGCTAACCTGCTCCGTCAAAACAGCGAGCTCATCCAGGGACTCTTCGAGGTCTTCCGCGATGGCGCTGTATTGCGCCACAATCGTCCTAGAATGCGGAGGCACGATTAACGGCACACCCGCTGTATCGGGTGTGCCATAGGGGTCCACTGCTGCCCCATTCTCGGCACCGTCGTCTTCCTCATCCGAAAGGGCGTGCAGGTCATCCTCGACTATGTGCTCTTCCAAGCCACGAAGGTCGTTAAGTAGCAGCTGACTTTCTTCGATTTGGTCGCGAAGAGGCGCCAGGTCTGCATCCGTCACTCCCACACGTTCACCCAAATCAGCGATCTCTGTCGCGTCGCCAATGGCCTGTTCTGCTACACCCGCCTGGTCGGTGATCTCGAGGACGAAGTCCTGCCACCGCCTATCTGTTTGCACATTGTCCACAAGCAACGCGACAAGAAATGCGACAGCGGCCACTGCCACCAGTACTAAGAGCAGTGCTTTGAGGTTTTTGACCCACGTCATCGGTCGCCTCGTGCTCTTGTCCAGCCCCGTACAGGGACTTCAGAATCGGGCCCGGTGACTATTCGCGGGCTGACTGGGTTTGCGAAATACTCCACCAGCATCCCATTTGCTCCAGCAAAATCTTCCTCGGCCATTTTGCGAGCCCAGGTCCTGTACTCACGAGACACTTCGTGCGCCGATCCCTCTGTCACTATTCGACCCTCATGCAACCAGATCCCTCTGGAACAAATCTTCTCGATGGCTCGAGGGGCGTGTGAAACCAAGAAGACGGTGCCAGCGTTCCGCAGGATTTCAGAAGTGATCAGTTCAGATCTGGCAGCAAACGTGGCGTCGCCAGTGCCGAGTGCCTCATCAATCAGAAGAATGTCTGGATGTAGCGCAACATTCATGGCGAACCTCAATCGGGCGGCCATGCCAGAGGAGTAAGTACGCATGGGACGCTCGATTGCTTTGCCTATATCTGCAAGGTCCATAATGCGAGGTCTGACTTCTTCGACTTCTTTGGGTGTCAAACCACTCGCCAGGCAGCCGAGCTCTATGTTCCGGTAGCCGGATAGCTCCGGAACCAGTGCGGTCGAGACTCCAAGAATGACCGGTTTTGCACTTGCCAAAACGGTCCCGGACGTCGGTTTTTCCGCTCCCGCGATCATCTTCAGCAACGTAGACTTACCCGCGCCATTCCCGCCTAATAAGCCTATGGCTTCGCCTTCCCTGGCAACCAGGCTGACTCCGCGGAGGGCCCGTACTTCGCCTCCGCTTTCTCTAGCCGTGGGATCAACCCTGGGGCGACGGCTACCCCTACCCAAACTCTTCAAGGAGCGGGTTATCCCGGAGCGGTAGGTCTTGTAGACCTTGTCTACAACCACAGAGGGTGGCCCAACGACGGCTTTCTCGCCCTCCGCGTGTGCCTTAGCCGAGTTCTTCGACATAACTGTCCTCCCGCCACCAAAAGACCACGGCACCCACAATCCACATTCCCACGGACCAGGCGGTCAGATAGACCCATTGGAAGAGAGAGGGTGCAGTGCTGTAGATGAGGACGTCCCTACACATAGTCAGGAAGACATACGCCGGGTTGGCCTGCATGATCACAACAACCGCGAAGATGCTGTCGAATCGACTGATCGAGAAGAATACTCCCGAGGTGTAGAACCAGAATCTCCCCAGGAGCGGCCACACGAATTTCAAGTCAGGTAATGCAGCCGTGACACTGGAAAGGAGCAGTGCAAGTCCATTACCAAACACAAACCCTATTGCCAAGATCGGGATGACGAGGGGCCAGAGGATTGTCGGGGCAACGCGCGGGGGAACAAAAACGATGAATATTAGCGCCGCCAACAGGACCGGTAAGAAGTCGAGTACAGCCCGCACAGACCACGCCATTACAACGGTGGCTTTGGGGAAGGGGAAGGCTTTCACCAGCTTGGCAGAGTTGAGGAGCGCCTTGGACCCCGAGGAGAGCGCTGCGTTATAAACCGGGAAAAAGAGCACTCCGATAACTAGATAGCCGAGGAAGTTGGGGATTCCCCTACTGATGTTTAGAAGTAGCCCAAAGACGACGTAGAAAATCATCGCGTTCAGGAAAGGGCTGAGCACCAGCCACACCTTGCCCAGAAATGCGCCGCGAGTACTTTGAAGTGCTTTAGCCCGAGCATCGGCCCAAATGAAATGCCTCAAGGACCAGACTTCACGCCAATACTTCAGAAAGGACTCTTTCTGAATCACTGGGCGCAAGCGCCACGGCAACACGGGAATGACACCGGTCGCCGCTGCATCTACGAGCGTCGAAGCGACCCAGTCACCCAGGTCCAC
>CAYFRT010000150.1:0-2756 GCA_964345585.1 uncultured Actinomyces sp. | reverse complement strand
TTCGCTTGTGATAGTTGGCCCTCGTTCACTATAAACAAGACGGACAACTTCTGGGTTGATTAGACCCCAGTTGTGTTACACACCTGACTGCCCCTCTATGTAGCGCGCTCGCGCGAGACGTTAAAGAGTAGGGCGGCGATTGAAATATTCATCGCCGCCCTACGGTTGACTACTCCCTAGTTACACTGAGTGAGTTTCTCAACACTAGCCTTTAGAACCCCGCTGTCCCCGACCAGCTGGATCGACTTGACGTTACTTCCCGGGCCCTTGATCCAAGTGCTCACTACGGGCTTAGGGATACAAGCCCCATTTGACAGAACCAATCGCTGACCGGCTTTACCGGCGGGTCCGCCGGCGGAAAGAGCGTCTGGGAAGTTTCTCCCAGTGGCGATCCAAAGGCCGGTAATCGACGAGACTCCACCTTGTTTGGAGTTTACGTACTCGTTGATCGCCAAGTTCGTTCCATACCGATCGTATCCCGACTTGCGGGTTACAGACGCCCCAACTTGGCGCGCCGCGTTGTTCGCAACTTGGTTTGTCACGACATCCGAGCCACCGACAACGACGAGGCTCTTGACTCCTTTAGATTTCAGGAGCGAGACAGAAGACGCCTGTAGCTGCCCCTTCGAGCTCGTGCCGGGGACCAGCAGAACAGGCATACCCAAAGTGCCGCCGGCCGCCGCTGCAGACAGGGCATCGGGGTAGTTGGCCCCGGTCGCTACGAATGCTGCAGAAACTGATCGGTTGCTGAAAAACTTTCTGAAGACTTGGTCAGAAGTTTCATATCGATTGCTACCACCGATCCTTTCGGGTGTGCGTCCTGCAGCACTTCCGACTTGGTTGGCGATGGCATTGGAAACAGCGTTCGGCCCTCCAATTATGTAGACGGCGGAAGGCTTCCGTTGTTTTATCAGGTTCAGAGAATTATCACCCGGCTTGAAGCCTCCGCGCGGTGCGAGCACTAGTGCACCATCAGTGAGTGCCACGGCAGGGCCGATGCTCAAAGCGTCTGGGAATTGTGTGCCTGTGGCTACGAAGAGCGGTTTGCCGGCCTTCATGTCTTTCAAGTTGACTTGGTAGTTGGTCTCATACCGGTTAACGCCGGCGAGACGACCTGGTTTGGGTGCTGGTTTCGGTGCGGCTTTGACTACTACGGCGGACGATGTCTGCGCGACAGATTTCGCTCCTGCAAGTGAGCCTGTGACCTGCACAGTTATCTTCTTCCCTACCTGTGATGCGAGCGGCTTATAAGTAGTGCCAGTGGCGCCGCTGATGGTCTTCCCATCTAATAGCCACTGGTATGACAGTTTCACACCTGCTGGAGTCCACTTACCCGGGTTCGCAGTCAGGGTTGACCCAACCTGCGCGCTGCCGGAAATCGAGACCGAGCCCGGCTTGATTGTCGCTGGGCCCCGAAGTTTGTATTGCGTGCCGTAGCTGCTCGTGTAGCCAATCGACTTTATCTGCGTTTCCCAAGCCTTCGCCACGACGACGTCATCGGCGCCGTCCCAATACCAATACTGATCGTATCCGACGATCCCATCACCTATCGTTATCGTGTTGATGCCAGACGTGGGGGGCTTGTTCGTGCGAAAAACTATGCGTGGCTGGGCCGCGCCCCGCCCTTTCTTGAAGGCAATACCGTCAATCTCAAGCGTGCTCATCCCGCCCGGAATCGAAATCTCTTCTAGCGCGCTCTTGCTGCTGGCGTCGCCGTAACTGTAGTTCTGCGCGAAAGCCGCATTTCCGATTGTCAGATTTTGGATTCCGTCCGGGAAATAAACTTTGGAGAGTGGATTGTCACCATTCCCGTCGGCCTCCTGAAAGAAGGCATCGCGTCCGATCGTCAGGTCCCTAACGCCAGCCCCGAAAGTTAGGGTTCTGAGAGCGTTCTCTCCAGACCCGGACACTTCTTGCGCAAATGCGAAAGGCTCGATGGTCAATTTTGCCGCGTTCTTCCCGAAGGTGACCGTGGTAAGCCTGTTAGATAGTCCGCCGTTAGCGTACTGTGCAAACGCCCTCCATCCGATGTGTGTCATCTTCACGTTGGACCCAAAGGTCACGGACTGAAGGGTGGTCTTCGGGCCCTGATAAAATGCCTCTTTCATTATTGCCACTTCGTCCATATTTGACGGGAATGTGGCAGAGGTCCACGTGCCTGCAATTAACGCTCGTTCCTCAATCGTTAATTTCTTCGTCGAAGAATTGGCGCTGTTCGTGAACGTCAGCACTTGTAGTTGCTCAAGACAGTCCTCCTCACCGTAAGGAGGTGCGCTGATAATCAGCTTGTTCACCCTGGCCTTATCAAGGTTCACAGTGACCGTCACTCCTGATCGTGTGATTAATCCGTCGGCAGATGACTTGCAGAGGGTTTGAGCGCCGATAGCTTTGGAAGGCTCGACTGCGGCAACTTCGACATCCTCGGTCTCATCCTGGATTACCTCTGTCGGCGTTGATCCCGAAGTTGGCCCAGAACCTGAATCCGTGCTCGGCGTTACTACTGGATTCTCTGGAGCTTCTCGCAGGGGGGCTTCTGTGACGGATTCTAAACTGTCGGGCGGCTCTGCCTCTTGGGCCCAAGCCAGTCCTCCACCCATGGTTGAAATCAGGGCGGTGGCAGTCAAAGCAGCTACCAGCCGGCGTTTAAGATGCATGATATTTCTCCGTTGAAATGTGGCGACAACAATGTAAATGACTTTATCATTAGAGTTCCAAATCGGTGTTTAGTCAGTTGCCATAACTAAAAGGGCCGGCAA
>CAYFRT010000149.1:0-2768 GCA_964345585.1 uncultured Actinomyces sp. | reverse complement strand
CGGATCGGGCTCTGAGGGGTCAGCCACCGAAGAATCAACTGAGGGATCGAGTGCCCAGTCAAAGGGCCCCGGCGACACAGAAAACGATGGCGACGCAGAAAACGATGGCAACGAAGCGACCGGTGAGGATGCGGACGACGTCAGTTTGGGCGCGACATCCAACATGGTGCTGGTCGGGCCCTCGGCTACAAAAGACACTCCCTTTTCTTTCGTTTCCGGACAACTCAAGGACGCTGATGGAAACGTATTGGAAACCTTCGAAGGTGACCGCCTCTGGGCGCTTTCAGACGCACACCACGGCGGAAAGCTTTGGGTTTTCAGTGATGGACAAAAACTGGTCGCAGTGGTTGGCAACACTGTCGCGTGGACGTCTACTCTTCCCGCTGGCAGCACAGAGGTGAACCAATTCGACACCGATGATCCCACCTGGGCGCTCGACGGATCAGTTCTGATTGTCGGCGAACCAGGTCGCGTCGTTGGTTACGACCCCAATAGCGGTGAAGAAAAGTGGGTGGTGGATGTTCCGGGCTTGACCTCTTGGACCGCACAAGACACCGGTTTGTTCCTGGTGACAGGAGACGTTCTCCACGTCGCCCAATTCGTCCCCGAGCAAGACGCTAACCAGTCCGGTTCAACGTCCGTGGGAGAAGTGCTAACCCTCGACGCCCCCTGGGGAGACGAGGAATTCACCAACGGCGCCTACCAGTTCCCTGCCGGTTGCGTTGAGTGGACATTTTGGGATCCATCCGACTATGGCTTCCAAACGATGGAGGAAATGCAAGAAAGCACCTTTGAGGTCATCGGCGGTTCGGTCGGAGAACCGGGGAGAGAACACATTAGCTACGAGTCCTCGGCTCCCCTGTACGCGGGCGGTGAAGCATATACCGTGGCGCAGTTCTGGTGCGCTAACGGCGGTATCTATCCATTCCAATACACGGGCGTCTACGACTCCTCGGGGAACTTGGTCGCTGACGAATACGCCGAACCGGTCACGTACGTTGGAGGACTTACACATCATCCGAACTACTCAGATCCACAGTCACAGGGCTCCACCTTCATACGAGAGCTAACTGGCATCCAAGTCGCTGGAGATCAGAGCTGTGGTGGCTGCGCGGCATCCGCAAGCGCGACGATTACTGACGGGTGGGACGGCCAGAATCTGCGTCGACTCGACATCGTCTACCACACGCCCCTGGGCGATTCGCGGACCCCGAACCTAGAGGCCGTTCAAGCTGCCTATGACGCTGTGGCTAGCGGTGACGACACTACGGCGGCCAAGTACTTCACCAGTGAGGCGATGAATGCCATCCAAAACGACAATTTGTGTCCGTTCATGGATTGCCTCTACGGTGAGGGCCCTCTTATCCGCAATGCGATCTTCCCTAAGGGCGCCACGATTGAGGAATGCGTTCTTGCAGGCAGCGACTTAACCATGTCTGAAGGTAACTCTTTTGGACAGGGTTCTTCATACTCCTCGCAGGCCTGGAAGGGACAATTCCCGACATTCGTGGGCAGACCACAGGGCTCGAACGGCTCCCCCGAGACAGTTGAGAGCTACTTCCTGGGTGGCACATACTTCTGCGGGATCAACACTGAAGGTACAGGTCACGAGATCCAATCTCCCGTGGAACTGGACGGCGACAGCCATCCTCATTACACCTTGTGGTTGGCAGTACAAAGCGATGTAAATGGGAATCCGTCCAACATGATGGCTGTGGAGAACTTCTCCCGGATAGCCGGACCAACGGGCTAAGACCGGACCAACGGGCTAAGACCGATCCGACAGGCTAAGGGAAGAGCGTCCGCACTCATCTAGTAGGCTCGGTCATCGCCCTTTGACCGCCAAAATGGAAGACAGTGGCTATCTGAAGGCGTGAGGCCACACGCAAAGGAACTTTGTGAGCACCGAAATAAGACGGCTCGTCCCAGGCGTGGCGATGTCTTTGGCGGCAGCGGGTTTAGCGTACGCGATGGCGAGCTTCCTACCTGCGGTTTCTCCTCTTCTAGTAGCAATAATCCTGGGCATCTTGGCAACCAACCTGGTTCGTTTGCCCAAAAGCGCTAACCCCGGGACGTCGTTCTCCGCGAAAAAGCTGTTGCGCCTTGGGATCGTGTTGTTGGGACTGAAGCTCGTTTTGAGCGATATTTGGGCACTGGGTGTCCCCATGCTGGTAGTCATTACCGCGGTGGTTGTGATCGGGCTGCTTGGGACCGTGTTCATGGGGCGAATGCTGGGCGTGCCACAGCACTTGTCGACGCTGATCGCTTGCGGTTTCTCAATTTGTGGGGCCGCGGCCGTCGCTGGGGCTGTGGGGGTCACTGACCCCGATGACCAGGAAGAGAGCTCAACTGTCACGGCCATCGCGCTGGTGGTCATATTCGGGACTCTCATGATTGGCGTGATGCCGATGCTCGTGAATCTCCTGCACATGAACTCCTTAGACGCGGGAATGTGGACTGGGGCGTCGGTTCATGAAGTGGCGCAGGTCGTCGCCGTGGGTGACATTATCGGCGAGGGCGCATTGACGGTCGCGGTGATCGTGAAATTGGCTCGCGTGCTTCTGTTAGCCCCGGTGATGGTGGTGCTGTCTTTACTGGTGCGCCGACAAAAGAAGCTCGCTAGCGACTCGTCTGAAACAAAAGGCAAGCTTCCGGCTCTGGTCCCATTATTCATTTTGGGATTCCTGCCCGAATTTTATTTTGAAGTGCAACGCTGATTGGCTGCTTGAGAGTTTGGCTGTTGTTGGAAGGCTTGGCTGGGGGTTTTC
>CAYFRT010000148.1:0-2791 GCA_964345585.1 uncultured Actinomyces sp. | reverse complement strand
AAACGAGGCCCTCGAGACTTCTAGCCGTTCGCACATCCAGGTGATTGGGTAGTTGGCCTTCTCCGCTTCGATGAACTCAAACACGTCAACTACTGTGATTGTTTCGCGGCGAAGAAGGCACTGACTTTTCCCAGGAACTCAACCTCTCGTTTCAGTTCAGCTATCTGAGCGAGAGCCGCCTCGTGGCGAGCCCACTCCACAGGGCCGCGATCCTCCCGGTCGGCCTCAGGATGGGCTTGTTTCCACTTACGCACCCAGTTCCCCAATGTGCCCTCACTGATCCCAAGCTCTGGGGCCACTTGAGCGATGGGACGCTTAGACGTGATCACCAGTTCAACAGCGCCCGCTTTGAACTGATCCGAATACTTCTGACGTTTCACCACACGAAACAGATCCCCCTAAGAACTGTCTCACCAAACAATACCGGCGCCGCCTGGTTCGACGAGGCAGGCCATCGTCATGTTGGCTTCCCATTTCTATGAGTCCCGAGATGGTTCCACGGCAGGCGTGTGGAACGACAAGCCAGACGCCGCGAAAACAGTGTGGGTCGCCGTGAACCGCCTCCTGGTCTTAGACCGCGAGTGGAAGGTGTAAGCCGGTGTCGTTTGGGAATCTGCGCCACGAGATCCGCGTCATCCAACCGGTGGTCGTGTTGGATGCGTCCGGATTCGAACAACGCGAAGACCAGGACATCGCGACTGTGCGGACTTCTATTGAGCAGCGGCACGCTACCTCAGCATGGGTTGGTCGCGCCGCTTATTCGGATGCGACCGCACTATTTCGCATCCGCCCCCTCCCCGGCGTGGAGGTGACCACAGCGATAGAAATCGACTGCCACCTGGGCCGGTTCTTGATTGATTCGGTTGAGGTGTTGGCGCGCCGCTACGTGCAGATCCTCGCCCACAACAAAACCCCGGAAGGAGGGGTCCATGGCCAAAGCAACAATCCAACTGCCAACAGCGTTCCTTGACGCGTTGAACACGGCTGACAGCAAAATCGACGCGTTCGCTGAGGACGCCCTCAAAGCGGGGGCGGCCGTCGTGGAACCGAGATTGCGGTCGAACTTGGCGGGCGCGATTGGGTGGGGAACGACCCTCCCGTCCCGGTCTACCGGGCAGCTAATGTCTGCTCTTGGCACGACGCCAGTTAAAACTGATAGTCGCGGCGGCCATGACATCAAGGTTGGTTTTGCGGAGAACCGGACGGACGGGCGTAGCAATGCTTTGGTGGCGAACGTCCTGGAGTACGGGCGGTCAAACCAGCCCGCCCGCCCCTTCCTCGCGCCCACCAGATCACAAGCCAGGCGGGGCGCGGTCGAGGCCATAAAACAAACCATGACCGCGAAAATCGGGAGCATCAAACCATGGACCCGCCTTTACTTGAACGAGCGCGGACAGTGTGCGAATCGCAGGGGTTGCCGTTTCAGACCGGCTTGTACACAAAAACCCCCGCACCCCAGTCGTATGTGGTGGCAACACCCTTGGCGGACACTTTCGACGTGTTCGCTGACAACACTCCGGGCGTGGAAGTCGAAGAGGTGCGCCTCTCACTTTTCACGAAAACCAACTACCTACAAGCCCGCACCCGCCTCACCAAAGCGCTACTCGCTGCTGACCTAACTGTCACGGGGAGGCGGTATGTGGGGTTTGAAGATGACACCGGCTACCACCATTACGCGATCGACGTGGCGGCCCATAACCAATTTTGATCTGGAAGGAAACTAGCTCATGGCAACCATTGGCCCCGACAGGCTCTACTACGCGCCCATCACCGAAGACCCCCTCACCGGGGATGAAACCTACGCTACGCCCGTGCCTCTGGCCAAAGCGATCTCAGCGGAACTATCCGTCGAGGTCGCCGAAGCGATCCTCTACGCCGATGACGGCCCATCCGAAATCGTCAAAGAGTTCAAACAAGGCACCCTCACCCTCGGGGTCGACGACCTCGGTAACAAAGTCGCTGCCGCCCTCACCGGCGCAACCGTTGACGGCAACGGGGTGCTGATCTCCTCTTCGGAAGATGGCGGCATGCCGGTTGCGGTTGGGTTCCGGGCCGCGAAAGCGAATGGAACCTATCGGTACTTTTGGCTCTACCGCGTCAAGTTCGCGCTTCCAACTACGAGCCTTGCCACCAAGGGCGACAGCATCATGTTCTCCACACCAAGCATTGAGGGCACCATCCTGCGTCGCAACAAGGCTGACCTTCTTGGTTCTCACCCGTGGAAAGCAGAAGCCACCGACGGAGAAGCGGGCCTTGCCAGCGCGGTGATCGCCTCCTGGTACACGAAAGTCTACGAACCCAAAGCAACAGGAGGCGAAAGTGGCAAATAGGAAAACCGGGACAGCCAAGGACGCCACAAAAGCAACAGGGCAGGAACCAAACCAGGAAGCCGTGGGGCGTTCAGCGTTCATCACTATCGGGAGCCGTGAGGTGGAACTGGTGCTCACCACGCGGGCAACACGACTTATCTCCGCTCGCTACGGGGGCTTAGAGAACCGCGGGGAAACCCTGGAAACATCCGAGAACTTCGAAGAAACCCTCGGCGAAGTGATCTGGCTGATCACCCTGCTCGCGAATCAGTCGATCCAGATCCACAACCTCCAAAGCCCCGTAGACCCCAAGCGGAACTCACGGAAGAAGAGTTTGAACTCCGCACCGTCCCAGCAGACCTGGGGGCCTACCGGGAAGCCATCGCCGAGGCCCTCTACCGGGGCACCCGGCGTGAGGTGATCTCCCAAACCCCAAAACCCTAACGGGTCCCGGCTCGGACGAGGCCGTGTTCACCCGGCTC
>CAYFRT010000147.1:0-2793 GCA_964345585.1 uncultured Actinomyces sp. | reverse complement strand
ACACTGAGTGCAAGCGGGGTCGCGATGGCTAGTGCGAGCACCGCGGACCACAGGGCACCGAATGCCAGGGGCCACACGTATTCCCAGAAGTTGCTCGCGGCGCCGGGTAAGTCTCTGTCACCGAAGATGGCGGGCAGTGACTGGGCGACAAGGAAGACGCCGATCGCCACGAGGATCAGGATGATAAGGACTTCGGGGAAGGCATCAAACCCAGTGAGATCGATAGGATCTTTGAACGTTTCTACCGAGTGGATGAGGCCCGAAGCCGCGAAACTGGCGGCAGCGGCATTGGGCTCGCAATAGTGAAGCATTCCGCCCAGAGCCACGGCGGCGAGGTGCGCGTCCGGTCGCGTCCTGGCGACGGGTCGACCTTCACCATCCGACTCCCGGAAGCCCCAAGACCTGCAGCAACAACCCCGGCCCCTTCACTCAGAGAGGAACATCCCGCGTGAGCGAACGTATCTTGTTGGTCGAGGACGAGGCTGCGATCAGCGAGCCCCTAGAGTTCCTTCTTGGGCACGAGGGCTACCAGGTGACCACCGTGGCAGACGGCGCCCAGGTGCTAGAGGTTTTCGAAGCCCTTCGTCCTGAACGTCGGGCAGATCGAGCTTGACACTGACCGTCACGTCGTCAAGATCGGCAAGGTAGAGACGCCCATGCCCTTGAGGGAGTTCGAGCTGCTCGAAATACTTATGCGCAACGCGGGCAGCGTCCTCACGCGCGCGCAGCTTATCGATCGGATTTGGGGACTGGACTACTTCGGGGACACGAAGACCCTTGACGTGCACATCAAACGGTTGCGGTCACGAATCGAGGCCGACCCCAAGAAACCCCAACACCTGGTGACCGTACGCGGTGTTGGCTACCGACTTGAGCGGAGCTAGACCCCGAGGACCTTTCGTTGCCCTGTTCAGCTTTTAGGCGCGTCCCAGGGTCCGACAGACTTTTGGAGGACGGGGGTGATCGCGTACGCCCATCCGCCAAACCCCAGAAGCACCAAGACTGGGAGCGCCTGCGGGACGTAAACGGTTGTCGCGACCGCTGTCCCAACCAAGACGACTTGGATGGCAAGAGCGGTTAGCGAGTAGGGCAACCTGAGCATCGGGATCAGCAGTGCGTTCTTGATGGTTGCCCCAACAGAGTTTTCAAACTTTGCTTGCAGGAAGAAGAAGTAGGGGAAGACAGTGAGGAAGACCAGGGTGGTCAGAGCCTTGAGGGGCAAGACCTCCTCGAGTGGTAGAAGCAGCCAAGCCGCCGCAACCGCTACACCTATCGGGCCGATCACCAACCAAATCAGGCTGGCCTGCTTGAAGTTGGAACGGAAAGCCACCCAAAAGGTCCTATTGACCGGTGGCGAGTCCCCCCTGTTGAACCGGATCATTACGTCGAAGAGGGCAGCGAACGCAGCACCCGCAGTAACCACGGGGAGTGCCGCAACCAGGACTAGGATGTTCAACCAAACCAAGTCGCCGGCGCGCGAGACCCCTTGCCAAAACGCGTTGCCTGAGTCGAACACTACGCCCCTTCCAGAAAGTCCCCAGAAATCCTACCCCGCCACCGCCCTTCTGCCACCCCTCCGCCACCGCCCTTCTCGTTTCGGCCGCGCATCCTCCGATTCGGCCGCGCATCCCTCACGCACGACGTAGCAACAACCGCGGCGCACCAACACAACACGCAGCCAAAAAAGCATACGAGGAGAACGAGGCACACCCAGGAAAACCAACACGCAGCCAAAACACCACACGCCGCACACTCGATTCGGCTGCACGCAGGGAGAACCGCTTCTAATCGCGCAAGGAGTCCAGCACCGCGTTGACTCCCTCAAGCACCACCCTGTGCGCGCGAGCAGCGCTCTCGACAACCGCTTCCGGATCAGTCGGCGTGTCAGCAAATGACAGGTCGGAAACCACCGACATCCCGCACAGCCGCACGCCAAGCGCGTGGAGCATCAGCGCCTCCATGATCGTTGACATCCCGACCGTGTCGACCCCCGCCTCTGCCAGCATCCGCGTCTCCATCGGCGTCTGGAACTCAGGCCCCCGCAGCAGCGCGTAGTTGCCGCTCCGCTGCGTCACCGTCTTCAGCGCCCCGGTCAGCTCCGGGTCCCACGCATCCGACGTGTCCAAGAACACCGTGCCATCAAACGGT
Source organism: uncultured Actinomyces sp. (assembly GCA_964345585.1). Classification (GTDB taxonomy): domain Bacteria; phylum Actinomycetota; class Actinomycetes; order Actinomycetales; family Actinomycetaceae; genus Scrofimicrobium. The sequence goes on along the minus strand of CAYFRT010000147.1, from coordinate 645 downwards.
GAAATCGAGGACAGGTTCACGTGGTCCGTGATCGCCATCACGTCCCCAAGCTCCCAGTCCCGCAAGCAGCCATTCGCGTTGCAAAGCACTGCCGCCTTCGCACCCGCAGCCTTCGCCGACCGCGGCAGAGCCGTCACTGGGCCGGGCCCCATCCCCTCGTACAAATGTGTGCGGCCGAGGGCAACCGCGATCCGAAGTCCGCCAACCCCGTAGGTACGCAGTTCGTCCTTGTGGCCGTCAGCCACGGGTGCCAGCACCCCTGGGAGCGAGGACAGCTTCACCACGTTCAGCGGCGCTCACCACCACGTTCCAGCCCCGCGTTCCGCCACAACCCGCACCCCATCAACATCCAACGGCCTCCGACGTAAGGCTGTGGCGCGTCAGCCGCTGACTTGAGCCTGTTTCTCGCCACAACCCGCAGCCCATCAACATCCAATGCTCTTCCACGTAAGGTCGTGGCGCTCACCACCGCATTTCAGCCCCGCATCCCGCCACAACCCGCAGCCGGAACGAAACCGGTGCCTTCGGGACGCAGGTCGTGCCACCCAACACGGACGCTCCCGGATGCCGCACTGCAACTAGAATCGAACCATGTGCGACACAGCGGTTGCGATCAAAGACGACGGAGTCTTTTTCGCCAAGAAC
>CAYFRT010000146.1:0-2862 GCA_964345585.1 uncultured Actinomyces sp. | reverse complement strand
GGCCGCCGACAAGGCTGCAAACAAACAGGCCAAAGCGGAGGCGAAGAAGGCCCAGAAGGAAGCCCGCAAATCCATGACGCGGAAAGAGCGCCGCAGGGACAAGCGTGACGCTCGCATCACCAAGAAGGTTCGCAACCGTCCTCGTCGGGCAGTTGGCTGGGGCATCTTCGGCGTATTCGTCCTGATCATCGCAATCGTTGCGGCCCCGTTTGTGGCGGACATCGGGAACCTCCTCGGCCGGCACGTCGACACCAACACACCCGAAGGTGAAGCCGCCCGCGCTCACAGCACCGAAGTGGCGGCAGAGATCGCCGATGAAGGCCTGGTCCTCCTAAAGAACGAAGACGACCTCATGCCGCTGGAAGGCGACAACAAGAACATAAACGTCTTCTCCTTCGCGTCCTTCAACCTGCGTTACGGCGGAGCAGGTTCAGGCGCCGCCGACCAAAGCCAAGCCATCAGTCTGTACGACGCGCTAGAACAAGCGGGTCTCTCCTACAACGTCGACCTTTACGAGGTTCACACGGAAGCCGGCGCTGAAACCGCGACCAGTACCGACAGTGGCCTGATGTCAGTTGTGAAGATGTTTGTTGGGGGTCGGAGCGGGTTGGAGCCGGACCCCTCGTACCTCACCGAAGAAGTCATGAGCGACGCGGCCGCCTTCAGCGACGTCGCGTTGGTTGTTATTGGGAACGAGGGCGTGGAGTCCTCGGACTTCACCCACGAAGAACTCCAGTTGGGCGACAACGAACGCGAACTGCTGAACACGGTGACGGCGACGTTCGATGACGTGATCGTGATAGTGAACTCTGGCAACCAAATGGAACTCGGGTTCCTGGACGAATACCCCCAGATCAAGAGCGCCGTTTGGATCGGCACCCCCGGCCCCACGGGCGCGGTCTCCCTGGCGAACATCCTTTCTGGGGACCTGAACCCCTCCGGTCACCTCCCAAGCACGTACGCCTACGACATCGGTTCCGCGCCGGCCGCGGAGAACTTCCAGGCAACCAAGTATGAAAACGTGAACCGCTCCTTCATCAACTACGAAGAGGGCATTTACGTTGGGTACCGCTTCTACGAGACCTACTACGACGACCCCGCCATCTACGCCGAGGCAGTCCAGTTCCCCTTCGGGTTCGGCCTCTCCTACACGGAGTTCGAATGGGACGTTGCAGACCCCGTCGTTACGGACGACTTTGTTTCCGTTGACGTCAAAGTGACGAACACTGGCGACGTGGCGGGTAAGGACGTGGTGCAGGTTTACTACTCGGCCCCCTACAATCCGGGTGGCATCGAGAAATCCGCGGTTGAGTTGGGGAACTACGAAAAGACTTCCCTCCTTGAACCGGGTGCTTCCGAAACGGTGACGGTCCAGTTCGCATTCCGCGACATGGCATCCTGGGACATGGACGACCGGCAGGCTTACGTGCTTGAAACCGGCACGTACGACATTCGGGTCAGCACCGACGTTCACACAGTTGTCGCCCAGTTCCCCTACGAACTGACCGAGGAAATTGTGTACGAGGTGGACGAGGTGACCGGGACCGAACTGCAAAATCGTTTCGACGAGGCCACCAGTGATCTGACCTACCTGTCGCGAGCCGACTGGGAAGGCACCTACCCGGGCACAACCCCCGCCAGCATGGTTGCGTCAGACGAAGTGGTGGAGGCAATCTCCCCACAGGTTGAGATCGTCGAAGGTGAAGTTCCAAAGACCGGCGCGGACAACGGGTTGGTCCTTGCAGACATGAAGGGCCTGGACTACGACGATCCGCTGTGGGACGACTTCTTGGACGAGTTCACCGTTGACGAAGAGATCGACCTGTTCGCCAAGGGCGGGTGGCGCACCATCGCCATCAAGCGCCTAGGGGTTCCCAGCACAACCCTCTTGGACGGGCCAGCAGGCATCAACTACTTCTTCGGGAAGATGGAGGCTGCGTCCTTCCCAACAGAGGCCGTGATTGCGGCGACCTGGAACGACGAGCTCGCCTATGACATGGGCGTGGCAGTCGGCGAGGAAGCCAACGCTTACGGCGTCCAGGGCTGGTACGCCCCGGGCATGAACCTGCACCGGACAGCGCAGGGTGGGAGAAACTTCGAGTACTACTCGGAAGACCCAGTGCTCTCTGGCCAAATGGCAGCGCAGATGGTGGCGGGTGCGGAAAGCCGCGGCGTGATGACCTTCATGAAGCACTTTGTGCTGAATGATCAGGAGTCAGCGGCCCGCACTGGCGTCAATGTGTACGTGAGTGAGCAGGCCTTGCGCGAGCTCTACCTCAAACCCTTCGAGATCACCGTCAAAGAAGCGGACCCCAGCGGCGCCATGTCTTCCTTCATCCATGTGGGAACGACATGGTCGGGTGGGAACCAGGCACTCCTTCAAGAGGTGCTGCGCGAGGAGTGGGGCTTCGACGGAATGGTCTCCACCGACGCCGTCCTCGGTTCGTTTATGAACCCGGAGCAGGCCGTGGTTTCGGGGAACGAGTTGATGCTCACCTCCCTCCCCAGCCAAACCGTGAAGCAGATGAAGGCGGCGTACAAGGAAAACCCGGTCCTGATCGGGTGGGGTTTGCGTGATCGCACACACACAACGATGTATACGTTGGTGCAGAGCGGGGTTGTCGACTAACTCGGCCCCACCTGCGAGGTTGTGTTTTATGCCGGCCCTCGGTCATCTGACTGGGGGCCGGTTCGCGTCGAAACCCTACTGCCGTACAGGAAAAATCACACCGTCAAAACGCGCACGCGTCATTTGCGGGGTGTGCCCTTTGTTCAGAAATCGATGGAACCGTTTACCCCAAGCTGTTCCCTCGAGGATCTGGGTGTTAACAACGCCCGCGCCCGCACCCTAGGCGGTCACAA
>CAYFRT010000145.1:0-2907 GCA_964345585.1 uncultured Actinomyces sp. | reverse complement strand
GAAATATCGAGTAGCGATCGAGACGACGGGGCTGGGAAAATACGGAGACACCTCCACCAGCGCACACGCCGTCGCTACGGCAGCTGTGATTCGGCAGCAGGAACTGGAGGATGTCGACTGGCGGTTTATCAATGTTGCCTACGAGCAGACTTTGAATCTGGCGCGTTTGGCTGCTTATTTGGTGGAGCGACTCTCGCGGTTCAACGTGCCAACCGGGGTGCCCGGCGGCCCTTGCTTCAAGGGCTCAACCCGGGAACTTTTCGCAAGGGAGCGTCGCTATTGAAATCATGCGCTCGGCTTTTGGTGGATGCGTTTTGGGACGAGGGGGAGCGATGAGTACCAGGTGGGACGAAGATTTCCGACGAGACGCTGCAGCCAAGCCCACCCCCCAACCCCATCTTTGTGGCGAATGCCGTACTCACGGGAAACCTCGTACGCCTACACGGTGCTGGTTCTTTGGTGCCGATGCGCTAAAGTAGGGACGTTCAGCTTCGCCGGTTGGGGCGAGGTCAGGAAAAGTTGCTCGCACTTCGCGGGCGGATTGGATGGCAACGCGTGGCTGCCCTGAAGATTACGATGGTGACGCTCATCGTCATTTCTAGCCTGCTGCTTATCTTGACGGTGCTGATGCATAAGGGGCGTGGCGGGGGACTCTCGGATATGTTCGGCGGGGGCATTTCCTCAACTGCCGGCTCATCAGGTGTCGCGGAGAAGAACCTGAATCGCATCACCATTGGTGTTCTGGTGGTCTGGTCGGTAGCAATCATCGCGTATGGGCTGATGGTTCGCTTCGGGTTCTAGATAGGTAGGGGCAGGACGGCTACGATGTCGATCCTGCGTTCCGACTGAAGGACACCATCCCAAACTGAATATCGGCGAGGGCCGACTGAAACTACATCCTTGTTTCGGTGGGCCCTTTTCTGTTGCTCTCGATTTCAACCACGGTGCCTGCTCCGGTGTCCTCGATCCACGGATTGGGGGCTGCGTGCGTGTCCACGTTGGTAATGTCCAGCTAGCGCACACCCCGCAGCCGGGGCGCGGTGGAACCAGCTTCGCTCGCCCGGCTCAGCATGAAGTCGGGTCCCAGAGCCTAAGTCCACGCGGCCACGTTGTCCGTAGTAGGCCGACCCGAAGGAGCTGGAGAAGGGCTCGGACAAGGGCGCCCGCGGCTCCTTGCTTTCGCGAGGAGAACAAGCAATGAACCACCCAGGAAAGTGGGTCGCATCACTAGGGGCCACAGTGGCTCTCGTCGCTATGGGGACGCTGCCTGCGGCGGCGGCTGTCTCGGGAGAAGACGAGGCGCGGTCTGCTTCGGATGGCGGCACTGAGTCGGTCCTGGTTGATGGAAAAATCGAGGGCTCAGACTATCTAGAGGCGAGTGAAGCTTAACTTGACGCAACGACCCGCGTCGTCGTCGACGGTTCCTCTGAGGAGAGCGAACGTGATCCTGTGACTCCGGAACCCGCGCTGCGGCCCGCGGGGTGGTACCAACAGGACGGGACTTGGTACTACGCCGATGGCAAGGGGTCTAACGTAACGGACAAGTGGATCAAGTCTTCGGGCAAGTGGTATCACCTTGGCGCGGACGGAGCGATGCGCACCGGCTGGGCAAAACAGGGAGGAGACTGGTATTACTTGAGTTCGTCTGGGGCGATGAAGACTGGTTGGCTCAAGTTGGGCTCGTCCTGGTACTACCTGAAACCATCAGGGGCGATGGTGACTGGACAGTACACGATTGATGGACGCCTCAACAGGTTCGCTTCTAACGGCGTTTGGCAGGGCTACGTTGCAGCGGGCTCCGGCGGAGGTAGCAGTGTAGCGGCCCCGGTGTGCAAAAACTGTAAGGATGTCTGGGACAAATTGGGGCGCCCCATCTACCCAAGTGACCCGGGTTGGCAACAAGAGTTTGATGCGGATAAGGACGGCGTGGGATGCGAGGTCCGTCCACGGTAGGTTACCTTCAGCATGGTTCCCTCTCGGCTGTTGGCGAGCCCTGGTCCTCTGAGTGAGCTGGATGCGACGTAGTCTCGTCACCGACCCAGATAGAGGACGATGCAGCGACTGGGTGGTCAGTTGCGGAAGCTCAGTCCCAGCCAGGAAGGCTTCTTCGCGCGGGGTTTCGCGGCCGATGAGCGGAACTCCTGGATTCGTGACCTGTTGCTGGAAACGGCGTGCTCGGTTCAGTGAGCTCGGAGCCTCCTCGAGTCGCCGGCCACAACTCTTCGGGACCGGCCCGGTGAAGATGGAGACCCGGCGAAGATAAATCTGTAGTTCATCTGCCCGTCGATTTTTCCTAGGACCAACTTTGGGGTTAGCGCAAGCGTGTCCCGCCCATTAGGTACTCTCTGACGTTCTTGAAGACGCGTCGGACATCGACTCGTCGACACACACTGGCAGATTAACCTGGGTTCTTGCTGCCAGATCAACCCAAACTGCGCCGAATTGCGGGTGCGGGATTGCCCGGGCTCGACAGTGTCTGGTGTGCCTGGTTTGGTTGGGGTTCTCGCGAATAGCCGCTCGCGCGCAGTGCCGCTACGCGGCGTCCCTCAAATCTTGTCCTTCCTTGTCCCCGATGTGCCTCCCGGAGCTGCTGGTGCAACGAATTGACGCCAGAACACTGTTGCGACAGACACATTAAGGACAGGGAAGCGCATTGAGGACAGCGAACCACATCAGGGACAGCGAGCGTGAGGGGCACTGGGTCGCGGGGATTAGGAGGACCTTAGGGGTTGGTTCTGGGACAGACGAAGGCGGCCACCCTCGCACCCAATTGCTTGGGTGCAGGAGCAGCCGCCTCTAGTTTGCAGCGTTAGCGAGCGCTACGGTGCTGTAGGTTCCGCAGAGCCCGGCGAGGGCCTAGCGAAGGCTCCGGTGCCACAGGTTGGTGCGCTTCTTGGCTTTGCCCGT
>CAYFRT010000144.1:0-2955 GCA_964345585.1 uncultured Actinomyces sp. | reverse complement strand
CATGGCGGCGTTGATGGAATCTGCGCCTTTCAGCGCCGGTGTACCGCCGGGCACGTGAACTACTTTCAGCTTGGTGTTGGTGAGCTTGGTCGGCTCGATGTGGTGCCATTTCTTCGGATCAGTTGTGACAGGAAGCCACGTCGCGTTGGGTCGGAAAGCTAACAAGTCAGGGGTTGATACGAATTCAGGAAGATTTAGCTCATCCATCGCGGCGTGGTTGTTCCGTGCTTGGAGCTCCAAACGTTCGGTCAGTCCTTTGAGGGGCTTGAAGAAAGGGGACGTGGGTTCGAGCGCTCGGTGCCGCGAGGGCAAGCGAACGTCGCTCCCATGACTAACCAGCCCGACTTTAATACCGGCGGCCTCTAGAGCCTCGACTTCCGCGCGAAGCCGACCGGAGTAGAGTCCTCCCAATAGCGGTTGACCAGCTTCGATCAGAACGTGACTCACGTGGTCCTCTATAGTCCGCTGTTGGCGCCTAGCCCACCGACGCGACCTTCTACCGACATCGCGCTGCACTGTTGTGTCTGCTGGGCCGATCCGAGAAAGATCCTTGTCGCTGAACCTGAGGTTCGCCGCAGACACCCCCTCAAGAGTTTCCGCCGCACGGGCCCAGTAATATCCCTGGGAACCGAAATTGGCAGGTCCAATAAGCAGAGACCTCTTATTCCGTCCCGGGTCAGCGACCACCTTCAAGTCCGCGTGGGACCACGTGCTTGTCGGCGCGATCTTTTGACGCAGTGATAAGGGAAGCAAAGGGAGAACCCAAGCGGCGACCTCATTTCGCAGCGCACCAAGCTTGCTAGGCGCTGAATCAAAAAAATCTATCCCCGACCCAGCAGTTCCTGCCAGCATCTCTTCGGCACGGATGCCAACTGCACTCCTGTTTTCGACCCGCAAAACCTTTCCTAGGACCGTGCGTGGCTTGCGATACGCCTCTGAAGTGAGCGCATTCCCGCTAGCCGCACGGTGTCGCACTGTGTCAACAACTTGGCGGACTGGCTTCATGGCCGAAGAACGCACGAGCTTGCGAAAAGCAGATCCAGCTGCGTTGGAAACGTGTTCAGGCGTCTGGGTGACTGAGGTCTTTTGCACGCCGCCGTCCTCGCCCCCACCGCGTGTCGCGGCGGGAAAGAGAGGCAGCCCACTACCGTGCGGTGCGGTGGCTACGGACGCACTCACTTTTAGGGGTGGGGGCGCCTGTTTGGCGACTTCCTCGAAGTACTGCTGGACAAATTCAAGGTAGCCGCGACGACGCTGCATCAGAGACGCAGACGCGCTGCCTCTTGCAGTCCACATCTCCTGCGTGTGCAGGGGAAATGCCCATTCCAACCCAAAGTGCTCGTAGACGCGGGCCCAGTTCGCAATCAATTTCGCCTGGCGTTCCTTGAGAGCAAACCGGCGCCACAAGTTGATGTTGTCTCTCTTGCGCTCACCGAAATTCATCTGTTTGGCGGTCTCTCGCAGGGCACGAAGATAGTGCGGATCGCGCACGATATCCGCCGCATCGTTCTCAGGCAGCGGCTGCGTGAGCGTCAGACTTGCAGCAACGGCCTCGAATTCTGGTGCCGATTCATACGCATCTTCTGGAAGGCGCACCGTTGGAACCGAGTGGCCGGGCAGGACGACGGCATCGGGGGTTATCTCTCCCTCGTCAAGAAGCTTCTTCACTGGGTACCAATCCTGAGTGAACGGCACTGACGTCCCACCCCAAGCGGAGCGCAGGTAGGCGTCCGCTTGGGGTTGCCATGCATCCCTGATCTCGGCCGCATCTTGCTCAACGAACTGGAACGGGTAGCCAAGAGCGCGGGCGACGGCCTCCGCAGTCTGGCGTTCCGGTGCAGATGGAATCCCGTAAGAGAAGGCAATGACATTCTTCGCGCCATGGTCTCGCAGCGCTGTTAGAACCAAACGAGAATCGGCCCCCGCAGAAAGGGGGACAACTAGCTGTCGGTCCCCGACTTCCCTCAGAAGCCGCGAGAATGACACGTCCACCGCTTCGCGCATGGCAGCAGAGAATTCCGCTTGAGAGTCGACCGGTTCATCCGATACGACGAAATCCGCATATGGCACTGTTCTTGGAGGGGTGCAGCACAGCACCAACTCGGTGCCCGCTTGTGTATCCCACACATTCTCTATAAGCGTGCTGCTTCCGAGAGTATGACCGAAGGAACGAAGCATACGGCTGGCAGCTTCGTCTTGGGTGAAGGGTATGCGACCCCGCAGCTGCTCAATGTCATCTGTTATCAGCCATACCGCACCGCTCTTTGTTGCCAGCAGAGGGCGGCTGCGCTGCCGGTCAACAGCTAGCCGCGGAGTGTCATCCCGCAAGTCGATCAACGCCCAGTGACCGGTTATCTGGGCCAAGTCCGATACGGTCCAACTAAGATCCGCAACACATGTGGGCATCGTCTGCCAACTCTGACACCAGAAGTAGCCCTTGCCATCAAGAAGCTGCGTCCAACCATGCTTGTTTAACAGAAGCTCATTCTCATCCGGCGTGCTCATAGGCTCTAGACTACTTGGAAGTGGAACAGGGCTGTGATGGGCGGGGGATGAGTCATGCCGACAATGAATCTAGGCTCGTTCATTGAACGAGGCAAGCTGGAGAGACTCAGAGCACGTAGACGCGAGCAGTCTTTGCGTATTCTCAGCAAATGGGGCTACAACAGGCCAGTCAAGGATGTGCTTAGCGCAAATGAGCTGGCGAACCTGAAAGAATATTGGGGTCAGTACGGACTCACGATGGATCCCCGGTTCACAAGCTTCTTCAAGCAGGCAACGGGGGTGTTCGATGTACGTTTTCTCTCGCAGGATGTCCTCACTCACGACATCATCTGGTTCCTGAATCCGCCACACCTAGTGGGTGCCTACAGTGATAAAAACCTTCTGGACTCACTTTTTCCTCAGACCAAGCAGCCTAGGACACTGGTCCGGCGAATCAGCGGAGGATACTAC
>CAYFRT010000143.1:0-2970 GCA_964345585.1 uncultured Actinomyces sp. | reverse complement strand
CTATCAGGGCACGGGCGAGGGCTGGTCCCGCGTTTGATCTCACACAGGTCGGCACATCTCCTGCATCCCACCCCGCTGTCCCAGGAGGTTAGTAACTGTCAGGTTGGGTTCGTGTTTGGAGGAGGCGGGTGCGTGTCAGGTGGCCTCGTTCATCTCCGGATGCGTTGCTAAGAAGTTCGCCATCGCACCCAAGACGTTGCCCTCTGACTGGTAGTGGCAACGCACGATGCTGGCTTGGAGGACCGGGTCCAGCTTTGTTTCTTGGTAGTAGCGATCCAGGCTTTGTTGGAGGTCGGGCAGGAGCCGGGGGGTAAGACTCAGGCCGCCGCCCAACGCGATGAGATCTGGCCCAACCGTGATCTGGATGTTGTGGATCACCTGGCGTAAGGAGCTGATGAATTCCGTGTAGATCCGTTCAACTACGGGGTCCCCTTCCTCCAGCCAACGGAAGATCTGCTTGCCATCGGCCTTAATCGGCAAGGGTCTTGAGTCAGGGTCCGGATAGTGGTCCCCGATGAGGGAGTCCATGTATCGGAGCAAAGGTTCGGAGTCCTGGCTTGCTAAGTCAAGATTTTTAGCTTTGCAGGTCTTGTATGCCAGGCCGGCCGCTCCGCACGAGTAGTAGGCAAAACTGGCGGCCGACATGTCATTTGCATCCGTGGAGAGATAGGAGAACTCGCCTGCCACGGCCCCCTGCCGTGATGTACCCGGCCGTCAGTTACTATGCCCCCGCCAAGGCCTGTCCCCAGGATGACAACTGCGCCCGTCCGGGTGCCGGCAAGCGCCCCCAACCAGGACTCAGACAGGGCCCCACACTTCCCGTCGTTTTCTACCGCAACCGGCACCGAAACGGCCTCTGCAACCAGATCGCGAATGCTGAGTCCCCAAAGGTTTATATATGCGCCAGAGCCCTGAAGTACACCCGTGTCTGGGTCTACGTAACCCGGCACGCAGATCGACACACCTTGGATGTTTGGCTGATACAACTCGACAATTTCCGCGACAGTATCTACGAACTGTTCGGGTGAGTCCAAAGGGGCGTCCCGCTTGCCGGTCTCTGAGATTTCGCCAGTCGAATCCACCAGCGCGTATTTGACGGAGCTGCCCCCAAAATCCAGACATAAGCAGGTGACCATATTTCAAAGTAAACCACCTCCGATGAGATGACTCGTCGCGTATCGGGGAGGCGGAGTGCACTAATGCCCTTACATTTGTTCGGCGACAGCGAGGACCACTCGTTGATATGAGACGAGGCGCGGGGTTCCGTCATCTTCAACGCGGCAGATCAGGTGGACTGTCTGCCCTGCTTGGGCTTCCCGCGGGATGTGTATCTTCGCGTTCCCGAACCCGTCGACGGTGAGGGGGACGAGGTACGGACAGGTTCCAGCCTCCAAATACTGGAACCAGGTTGCTGACCAATCGTCACCGTCAGGATCGGTGACGTCGATGGTGAGGTCAACGGTTGTGCCGGCAGCAGCCTGAAGGTCTAAACCCGGTGTGATGCTCACTGTCGGCGCGTGGTTCGCTTCGGAAAACTCGGAAGCAACCGTCCAGCGAAGCCGCCCGGCGAAGTCCCGTTGAAAGTCTTCAAACCACCGACTGCTTGCAAGGTCGGCGCGCAGGCCATGTTCTTCCATGCTGTCCGAGGCAAGACTATTGGCCCAGTAATACGGGTCGTCTGGGTCCTGCTCTTGTCGGCCGCCCCATCCCCCAAAGCCGGGGTGAACGTGGGAGCGTAAACCGTTGTCAATGAGCAACACAAAGTTGGAGGAATCGCCTTCTGAGATCCAAGATCCCGCCTCCTGGACGGGCCCCCAAACCGTGAACCCTTGCTTCTCAAGTTCCTCGGCAGTTGTGTTTGGGATCCCGAAATAGTCCTCGAGATCGAACCCCGCGGCCATCTGCTTCCCGTCACCCCAGACGCGGTAGGTGGCGCCGATAGGGCCAACGGAACTGATGTTCCGCGTTATCCAAGCCGCGTCCAAATAGTGTCGCCATTTGCCCGGAACCACGTTGCGGGCCGTATACCCCCAGGTCTCGGTAGAAACTTCGCGGAACTCAATGCGCGGCCAGGAAGGTCGGATGTAGTCCCGAAATGTTGAGTCCTGCTGACCGAAGGCCGTGATCACAAGGCGTGCACTTATCTCCTCTTGAAGTTCGTCCCAGCCTTGATCGTCGGAGAATTGTTCCTCGACGGATTTCAACGCCCTCGCGATGGTGTTCGTTCCACCCCAGGCTTGGAGGAACAGACGCCGCGTGCTGGGTGAGAGGATCTCCTGGTAAATGAGCTCCGAGCCGGGTGTGGGGGCGCTCATTTCCCCCACGTTCTCGACGTTCCCGATCTTGGTGATGGAGCGAAGATAGTCGGGGGAGGGATAACGCTGGTCGTGAACCAGCAGGTTCGAGTAGCAGTGCGCGTAAGCGTCTACCGCCTGATCTATGTGAAGGCGTGCCTCGGGGGCGGGCCACCGGTACGGTTCAACACCAGCGGCAGAGTTCCCCGCGTAGTGGAACTGGCTTGAGGAGTACACCAACCCGCGGATGTCGATTTCGTTGCTGTAAAGGAGCAGTTGGAGCATCGAGTTCAGGTCGTCGAGCTCGGGGTCCGTGGTGACGATCGTCCTCGGCCTGTTCTTGTCGGTGCCTCCGTGCGAGGAGGCGGGGAGAGGGTTCTCTTCCATGCGCGGCCCCTCAAGTTTTGTGGAAATAGTGTTCAAGCAGCATAGTTTGTTCGAGAATGCCCGGGACAAACGTTGCGAGCCGTCCGATCCTCGATGTCAGAAATGATGGCAAAATGGCCGTTGGAATCTGGCGGGTAAAGTTGATGCGGTCGCCAACGGGCCGGTGTGAGCATGAGTCTTACGAAAGTGGAAGGGACGGGGTGTCGGTCGAAGTGGAAACCGAACCAGCACGCGTGGACGAGTGCCAACAGATTGCAGATCTTTACTCCGACGCTTTTGCCGCCGACCC
>CAYFRT010000142.1:0-3002 GCA_964345585.1 uncultured Actinomyces sp. | reverse complement strand
CAAGGACCAACAAGCAGCATAAGAAACGTGTCCACTAAAACGGGGCAAGGCCAATCCCGATTGGTATTGCCGCCGCCGTCTACATCACGGAATACGCGAGTGCGCGAGCGTCCCGCACCATCACCTTGGGCGTAGATATGTTGTTGGGGGTGCCCTCGATCGTCGCAGGGCTGTTCGCTTACGCATTGTTCTCGCTGCTGTTCGCGGACACGGGTGTGCGTAGCGGCTTCATTGGAGCGATCGCGCTTTCAGTGCTGATGATTCCAGTAGTCGTGCGATCAGCGGTAGAGTTCTTCTCCCTCGTTTCAAACGAACTTCGGGAGGCGTCCCTCGCGCTAGGTGTTTCGAGGCGAACCACGGTGACAAGGATCGTTTTGCCGACGGCCTTTGGCGGGCTCGTGACAGGAATCGTGCTCGCTGTCGCGCGGGTGATTGGGGAGACCGCGCCGCTACTTATCGTCGCCGGTTACACCGCGAGCATGAACTACAACGTCTTCTCCGAACGCATGATGTCCCTGCCCGTATTCGTCTACACCCAGTACGCGAGCCAGGGCCCGGACCCGACCCCTTACCTGGAGCGGGCGTGGGCGGGCGCCCTGATGCTAATGGCGATTGTGATCGCCTTGAACCTCGGTGCCCGCCTCCTCAGCCGGGCGATAGTGAGAGCCCGATGAGCCCCACTCCAGAGAGAAAAGACATGCCCCTGAAGGTTAAACCTGTCATTCCTGACACGCCCCCTGCCCTGGAAGTCCCGGTCGTCGCGCTAAGGAACGTGCGTGCGAGTTCGGAGGGCACCACGTGATTGGGGATGTGAGTTTGGAAGTCCCGGAACGCACCGTCTCGGCCTTCATTGGACCCAGCGGTTCGAGAAAGTCCACACTTTTGCGCACGGTCAACCGGATGCATGAGGTGACCAGAGGGGGACGGTGACGGGACAGGTCCTGCTCGATGGGCAGGACGTGTACGGGCCAAGCGTGGACCCGGTCGACGTGCGGCGCCGAGTCGGCATGGTGTTTCAGCGTCCCAACCCGTTTCCTACGATGAGTATCCGCTCTAATGTTTTGGCGGGACTGAAGCTGAACGCCCACAGACTTCCGCGTGCAGAAGCCGACGACACTGTGGAACGCGTGCTTCGCTCTACTCACTTGTGGAAAGGGGTAAAGGACCGCCTGAGAGAGCCGGGCGGTTCGCTTTCAGGTGGGCAGCAGCAGGGGCTGTGCATCGCCCGGGCCATCGCCGTAGCGCCTGAGGTGCTGCTCATGGACGAACCCACCTCTGCCCTCGACCCCGTTTCAACGGCGGGGATCGAGGATCTGATCGGGACGCTGCGCGAGGAATACACGGTCATTATCGTCACTCACAACATGCAGCAAGCCTCCAGGGTTTCCGATCGAACCGCGTTCTTCAACGTGGGCGAGCCGGGGGCGATGGCAAGACTCGTTGAATACGACGCCACCGCTCGGATGTTCTCACGTCCGTCTAACCGCGAAACTGCGGACTACCTTTCCGGGCGCTTCGGGTAGTCGTTGCCAGAGCCGAGGGACCTCGAAACACATATCCATCCAGTAACGGGTCGGCGATTCGGTTGCGGCACTCGAAGCGGGGTGCGTAGGGTTGTTGGGCGACAGGAAAGTTCTTCCTATCGGAGGCGGGGGCGCCGACTTGGGCCTAGCCTCGAGAACTCGACAAACGGAGGCCTGACAGCCAATGTCAATACGTAAATCTCTACGCATGGGCGCCGCGTTTTTCGCGGCAGCAGCGCTAGCTGGTTCGCTAGCAGCGTGCTCATCTGATGGAAGCAAAGACGCCGCCGACGACAAGGGTCAAAGCACTTCGGAAGAGGCCGGTCAGGTCTACTTCCTGAACTTCAAGCCGGAACAGGCAGACGCCTGGGATTCGCTCGCAGCCGCCTACACCGACGAAACCGGCGTTCCGGTGACTGTGCAGACCGCTGCCTCGGGCACGTACGAAAGCACGCTGAAGTCCGAAATGGCTAAGTCCGAACCGCCGACAATCTTCCAGGTGAACGGCCCGGTGGGCCTCGCCACGTGGAAGGACTACGCGGCGAACCTGAAGGACACCGAAATCTACAAGCACCTCAAGGACAAGAGCATGGCTCTTGAGAGCCCTGACGGTGACTACGTCTACGGCATCCCTTACGTCATTGAGACCTACGGGATCATCTACAACAAGGCGCTGCTGGACGAATACATGGCGCTGCCTGACGCTGTCGTGACGAACGTCAACGAGATCGACAACTTCAAGACCTTGAAAGAGGTCGTTGAAGGAATCCAGAAGCACAAGGACGAACTCGGCATCAAGGGTGCGTTCACCTCGGCCGGCTTCGACGCCTCTTCCGACTGGCGTTTCAAGACTCACCTCGCGAACATCCCGTTGTTCTACGAGCTCTCCCAGGTAGACCTTGACGGTCAGCCGGAGACCATCGAGGGCGTCTACATGCCCCAGTACAAGGACATCTTCGACCTGTACATCAACAACTCCACGACCGACCCGACCGCACTGGCCGGGAAGACCATGGAAGACGCAACGGCTGAGTTCGCTCTTGGCGAGGCAGTATTCCTGCAGAACGGCACCTGGGCCTACGGCGACCTCTCGGACGCCGGAATGGCTGACGACGACCTGGGCATGCTCCCTATCTACATCGGCGCCGAAGGTGAAGAAAACTACGGCCTAGCCACGGGCTCTGAGAACTACTGGGTCATCAACAACAAGGCCTCGGAAGAAGACCAGAAGGCTTCTGAGAAGTTCCTGGAATGGGTCATCACCTCTGACACCGGCCGTGACTCCCTCACCAACGAAATGGGCTTCGTAACCCCCTTCGACAGCTTCGAAGGCTACGAATCCACCAACCCGCTGGTCTTGGCTGACGGCGAGTACTTCGATGCGGGCAAGACCCCTGTCGGCTGGTACTTCACCCTGATGCCTTCCGATGAATGGAAGGACGGCGTTGGCCAGGCACTGCTTGCCTACGCACAGGGCAC
>CAYFRT010000141.1:0-3064 GCA_964345585.1 uncultured Actinomyces sp. | reverse complement strand
TGCGGCTCATCCGCGCGTTCTGCAAGGCGGGAATCCTCAGTGAAGATGGTGTCAACCGGGAAACCTACACAGGCACTCCCCAAGGTGGCATCCTCTCGCCCCTGCTGGCCAACATCGCGTTGTCCGTTCTTGACGAGCATTTTGACACCAAGTGGGAATCGCTCGGCCCGGAATGGACCAGAACCAAACGTGCTCGCACTGGTACCCCTCTCATGCGACTGATCCGGTACGCGGATGATTTCGTTGTCATGATCAGGGGAACTCGCGCCGACGCTCAGGCGCTGCGTGGCGAGGTCCAACAGGTGCTCTCCCAGGTGGGTTTGCGCCTATCTGAGGAGAAAACAAAGGTGACCCACATTGACGAGGGGTTCGACTTTTTGGGGTGGCACATCCGGCGTCGCCGCAAAAGAGGACAAAGCGGGAAAACAGCGGTCTACACGTATCCCAGCGCCAAGTCGTTGGCGTCCATCAAGGATAAAGTGCGCCGCCTGACTCGCCGTTCACTTCACCGAACCTTGGCTGACTTGCTACGCCGCCTCAACCCGGTGTTGCGGGGCTGGTGCATGTACTTCAAGCACGGGGTCGTCAAACATACCTTCAGCTACATAGATCACTTCGCGTTCTGGCGGATTGTTGGATGGTTGAAGCAACGACACCCCAAACTGAACATGCACACCCTGGTACGTCGCCACCTCCCCAACTGGGAGATACGCGACGGTGGGATAGAGTTCTTCCGTGCGTGGCGTATCCCTGTGGAACGCTACCGCTACAGGGGCTCACGAATCCCCACACCATGGACCACTGCCGCCTGAGAACATGCGGAGAGCCGGATGCTCACGAATGGGCACGTCCGGTTCGGAGGGCGACCAGCGGAAACCCACACGGTGAAAACCATGCAGGGCGCCGCTGGCCGACCCTACACTGAGCACCACACGGGAGGGGAAACTCTATGCGTGTGTGATCAAGGACACCTACTCCAACCGGATCGTGGGGTACTCGATGGCCCCGCGCATGAAGCCCTCCCTTGCGGTAGCAGCCTTAGATAACGCCGTACGGATGCGTTGTTCACAGCGACCAAGGCAGTCAGTTCCGGCCCCGGAAATTCCAGCGCCGTCTGAAGGCGTATGCCCTGGTCGAGTCGATGGGGCGAGTCGGGGCAGCCGGCGATAATGCGGCGATGGAGTCCTTCCTCGCGTTACTTCAGAAGAACGTCCTGGACCGTCGCCCACAGACCACTCGAGACGAGGTACGTATCGCGATCACGACCTGGATCGAGCGCACTTACCACCGGCGCCGGAGGCAACTTGCTCCGGGGCGCTTGACACCCGTTGAATGCGAACGGATTATGAACACACCTGCCGCCCTGGCAGCGTGAATAGCAAGTGTCACCTATTCGTTCAGCAGTCCCTATCGCTGCGGAAAGAGGTAAAACGACACCAGGTAAACTGACTCGCCCTGCCAAGCAAATGGCAGACAAATTCGCTGACCCTCAGAACCAAGCGCTCTACGCTAGACGTTCAGTTACCGTCGAATTCACCAACGCCACGCTCAAAGACCAGCGCGGGCTCCGACGCTTCAAACGTCGAGGACAAAAAGCGGTCCAAGGAGAGCTTCGGCTCGCTGCCTTGATCACTAATCTCCTCAAGCTCTTCGACATCCACCAAATGATGGCCTGAACGGGCAGGAAACCTGGCGAAACAGCACCGATCCAGCCGAATCGATACGGACCCCGCACTCAGTCCCGAATCCACATTCACACGCCGCAAATCAACGCCAAAACAACAGGCTCGATTCCCCACCAGTCAGACCCTATCTTGTGATCTTGTGGAGATCGCGTTAACCCTGTCATCCGGTTCTAGATCTCTCCGGATGGCCGCCGCAAATCAGGTGTCGCTGAAGATATTTCCCAGAACGCGACCGGCGTTGCCCTTAAGCTGACCAGCAGGAGATTCCTGCGACAAGGCTCGCCGAGCTCTGCCTAGCGAATCTGGTTTCATCAAGGCTTGCGACCCCTCGGGCCGAGGAACCTCTTTCAAGGAGCCTTTGTATCCTACGTTTTCAGGTAGCGGAAGGGCTTCCTCTCCGATCGGATCGAAGCTGTAGACGTGAGCCGCGTCGAATGCCTCCGCCGACTGGTTTATCTTGTTCCGAACAAAGGACGCATGCTCGATATTCGCGGGATACGAACCAGTCAGTAGGATAAGCACGTTCCTGCCAGACGCGTTGGTGCTTCCTGATTTACGCTACATGCCGAGCTTCCGCCTCCCACAGTTCCGAATCAGCCCGTCCACGGCCTCCACCCACGCTTCGGATTGCTGTTCGGCTGAGACTTTCAGCGCGACCTTTTGAGATGCCCGCTTCCACCGAGCCACCTTGTCCACAGACAACTTTTCAAGTTCTACCTGCAGATCGTCCGCAGAGAACCCCTGGCACACCTCCCCGTTCCCAATTTGCTGGACGAGGCGAGCCATTTCTGGGGACGGGCCGATAAGGATCCCAAGCCGCGCCTGGACATAGTCGAAGAACTTGTTCGGCAGTGCCCACCGATAAGAAAACGTCAGCGGCGGCAGCGTAAACACTCCGACATCATAACCGTTAAGAACAGAGACCAGTTGTTCGTAAGGGACAGGTTCGTTGAACCTGATCCGCGGTTCCGTTGAGTACTTGGCCTTGAGCTCCTCCAAGTAGTCGGGGTCGTTTGGTGTTACGTACATGTCGAGTGTAACGTTTGCCGACGACTGCTGAACCGCATCCAACATGACTTCAAGACTGCGTTTACGTTGACAGGCACCGGAGTGAACAAGCCTGATTGGCGCCGCAACTTTTCCCGGCCGAAGATCGGCGTAAGGTGTGGCGTTCACGACCAGGTGAGGTTTGAACCCAAACTGGGCCTCGTACCCCTGTTGTAAACCAGAACTAACCGTTGTGATGACGTCCGCGTGCTTTGCGTAGCGGCGGATGAGCCAGGAGTAGTAGGGACTGATGCGTTTCTTCCACGCGTCGTGGTACTCGTGCATGCTTGGGTAGTGCTCATGGAAGTCAGCAACGATTCCACAGGTCGGCT
>CAYFRT010000140.1:0-3072 GCA_964345585.1 uncultured Actinomyces sp. | reverse complement strand
CGTGACGAGGTGGCGGTGGTCAAGCTCCCCTAGGGACCGAGCAGGACTGGAACAAGCAGGAAGAGGAGGCAGTAGCGGCTGTTCAGCAGGCCGCCGAGCTTCAAATGGAAAAACAGGATCGAGAGATAGCAACCTACGACGGCGAGCCGTTTGAGAAGCGACTCATCGAAGTTGGTAGCCCTCCCCCATCGCGACGGTTGTTGCCCGACCCAGCGCTGGTGGGGCCCCAGGACGACGGCGCCCAAGTCTTCCCCACCGAGCCCAAGAGTCAACGTTCAAAGTGGTGGGCATGGGTGCTGGTGTTGTTGCTTGTCGCGCTTGCTCTGATCTTGTGGCAAAAGCCAGACGTGTTCGACCTCGGACTACAGATGCCACCTGTTGACACTCAGACGCTGTCTGGAGCCGGGTTCTTATCGATTGATGCGGGCCTGGGAAGCGTGATTTGGTATGGCGCTTAATAGCAGCGAACGCAACCAGGTGAAGGAGGCAATTTCGTACCTGAACTCACTGGTGTCAGACGCTTCCCGCATCGAGAGTCAACGACAACTGCAACAGCGTGACGGCATCGCTGCAGCACAAAAGCTCCGAAGCAGCGTGATAAACGTGCGTGGGGAAGACAACGAACACTGGAGCGTTCTTCCCCTGACTCCCAACGAAACCAAGCAATTGAGGCCTCTAGCGGCGTACACGCAACAACCCGAACTGGGCCCCAACGCAAAGGCTTGGCTTAGCAGTATCTTGACGGAGCTTCCATGGAGGCTTCGGAGCGCGAAGCGGAACTTCGGCCTAAGAAGGCTATTCAGAGATGCTGCAGTCAAGGCTGAAGCGGAATCCTCTGGACGCTTCCTTCTCTCCTACAGGGAAGTCGTGGCGGCCGCTGGCGTCCACCAGATACTAAGAGAGCTTGGGAACACGGTTGATTCGGCCCCGTCGGTTTCGCCTGAGGACGCACTGCTGCCCTCGGTGGGACTCGGAAAGGCACTCAGCAACCTCGGGCCACTCACGCTGTGGGAAGCTCCCACGCTTCGCGCTCTCCCCAGTGCAACCCGCAGCCTCAGCAAAAGCTCCGATAATCAACAGCGATACGAACAGTCCATCCGAAATGAAGCAGCGCGGATTACGAGTTCCTCAGCAAAAGAAAGACTTGCCGTTACACCGGTCGAAGAGCTGAAGTCAGCCACTCGACAGCGCATTAGTATCGCCCCTCTGAAAAAGGCGGGATTCGATACCGTCGACAAAGTCCTCTCTTCTCCCGGGCGGGTGAGGGAAGCGCCTGGGATCGGAGCGAAGACATATCCCCGGCTGATGGACGCAGCCAGGGCTGTTAGAGACGAAATCCAAGCAAACACCCCGCTACGCATCGACGCGGACGCTCCCACAGCTTCGATGGGAAAGCTGATCTTGGCTCTCGCCATTTGGGAGAGGACCAGGGAGCTCCTGAACCGACCTGAACTAGACAGGATACTGGCGGAACTTCAACCCCTTTTGACGTCCTCGGTTACCTCCGCCTCGTACTGTGTGTTCGCCGGCTCGGATGCGGAGATACTTTTTGAAAAAGCGCAGCGGATCATTGACTGGGCTGATGAGGTTGACGCAAAGCTCAGCCAGGCTGATGCCTGGCAAGATTTCCTGGATCGCCCAGCTCACTACTACGCGCTGCTTGATGAGTTGGGCATCGTTACCGCAGACGTCCAAGCGACAGAGGGAGAGCTTCCGGAGGAAGTTCTGGAAGCCATCCGGCGGTCCCAACTTGATAAGTCGCTCCTGAACGTCTCACTGCGCGGTTATCAAGACTTTGGTGCCCGCTTCGCCCTCGTACAAAAGAAAGTAATAATCGGCGACGAGATGGGACTGGGGAAAACCATCGAGGCCCTCGCTGTCATTGCGCACCTGAGCGCCCAGCAAAACACGCACACACTGGTGATCTGCCCGGCCGCGGTGGTGACCAACTGGGTTCGCGAGACTCAGGATAAATCACACCTGGACGTGTACCGCTTACACGGCGACGACAGACACCACAATTTCAATCTGTGGCAGAAGAACGGCGGCGTCGCCATAACCACCTTCGGGATGCTCGAATGGGTCGAGCCGCGACTTTCTGCTAGGGGGCACCTGGACGTCGTAGTTGTTGACGAAGCGCACTATGTGAAGAACCCCGCGGCATTGCGTTCGGCCCGGAGCGAGGCACTCATCAATCGGGCGCGTTACGCGATCCTTATGACGGGGACACCTCTGGAGAATCGAGTCGAAGAATTCCGGAACTTGGTCACCTATGTTCAGCCGCACCTGGTTGTGAGCGCAGACGACTTGCGACCCAAACAATTCCGTATCGATGTGGCGCCGGCATATCTGAGAAGGAACCAAGAAGACGTCCTGACTGAACTTCCCGAGTTGGTGGAAGTGGACGAGTGGTTGCCCTTATCTCCCGCTGACCGCAGAGCCTACGAGGAAGCGGTGCGCGCCGGGCAGTTCCACAAAATGCGGCAGGCCCCCCTGCTCCAAGGGAACGCCTCAACAAAACTCATGCAGATCATGGCGTTGGCCGAGGAAGCACAGGAAAACGGGCGCAAGGTAGTCGTCTTTTCTAACTACCTCAAAGTCCTTGACGCGATCACCCAGACTCTGGCTCCGTCCGGCCAAGTGTTCGGGCCAATCACGGGCGCCGTGCCCGCTGGGAGACGGCAACAAATCATCGACGACTTCAGCAACGCCCCTGACGGCGCTGTGTTGGTCTCACAGGTGCAGGCAGGAGGCGTCGGCCTCAACATTCAAGCCGCTTCCGTGGTCGTCATCGCCGAACCGCAAGTGAAGCCGACAACCGAGTGGCAAGCAATTGCGCGTGCCTACCGCATGGGGCAGATCAAGACCGTTCAAGTGCACAGACTGTTGTCGGAGCAGTCTGTGGATGAACGCATGGTTGAGATCTTGGGGCAGAAGAAACGCACCTTCGAGGACTTCGCCGCCATCAGTGAAATGGCAGAACAGTCCCCTGAAGCCACAGATGTTTCCGAAGTCGACTTGGTGCGCCGGGTGGTGGAGGCCGAACAGAAGCGGCTGCTTGAGTCGGAGAGT
>CAYFRT010000139.1:0-3098 GCA_964345585.1 uncultured Actinomyces sp. | reverse complement strand
GCCCCAAAACTGTTTCCTAAAAGATCGCGCCGCGGCGCCTACGTCGTTCGCATTGACCTCCAGCAGATGAAGCCTCCGGTGTGGCGTCGGCTCCGGGTAGCTAGCGACATGGGACTGCCCGAGTTCAAGGATATTGTTCTTGGCGCGATGGGCTGGGCCGATTACCACTTGCATCATTTCGCGATGGGAACCAGCGGGCGGTCCTGGCGGTCAGATCCATTTGTTGCTCCGTGGATGGTCCGTGAGGGGTACGAGGGGATTCTCGAAGAGGACGTGCGTCTAGGAATGGCTCCCCGAAGACTATGACCCAAAGTTTTTCTCGGTTGCAGAGACGAATGAGATAATCGAGGACATTCTCAATGGAGAGGATGAAGACCTCGGAGAATGGTGGATGCTCTGATCAACGTGCCGCGGATGTTCTGAGGGGCTAGTGCGAGGCACTGGTTCGGATTTGGGGGATCCGCCGAACAACCATAAACGCCAGCCAGTAAACGGGACTGCTCAGGGTTTGGGCGGCTCCCCGGTCGCGTGGCTTTGGACAGTCGCGGTTCCCGTCTCGGACTTTCCACGGTGATCGGGCTTGCCAGGGCCACCTTGCTTTTTGCTGCGACGGCGTTCCTTCCAATAGGTGTGCCAGCGGCGCACGCGGGCGCGACCACGTCCCAGCGCCTCGTTCTCCTCCACCCCCAACAAACGCCAAAGCAGTGACGTCAAGATGAACCACACCATGACCGCAACCAGGACGACCAGGTAGTCCGTGGGGTTCATGAACTTTATTTTGAACTGCCAGCGGGCAAAGGAACTGAAAGGCAATACGATCGCGACTATTGCGAGCGACCAGATAAGGATATTGAAGCGGCGCTCAGGCCTGATGATCAAGTTCAACGCCAGGGCTGCGTAGATCAGCGTGTAGGTGACTCCAAGTTGCGCCGTGCGCCAACTGCCAGTTGTTGCGATTTGGAATTGGTAGACCCCTAATGTGACGAGGGCCAGCAGAAGCCCAGCTGGGAGCGTGAAAGACAGGAGAGTCTTGGCGTAACTGACTTTGAACGTTTTTGGTTTACGGGGCCTGCCGAAGAAGCCCAGGTAAATGGAGGGGATGGTGGCTGAGAGCAAGGAGATGAGCGAGCCCTGGCTAGAAAGGTGAGGAAAGCCGACGCTAAAGACTCGGACCAACATAATCAGAATCCCCGTGGCGAGGACCAGAGTCAGGTTCAGTTTCATGACGTCAAGCAACCGGTTGATGATGTTCTGTCCCTTGCGGAGCAGACGCAGAAGGATCCCAGGGTCACTTTCGGTCAGGACCATGTCGGCCAGGCTGACGGCTGCCTGGGTGCTGGCTGGTTGCGCGACGGCGAGTGTTGCATTGCCAAGTGCTGGCAGGTCATGCGTTCCATCGCCCACAACCGTCACGGAGTCGTTTCCTTCTCGCATTGCTCTGATGAGGTCGCCCGCCTGGCTGGGGGTGAGGCCGCCGAAGAGCACGTGGTCGTGGGCCACCTTGGCCCAGTCGCCTTGGGGGATTTGTTCCAGATCTTGGCCGGTTATGGTGCCCTGGCCTTCGATCTCTTTGACTTCGTCTGCGGACATCCCGCCGGCCCGGAGCAGGCTGAGTACCGTTTCGACGTTGCCACCGAACGCTTTCACGCTGACTCCGGCTTCACGATATTGGCGGATCAGGTCGGCGGTGTCCATGTCTGGATCATCTGAGAAGGTGACGACGCCAAGGGGGATCAGTTGATCGGGTAGGCGGGGGTTGCCTCGTTCGTCTTTGAGTGGGACGGCGTCAGCTCGGTGAGCCAGGACCAGCTGCTTCTTCTTTGTGGTTCCGTCGTCCTCGACTACAGGCACGGACACCGGGTAGAACAGGTTCGGTTCGATGGTTGCTCTGAGTCCCAGCACGTAGGTTCCCGAGGCATCTTTCTCACCAAACGTGACTGCGGACCAGCCGTCTAGTCCCGGCTGATCATGTTCTTCTTGGACGACGCGAAGGCTGCCCTCGTACGAATCGGGGAGCAGACCGATGACGGGAGACTGTGCGGTCACGGAGCGGCCAATGTCCCCCAGTGTTTGCCGAACCCTGGATGCGGAGGGTTTCTTCCCAGACTCGTCCTCGCACAGCGTCAGGTTGAGAGACGTGCCCACCAGGGCGCCCAGTTCCGTGAAACAGACAATGTCGGTTTCTGCCAGGGTTTCAACGGCTTGCGCGGTGCGGACAACGCCGCCCTCGCGGGCCAATTCCACGCGGCCTGCCGCCAAACTGACCATGATCATCAGGTACATACCGGTTGGGATCAAGCTGAAGATGACGGGTGCTGCCCCCCGCAGGGCATCTCCGTATTCGCCAACGTCGACGCGTAGGTAAGTGGCCAGCAGTAGCAGTAAGTAAACGACTACGACAACCAGCAGTCCTGTGAGGATGCGGGTAATGGTGACTTCCAGCCGAGTCTTCGGGTCTTTGACGATTTTGGCTGCAGCTTTGCTCGTGGTCTCGATGACGGGGAGCTCTGCGAAGTAGACAGCGCGACCACGAAGGACAACAGAACCGGTTCTGAGGCGCTGGCCGGGGTGGACTGTTCGTTCTTGGAGCTCGCGGGGCTCGTGTAGTCCGTGGCGCCCAGGTTCTGCGTCTTCGTCGGTGTCTGGCACGCCGATGACGACATCCCCGGGGCCCAGTAGGGTCCCATCCGCGAAGAGTTGATCACCGGGACCGGTTACCAGGGCGTCGCCGTCGACAATGTCCTCGACCGGAATGTCTGTCAGTTCCCCATCTCTGATGACTGAGCACTCGGATAGTTGGGAATCGCGGAATCTTTCCATCCTCTTGTCCGCGATGCGGCGTTGCACGAAGCGGATGGTGGTGTTCAGCAGCAGCATGAACGTGGTTACCAGGGCGCCTTTCCAGGAGCCCATCAACAATTGGACTAAGGACAGACCCACCAGGTTCAGGTTGAAGACAGAAAAGACGCTGCCGCGAGGCACGGCGATCTTCGTGCGTTTTCGCCGGCCCTTTTGCTCGGGCTCCGGCGGTCGCCGCTCTGCGACCTCAGCGCTGGTGAGACCGTCGGGCCATTCAAATGTCATGATTCGATTTTATC
>CAYFRT010000138.1:0-3176 GCA_964345585.1 uncultured Actinomyces sp. | reverse complement strand
ACGTCCAAGTACGTCCACTCCCGCCCTATCTTCCAACCACGCGGGACGAGGCCTCCTGCATCAACTCCACTTGAATATCGCGCAGAGGTGCGCCGTACTTATCTTCGGTCTGCCTCCGCCAACGGCCGTTCTTGCGCATCCGCCAGGACGAGGTTCCCGGGGACGCCTCCGTGCGGATCAGCCCCGCCAAGTAGTCAATGTGAGCGCGGTCTTGGAGGCTCACCAATGTTTCCACTCGGCGGTCCAGGTTTCGGTGCATGAGGTCCGCGGAGCCGATGAGCACTTCCTCACGACCCGCAGGCCCAAAGGCAAAGATTCGCGAGTGTTCCAAGAAGCGACCCAGGATTGACCGGACCCGAATGTTGTCGCTCAGACCCTTGACGCCGCCCTTCAATCCGCAGATTCCGCGAACCACCAGATCGATTGGCACTCCTGCCTGGCTGGCGCGGTAGAGCGCGTCAATGACTCGCTCATCAACGATCGAGTTGACCTTGATTCCGATCCACGCGTCTTTGCCAGCAAGTTTCCGCTTTGCCTGTTCCTCGATCTTTCCGATGAGATGGTTCCGAATCGACACCGGCGCCACAACCAGACGTTTGAACGTGGACTTGGGTGCGTAGCCGGAGAGCTGGTTGAAGATCCTAGTGAGATCCTGCCCAACGTCAGGATCGCTGGTGAGGAGGCCGAGGTCCTCGTATCCCCTCGCCGTTCCCGGATGATAGTTACCCGTGCCGACGTGGCAGTAGCGACGCAACGTGTCGCCCTCTTGCCGAACAACTAGCGACAACTTGCAGTGGGTTTTCAGCCCCACCATGCCGTAGACGACGTGAACTCCCGCGCGCTCCAGTTTTTTCGCCCAGGAAATGTTGGCTTCCTCGTCGAAACGCGCTTTCACCTCGACAATCGCCAACACCTGTTTACCGCGTTGGGCGGCATCTATCAGCGCCGAGACAATCGGAGAGTCGCCCGAAGTTCTATACAGCGTCTGCTTGATCGCCAGCACCTTCGGGTCGCGGGCGGCATGCCCAATGAAGTGTTGAACCGAGGTGGAGAAGGAGTCATACGGGTGATGCAGCAGCACGTCGTGTGAACGCATCGTCGCGAAGATATCGCCTGGTTGCGAGGACTCCACGTCCGTCAGCCCCGCCGCCGTGACCGGCACGAAAGGCATGTACTTCAGCTGCGGCAAGTCGAGGTCGTGGAGTTCATTGAAGAACGTGTAGTCCAGGGGCGCAGGCAGACTGACCACGTCATCCATAGTGATCTCGAGGCGCGCCATGAGGAAGTTCAGCACGAATGGGCTGATCGTGTCGGCAACTTCAAGGCGGACAACCGGACCGAAGCGACGCCGGGAAAGCTCTTCTTCCATGGCGGTCAGAAGGTTCTCTGCGTCGTCTTCTTCGACCTCCAAATCCTCGTTACGAGTAACCCTGAAGGTGTGAGCCTCAACGATCTCAACGCCGGAGAACAAGTGGTCCAAGTGGGCCATGATCAGGTCTTCCAGCATGATGAATTGGGCTCCGTCGGGGCGGCGCACGTAGCTCTCTGGGCGACCGTCACGGCCTGCAGTGTCAACGTTGATGACGCGTGGCAACGTCTCCGGGACTTTCACGCGGGCGAAGTGCCGTTTGCCGGAGATCGGGTTTCGCAGCACCACCGCGATGTTCAGCGGAAGTCCCGAAATGTATGGGAAGGGGTGCGAGGGGTCCACCGCAAGCGGCGTCAACACCGGAAACACGCGGTTTCGGAAGTACGAGGACAAACGGTCCTGATCGGTCTTCTCCAGATCATCCCAGGCCCTCATGTGGATACCCACGTCGGCAAGCTTTGGGACAAAGTCCTGATGGTAGTTTTCCGCCTGACGAGCAACCAGCTTGCGCGTCCGGTGGCGAATGACATCCAGGATCTCTCGCGGTGCCAGCCCTGCAGCCCCAGGCTGTGCGATACCTGCCGCGATGCGGCGTTTCAGGCCGGCAACGCGGACCATGTAGAACTCGTCCAAGTTAGAAGAGAAAATGGCGGAGAACCACAGTCGCTCCAGCAACGGCAACGACTCGTCTTCCGACTGCTCAAGAACGCGCTCATTGAAAGCGATCCAAGAGAGCTCCCGGTCCGCGTAACGCCCACTTGGAAGCGGATGTTCTAACCCAAGTTCCCCCGAGGTGTCCACGGGGACTCCCGTCACCGTATACGGGTCCTGATCGTCATCAACCGAGTCCTGTTCGGGGTCGGGTTCGACGAGCTCGAACTCAGCGTCCTCGTGCTCCTCCCCGACCAGTTCATCGGAGTCTGCGGGCAC
Source organism: uncultured Actinomyces sp. (assembly GCA_964345585.1). Lineage (GTDB taxonomy): Bacteria > Actinomycetota > Actinomycetes > Actinomycetales > Actinomycetaceae > Scrofimicrobium. Next base: position 877 of record CAYFRT010000138.1, on the reverse strand, counting down.
GAAGACCTCTCCGGGAAGAGCGACCTCTACAGGCTGATTTCCGCTGTCCTCTACGACTTCTTCGTTGACGTCGGTTTCGTCACTGCTCATGTTCGATTCCTCTTCTACGGTCTGCGGAAAACCAGGCCGGAGGCTTGACGGTTCTAGTCAAGCGTTCCCTCACGCGCCTGCTCAGCGCTTTCATCAAGTTCGTCTGCCGTTGCCAGGAGCGCATCTGGGCGTCGAGTCACCCTGTGCGCCAACCTGTGATCGTCTTCTGTAATCCACTCTGGTCCAAACGTAACCCCTGCGGCCAAAACTCGCAGGAGTGCGGCGTTTGATCCCAGGACTGCAGGCAGATCGTCCTCATTGGCGTAGCCTGCCAGCACGCCCTCGTCCGCCCGGATCACCTCGTCGAAATCGGGAACCGTTTCTTCGTTCGCGACTCCCTCTTCCTCCATTGCTTTCTTGCCTTCGAGGTAGCGTTCGCGGAGCACCTCCGGATTCATCTGGTACCACTGCCACACCAGGTAGATCCGCCAAAGGGCGCCCGGGAGAGTGAAGTCAGGAAGCCGCGACCACGCGGACGCGATAACGTCCACTCCTTGCGTGCGAACTGTCTGACGTAGTTGCTCTATCGCTTCCTTATCGAAGTCAGCATTCGGAACCCCCATCAGAGCCCAAGCGCTGGTGTGAGCGATCTCCGAGTTCTCTGCGGGATCCTCATCGCCAACGATCTCCTCGGCCTGCTCAGGCTCCAGTTGTGCGGGGCGGCGGAACTTGTGGTCCATGGCTGCAGGTCTCCTATTTGAAGCGGGTGATATTCCATTAATCGTATGCCAAACGGTGCGGCACAGCGACCTTCCGGCGGGGCGCTTCTCCTCTGTTTGGACGAGGT
>CAYFRT010000137.1:0-3250 GCA_964345585.1 uncultured Actinomyces sp. | reverse complement strand
CAGCCCCACTCTTTTGTAACCGATAGGGAGCCGCAGCCAAACCACGAAATCACCAATGGCTACTGCGCCTTTACCCGCACCCGACGCCCAAGCTGAAGAGTGAGCGAGGCAGATTGCGTGAACTCGGATCAAGCCGGCCGGGTGGTCTGCCACGGCAGAATGGAAACGCAACAAGCGGGCATCATCGGGAGGCCCGCTCGGTTTGCACAGGACGGTGACAACGATGTCGGCAAACATTTTGCGCTTATCTATACTTCCGGTTTCACGCCTCTCGCGCGTCTTGGGCTCCCTGGCAGCAGTGGCGCTCGTTGTACCCATTGCAGCGTGTGGTTCCTCGGACAATACACCCGAACAATCTGGCACCATCGAACAGGCAACGGCGGAACCTGCAGACGAGGAAATCCAGAACGTAGAAGTCACCGTTCCGGCACCTTCTGCGGAGGAACAAGACAGTCAGCACGCCACTGTACTGGCCTTGGCTTCTTATCTCGAAGTTCAAATCATGTTCTCGGAATACCTGGACATGGCCGAGTCGCCTAGCCGCGACCTTCAGGCGTTGGAGGCATTATGGGACCAGATTGAGGCCGCGCTTCCTGCGACGGAGGAGTTGATCCGTGGAGCAGCGCTGGCTCTCCAAGCAGAATACGGGGAAGACTGGCGGGACGAATCTCTCCTTGACTCCGAAGACTTGGCGGGAGGAGACGAATGGGCGACCAGTGCAGCGGGTGAAGGAGCCATTGGAGACGTGGCAGCCTCGGCTGCCCTTGACAACATGGATTCTGGGTTTGGAGCCCTGGAAACTTATCCCGCAGCGTATGTGCCCGGGCGGCATCCAACAGTCCCAATGAAGACGTGGGAGGAGAGGTTCACTGCGGGCTTCGACCAGGCGCAACCTGGCAGACAGCTCGGATCGCTCGCAACGATGCTGAACACTGATGTTAAGACAGTGAAGAGGCTGTTGGATTCCTCCCAAGGGGTGGTCCGCGACGCCTCTTTGCAGGATGCGGACACAGTCGACGACGCTCTGTTTCGCGTAACCCAAGGACGCCGAAGCGCGCTCAAAGTTGTTCTTATCGGTGCCGGGATTGCCGCCACCTACGGGGTGATGACCCTGGGGGCACCAGTACTTGCTGGGGTCGCCGGGGTCGCGATCTGTGTACAAGGCGCAGATATGGTGCTGGAGATCGTGAAGGGCTGAGCCGCGGTTGTCCAGGGGAAAGACAGTACTGTCTACGCTGGAATGAAGGAGGCCCAGTCATATGTCAGCGGGACCGCGTGGCTTCTCAGCCTCCCCACTTACGGCGTCAGCAGCGCAGCCTCTGATGCAATGGACTTGGAGGACCCGCATTTTGCCCTTGCTGGAGCAATGCACGTGGGGAAGATAGCTGCCGATACCGTGAACGATGCCCTGGTCTATGTGGGTGTGAAAGACGGACCCTCGAAAGGAGAGAAGCTCGTCGACGCGGCCATGGTTCCCCCAGGGAAAACCACCGAGGCCACCATTGAAAAAGCCGAAGGCGCCGGGCTTGACGTTGCCGCTGCGTTTGACCCAGAAACAGTCGACGAAGCCACGGCAGAGCAAATGAAAGTGGCGCTCGCCGCGGTCAACGAGGCTGTGAAAGAGGGGAAAATTCCAGTTGGAGACTACGTGATCGTCATTGCCCCCGCACCGGAACCGGCGGCAGACCCGTTCTCCGGAACCTACAACATGACGGTCAACTGGCCCGATGGGTTCTCAGACAAGACAACTGCGGAAGTCACGCTGAACGGCACGACTATGACCATCGCACCGGCAGATGACACCATCGGAACGATGACAGGAGAGTTCAACGCGCAGACCGGTACCCTTACCGCCCAGGACTCAGAAACCGGGACAGAAACAACTGTCACCTTCATATGGGACGCCTCCGCCCAGACCCCGGCAACCGCCGCGACGGGAAACATTTTCTCCCCTGCGCTGGGAATGGGCTACTCATTCGACATGACACGTAAGTAGGGGCAGACATCGGTTCTTGAAGCTGTCCTCACAGTGTGATGTCTATAATGATCTGGCATTCCTCAGATCGCGCGGGCCAACCCGCGCGGTAAAACCCAGGGGAGAAGTGAAAATCCAAAGACGGAAGGGACCAGATGGCTACCGTCGAGTCCGAAGCCAGCGACCCGCGCACCAGCGGAGCTCGGCTCCAACAGATCTGTAGCATGCATCCGGACCTCCAAGCGACGGTCGCAAACAATCCAAACACCTACCCGGCGTTGTTGGCCTGGCTAGGCGAGTACGGTACTCCGCAGGCCAAGGCCGTCGTCGCGGCCAGAAACGCAGAACCTGTTCAACTACCAGCGCCTGCAGGGGAACCCGAGACGACGGACGCTGTCCCAGAGCCAGAATTAGAGGCTGAGGCGGAGGCTGAGCTGGTCGAGGCTTTTTCAGAGCCGCAACTAGAACCAGAGCCCCTCGAGCGTGACGTCGAACCGGAACCAGAACTAACAGAGGTCATCCTGGAACCAGAGCTGGAACCAGAACCGGTTGAAAACCCCTCGGAAACAGAGCCAGTGGACCGCGTACCAGAGACAGAAACGGAATCGGCTCCTGAAACCGTCAGCAGCACGCTGGAATCGGAACTGGCTGAATTTATCTCTACCCCAACCACGGACTCCGTGGAGACCGAAGTCATGGCCGTAACCGACCAGGCCCCACCGCAGGGTCCCGCTGTGCCGTTGCAACCCCCAACCCAAACTTTGCCGGCGACTGCCATGCAGGGAGCGCCCCCTCCGCCCGTCCGCACCTCGCGAATGCCGGCCCAGCCAACGTCCGCGTTCGCCCCCATTTCCTCCACTCCCCCAGGAGCTGGCCAAGCTCCGCAACGAACGTCAGTATTCCCCGCAACCACACAAGCACCTGGGTTCACGCAAGGACCCCCTCCGCCAGCCCAGCAGGTTGCCCCAGAACAGAAAAAGTCAGCCGGAATCTGGCTGATTCCGGTAGCGGCACTCGTGCTTCTGGTCGTGGTGGCAGCCCTCGTTTGGTTTTTCTTCTTCCGCTCTGCGCCAGACCAGGGTGCAAGCGTGATCATCCCATCCGAAGTTACACAAGAGGCCGTTGAGCGTGAGGATGAGGCCGAAGAAGCCACCCCAGAAGAGGAAGAAGAAGAAATAGAAGAAGCGGAGCAGGCGGACGATTCTGAAATAGAAGGTGCTGAGCAGGATGAACCTGCACCGTTTCCGGCACCCTCGAACGCCGTCACCGCAACGT
>CAYFRT010000136.1:0-3252 GCA_964345585.1 uncultured Actinomyces sp. | reverse complement strand
TTGGTGTTCACGCTTGGGGTGGGGATTGGTCGCCTTGGTTTTCCAAGGCTCTTCGTTGTCACAGCGCAGAGTCACATGGCGGGGTCATTGGCAACGCGGTGTTTCAGCGTTCCCCTTGTTCGCAACAACAGTTGCGTTATCTGGCCCTGATCACGCATGATTTGGCGGCCAAACTCAGGAGAACACTCGGTGCCCTTACAGGCCAGGTCGGCGTGGATACGCCGGTACCCGTAAGTCCGGTCCAAGACCTCAAAGAAATGGTGGATGCGTTCTGCCAACTGTTCCCGGTGTGCTGCCGTATCCGACTGGGGCCGCTTGAGCCAGCCGTAGAAACCAGAGGTAGACACCGCCAACCACAAGCACATCTTCACCACCGAGTTCTTCTCGGCTGGGTCGTTTCTTGGGAATCAATGTCTTCGTACTTGCTCACCACCGCTGCTCCCTCGCGATAGTCAAGCGCTGGCTTTTTCAGGAAAGTCGTCTCTGCTCGTAGTTCTTGATTCTCTCGCTCAAGGTCTTTGAGCCGCACGCGCTCAGGAACAGTGCGCTCTTCCTAGCTGCCACCATTAGCTCCTCGGTACCTGATCAGCCAACGACGCAGTATCTCTGAACCAACACCACAGGCATTGGCAATATCCCTGATCGGCTTCGAGGTGGCAATCACCTCCTGACACAACTGACCCTTGAACTCATCGCTGAAACGTCGACGTGTTGCGGCACAATCGCTGGATCTCTCCTTCAGTAACGCCCCCACCTTGAGAGGGCCCCACTATCCGAAATCCCTAGGCCGCAAAGGTGCGGACGCCGCCTACGTGAGGCTTTTTGACAGCGCAGTGGCTCCTTGGGGTGGTCTCGGGTGGTCTCCTGGTGTTTTGCTCAGAGTTTTCCAGGGTGCATTCATCTTCTGAGCAGGGGCGCCCTCGTCGAAAATGCCTTCCAGAGTGAACTGCTGTACCCCGTGCTGGGCTGGCAGAGCCCCAAGCCGGGCCATTCGCAGACTTGAGAAGCTGAGGACCAAGATGGTGACGGCCGAGGAGTAGCAAATCTGGGCTATTGAGAACCGGCAGCCGGTTGGCGCACTCGTGCCGATTTCCATCTGCTGGGTTGTCCTAATCCGTGACTAGACTAGACTTAGTCCATGGACATACAAGTCAACATTCATGAGGCCAAGACACATTTCTCCCAGCTGATTGAGCGAGTCCTGCAGGGTGAGTCAGTAACGGTTGCGCGGGCCGGGAAACCGGTTGTAGATATCGTTCCCCATGTCGGCAAGACCGTCATTTTCGGTCTGGGGAAAGGGAAGTACACGTTCGACGAGGACAGCTTCGTTTCAGCCAACCAGGAGATCCGGGAGATGTTCTACGGAGATGACGAGTGATTCTGCTCGACACCCACACCCTGCTGTGGCTATTCACGGACAGCGCCTCACTGGGTCCGAGTTCGCGCGCGCTGATCAGCGGCGCGAAGTCTGTCGGTTACTCGTCTATCTCTGTGGCTGAGATAGCAATCAAGCACATGCTTGGTCGGCTCGATTTGCCTGGCGGCGAAGCTTTTCCCGGGGTGTTTGAGGAGATGGGGTTGGAGCAGATCGCCTTCACATCGTCTCAGGCGGCGATCCTTCTTGATGAACCCGATCTTGTACGGCACGACCCCTTTGATCGGCTGTTGTTCGCACAGTCGGTAGGCGCTGGGCGGACGTTGATCACTACCGACCGGGTGCTGCTTGGCCTCGGCTCGGATTGGACCCACGACGCCAGGCGGTGATAGGCGCTCCCCGGGGACCGCGGGCACGCCGCCGAGGCTCGTGTCGACCGTACTTTGGGGGAGGTTGAAAGTGCGAGCACGCGGGAACTCGCTGACCGATTGAACTTGTCACGAACGGCTGTGCAGAACTCGCTGAACACTTTGATAAAGATGGAAGGGCCGAGCGCAGGGAACCGATGCGCAGCTCGAGACAGCGCTACTGGCGACGCAGGACCTGATCTCTTGTTCCGTCGGAGCGGTTCAGTCGGCCGCTGCGCTGTAGCCGCTCAGGTCTCAGCGGGGTGACCGTGATAGTCGCACTGACAGGGTCGTCGCTGGCCACCAGGTTCCAGCGATTATGGAGCATTTTGCGTAGAAAACCCAGGAACTTAACGCCGCCAGAGTTCTCTTGGACGTGAAACGCTTCTCGGCGGGAACGCGCGCCATTCGTTTGGGACCCCGCAACGTCGTAGAGAGGATGCCCGGACCTTTTTGCTGATGGCTTGATGGACTGGTGGTTTCAGATCGAGTTCGAACGGGATATTCCCGGCCCCCATCTGCCGCTTTTTGGGGAACGTGGTTTGCTTTGGGGCTTAGGACCAGCGTATGACCCGCGCAGACGAAGCAAAGAGCCGGACGCTTGAATCTGGTGATATCAGAGCCCGCTTGAACTTCCTGGTAGCGCTTGGGTGCGGGCTCCTGGAGTTGGGGGAGACCAGTGGTCAAACATGCCGGACCATCGAGGCAAGTGGCAAGGAGCTGGGTCTGGATCAGGTTTCGGTGCACAGCTTCGGCCTCCTTTTACGAGTGGAAGCAGAAGGAGCCGGCCAGCAGGCCTCCTCGGCCACTGAAGCTGCAAACTCGCTGGACTTGATCGACTGTAACCGGTCCGCCGATTTGGCGGTATTGTCGCGCTCCGTGCTTGCTGACTCGAGGCGGTGGAAGACGGGCGAGGAGGGCCGCGATCACCTCGCTACAGCCGAGCAGCGGATCCGCCAACTTCGTGCGACCACGACCCCGTGGTGGGTGATCGGTGCTGGTCTTACGATGCTTGCGTTCTTCATCAGTATGCAAGTGGGGGTCACGTGGATGGCGTGGGCCTCGGCCGCCCTGATTCAGACGTTGGTGTTCACGCTTGGGGTGGGCATTGGCCGCCTTGGTTTTCCAAGGCTTTTCGTTGTGATCGCCCAGAGTTGCATGGCCGGGGCATTCGCAACGTTGCTGGTGCAGGTGGGATTCGTTGATCCGGTTGGCGCTGCGGCGGCAATCGCTGTGAACTGGTTGCTGCTGCTCCCGCTCCCTCAAGTTATTGGCGCCGTCACCGATGCGGTGGATGCGGATTTCCTCTCATCGGTAACGCGCCTCGGGAGTGTTGCGGTCGCTGCCTTGGGGCTCACTGTTGGCGGAGTTTTCACGTTTAGTCTTGGTGAGTGGCTGGGTATGGATCACCCCACCCTTGACGCGCTCCCGTCCTTCCCGTGGTACCTGATTCTGGTGTTTTCGGCGCTT
>CAYFRT010000135.1:0-3327 GCA_964345585.1 uncultured Actinomyces sp. | reverse complement strand
TGGTTGCGCCTTCTTTGCCTGCGGAAGAACAACCCGCAACGCCTGCGAGGGCGATCACAGCGGTAACGGCTGCGAAGCCTGCTAATTTTCTGTTCACTTCGGTTTCCTATCTGTTGTGATTGATCCCTTGGTCAATCGTTTAACTTGATGGGTATTCGTTTGTCGGTTGGTTGATTGTTTTGGTTAGCAAAAACGTTCTTGGGGGAAGGGTCATCCCTTCGGTTCTGCCACAGAGTCTCTTTCGACCACTGGGCAGCGGAATCGGAGAGGGTAATGGGAGTAATCAGAATCCGCTTTTTCGTCCAGAAGAGCGGAGACAGCCCACTGGGCCATGGCCGAGTGAGGAAGTGCGACCGTTGTCAGCGGTGGCATCAGCAGAGGTGCAATAAGTTCTTGGTTGTCAAAGCCCACAACTGACAGATCTTCGGGAATGTTCAGGCCCAACTGCCTGGCCGCCCGATAGACGGCGTGTGCGCGAAGGTCGTTGTAGCAGCAGATGGCGGTAGGTTCCGCGGACTCAATGAGGGTGTGAGCGGCACTTACGGCGTCTTTGTATTGGCCATCGCACTCAATTTCCCAGCCCTTGTCGATTCGCAGGGAAGCGGCGTACATGGCCTCCCGGTATGCGTCTCTTCGAAGCGTCGCAGCGGCGCCTTCACGGTCCTGTTCACCAAGGTACGCGATGCGAGTATGCCCGCGATCTAGCAGCAGTTGCATTACGTCGAGGATTCCCTGGCGTTCGTCCGGGACAACCGCTGGGATCGTTGGGTCCTTGGAGTAGCCGTCCAGGATCACCACGTCTTGTCCCAACTTGGGGGGAAACCTCAACTTCGCGGTGGAACATGGCTGCGATTACGGTGCCGGTGACGCCCCGGCGCAGGAACTCTTCGACGGCGAACTGTTCGGCCTTCTTCGAGCCCTCAGTGTTTACTAGCATCAGCAATTGGTCGTTGTCCCCTGCCACGCGGTTGGCGCTTTCAATCACTTCAACTGCGTAGGGGGTGGCCGCGATGTAGTCGGACAGGAAGCCAATTGTGTTGGTTGTACGAGTGCGAAGGCTGGAAGCGGCAGCATTACCGACGTATCCGAGTTCTTTCGCCGTGGCCTTGACCTTTTCGGAGGTCTTGCGCGAAACGCGCCCCTCATCCTTTCCTGCAAGGACTAAAGACACTGTCGCGGTGGAAACGCCCGCGGAGAGGGCTACGTCTTGGAGTTTTGCCACGTTGCCCCCTCGCATCGCCGGACTTCAGTGCCCTAACCGACCGGATCCGCACCCCCATGGTACGGGCCTCCAACAACCACTAGGTTAATCGGTTCACTTCAAGGCACTCGGGACATTTGAACATGTCAACGACACTTGATAACAATCGGGTAACGGAACAGCGTTACGTTCGAATCGTTGGTTTGACGCGATCTAAATCACGAAAATGTGGGTGCCTACCTCTTGATCCCAAACCGCTGTTCAATCTGTTTCAAAGTCCCGTAGGAGGACTGCTCCCCATGCCCCAACGCCGCATACGCCGCAACGATGGAGGCAAACCGGGCCGCTTCTAGAACCGACGCATCGCTTGCAAGAGCAGCCAGAGCGGCCCCGATGAACGCATCACCGCAACCATCGGTGTCAACTGCTTGTACCGGCACCGCATCCACGACAGTCACCCCGTCTTCCAGGACAACTGCGCCCTTGGGGCCTCGGGTAACGATCGCGCGGGTCACGCCGTGCTCGCGCAAGCCTTCCAGAGCCCGTTCCCAGCTATGGATGTCGTCTACGTCGAGGAGGCCGGCCAGTTCGTCCTCGTTCAAAATGAGCACGTCAGCGTGCCCCAGAAAGTCACTGGGCAACGTGTCCGGGAGCGGCGAGGGATTCAGCACAACCATCGTCGAACGCGCATGTGCAACCTTCATCGCGTATTGCACGGCGTTCAGCGGCATCTCCAAAGCCAAACCCAAAAGAGAGGCATTACCGATCAGTTGGGAGACGTTTTCCACCATGCTCTCGTCAACCTGGTCGTTAGCCCCCGCGGAGGTAACCTCTGTCCTGTCTCCATCGGCATCAATGGTGACCAGCGCCGTGGTAGTCGGTTCATCCACTGTTTGCACGTGCTTGGTGTTCACATGTGCCTGGCGAAGATGCCGAAGAACGAGGTTGCCACTCTCGTCATTTCCAACCGCCGCAACCAAAGACACGGGCGCCCCCAGCAGTCCAGCAGCGACGGCCTGATTGCCTGACTTGCCTCCAGGAAAAACCTTGAGCGGGGTTCCCTTGACGTTCTCTCCTGAGTTCGGGATCTCCCCGACGTCCTCGACCATCTTCAAATAGCAAGGTCCCAGTACCACCAGGTGTTCCCGAAGAGGTAAAACGGCGTCGATATCCGCGTGGAGGGAAGACGGATCAGGCATGAGACCGGTCCTTTCGGTTGCTCTTAATCGGCTGCACCTAATAGTGGCACTATCCAGTGTGGTGGGCGCGGGGAAGTTCCGCTGGCGAACCGGGAAGTTTTCCCCTCGACGGGACACAACCAGAAGGCCTGCGAGAAGCCCGTCAGGAGCCCCGGGGCCAATCCCCAAGGGACGAGCCTCAAGAGGCTAGCCCCAGTTTTGTCCGCCGTCTGCCGAGTTCAGTAGAGTATCCCCCGCCCACAGCCACATCCTGCCGTCGTACGAGGTTGCCAGAGCCACCTGCCCCTGCACCGCACCCGCCCCCGTACCCGCGCAGGACTGGGAGACAATAGCCATGCCGTCATCCAGGGCGGTGATCTGCACGCCATCGCAGGATTCCACTCCGACGCTCCCCACGTAGGTGTTGCTAGAGCCGGTGACGATCGCGTCTGCGCCCCCAAGGGGAGCTTCGGTGCGAACCCAGCTTTGCCCCAGGTCAAGGGATGCTGTCACTGTCGCGTCCTGGCATAGCACAGCAAGACGCTCACCCGCACCGACGCTGAGTTGAACTGCGGTGCACCCTGGCTGAGCGGTGGTGCCAGCCGGGCCGAGCAGTGTCGTCGGATCAGCAGAGTTGATGCGCCAGAAATTCTGGGCCTCAAACGCCTCCCACGGCGAGACACCCTGGACTGCCACGGCCGCCGCCGGGATCGAACAGTCGTCCGGGTTCCACCCCACCGCGGAAACAGCCCCGTTTCCTACGTCAACAATTCGGGCCAGAGAAGACATGTTGAACACGCTGCTGAGATCCTGGGGCACCCAGGTCTGTCCGCCATCAAACGTTGTCTCCACGACCACCGGCGTCCCCGGACATGGACCCGAAGCGCCACGCATCAAAAAGTTCGACTCAAAGGCCGCCAGAACGCGTCCCGCAGGTTGCGCAACGAA
>CAYFRT010000134.1:0-3372 GCA_964345585.1 uncultured Actinomyces sp. | reverse complement strand
TGGACGAGTGCCAACAGATTGCAGATCTTTACTCCGACGCTTTTGCCGCCGACCCCGTTTGGTCGGCAATTGTCCCAAAGGAAAAAGCCAGGCGCAGAATAATCAGGGAGAGTTTCTTTCAGGAGCTCCGAGCTGGTGGCTACCGCAACGTCGATGTCGTCAGAGAATCGGACGGGACGGTGGTGGGGGCGCTGAATTTTCTGCCTCCGGGAGTCTCTAAGGTTCGGCCCAACCTGTGGTTCCGAATGCGGTCGCAGATTGCGGACCGCCTGTCGCCCTCGGCGCGAAGAGGCAACGCTCACGACCAGGCCGTCTGGTCCCATCGGCCGAAGGAGCCGCACTGGTATTTTCGGGACCTCGTCGCTTCTCCGGCGGCGCGTGGCCGAGGGATTGGTTCGGCGTTGCTGGACCGGCGACTACAAATCGTAGACCTGGATCCCGTCCCCGTTTTTCTAGAATCGACGACTGAAGCCAGCAAACGCCTGTATGAGCGCTTCGGGTTTGAACACGTGGATACGGTGAACGCGCTTGGGACTGCCCCGGCTTTCATCATGGTTAGGCCGCCCCAGCGCTGAGAGTATGTAGGGCTTTTGGGCTAGAGCTGTCCAAGGAAACCTCGCACCTCTCAATTGCGTTAGCAAATCGTTACAATTGATCTGCTACATGTTAGAATGTTAGCGCTAACCTAATTCTTGTCGGCCATGCTGGTTGCTAACGTCGCTGTTCGCGCTTCCTGCTGTTTTGGCCGGCGCCTCGATAAGTTCCAGGAGTGCGAAATCCGATGGCCATCCAGATAAGCGCAGGAAAATACGCCGCAACGATCGTAGAAGCAGGCGCAGGCCTTGCCTCTCTGACCTACGACGGGGACAACCTAGTCGTTCCACACGACCCCGAAGAGAAACCCGTCGGATACAGCGGCAAAGTCCTGGTTCCGTGGCCCAACCGCATCGCCGGCGCTCAGTACGAATGGCGCGGCACTAAGTTCGACCTGGAAGTCAACGAACCTGAAACCGGTTCCGCACTTCACGGTCTGGCCTACGACACCGAATGGTCGGTTGTAGAACGCCGGGGTGACTCGGTGACCCTCGCAACGGAAGTTGGTCCCGAGCCCGGATACCCGTTCTCACTAATCGCTCAGGCAACCTACGCTTTGGACGCGCAAACGGGCCTGCGCATCACGGTCACCGCGAAGAACCACGGCGAGGAAGACGCGCCCTACGGCGCCTCCATTCACCCCTACCTGACGTGTGGTGCGTCAGCTGACAACACGACGCTGTCGGTGCCCGCGAACACCGTCCTTGAGGTTGATGAGAACCTGGCCCCCGTCAAAGAAACGTCGGTCGAGGGAACACGCCTGGATCTTCGAGGCGGCGTTCCGATGGCAGGACGCCAAGTGGACCACGCCTTCACCGGAATTGATTCGGCCCACTGGGAGGTCACGCTTCGTTGCAACGACACTGGACGAGGGGTTCGGATGTCCGCCTCCGCCCCCTGGGTCCAGGTGTACAGCGGGGAAACGCTGGACCGCCGTGGCGTCGCTGTTGAACCGATGACGTGTCCGCCGGACGCCTTCAACTCCGGAACCGACCTCATTGTTCTTGCCCCGGGCGAGGAAACCCGGTTCGACGTCTCCATCCAAGCTCTGCCCGAAGTTTCCGCCTAATCCGCTTCGCCGCCGAAAGGGCCCAAAGTGACCTACCTTCAAGAAGACCGATCTGCTGAACAACGAAAAGACGACGCCGTAAAGATGATCGAGGACGGCCAAACAGCCCTCGGAATCGAATTCGGGTCAACCAGAATCAAAGCGGTGCTAGTTGACGAAAGTGGAGCTCTCCTTGCAACGGGCGCTCACGACTGGGAGAACAGGCTAACCGACGGCCTCTGGTCTTATCCTGAAGCCCAGATCTGGGAAGGTCTGCAATCCGCATACCGATCCCTGGTTGACGATGTGGAAAACCGATACCAGGTGCGCTTGAAGCGGCTGGGATCCCTCGGCTTTTCCGCCATGATGCACGGTTACATTGCCCTTGGTGAGGACGGCGAACTGCTGGTGCCTTTCCGCACCTGGCGCAACACGAACACGGGCCCCGCAACCGAGGTGCTGTCCAAGGCGCTCTCCTTCAACATGCCCCACCGGTGGAGTTCTGCTCACCTGTACCAAGCGGTCCTCGACGGGGAAGAACATCTGGGAAGCGTGCGGTCGATTACCACCTTGGCAGGCCTGGTTCACCAGAGGCTGTCGGGCGAAGACGTGGTCGGAATCGGGGACGCCTCCGGAATGTTCCCCGTTGACCCCGCCACGTGTGACTATGACGAAAAGCGTCTGGGCCAATACGACGCACTACTGAAGGAAGCTGGGGTGGACCTGAGCCTTCGCGACCTTCTCCCGAAGATCCTGGTTGCAGGGCAGAACGCTGGAAGCCTCACCGCGAAAGGCGCCCTGCTCTTGGACCCCTCCGGTGAGCTGGAAGCTGGCACGCTCATGTGCCCTCCGGAAGGCGACGCAGGCACCGGAATGGTGGCGACGAACGCTGTTGCGGCCCGCACCGGAAACGTGTCCGCTGGGACCTCGATCTTTGCGATGGTGGTTCTGGAAAACGACCTGAAGAAAGTTCACCCAGAGTTAGACATGGTGGCGACCCCCGACGGGTTGCCAGTGGCAATGGTTCACTCCAACAACGGGGCCTCAGAGTGGGACCTGTGGGTCGGAGTGTTCGCCGATCTCTTGGCTTCCGCGGGGGCCGACATTTCCACCCCGGAACTGTATGACCTGGCCTACGCCAAAGCGCTGGAAGGCGCGTCCGATGGCGGCGGTCTAGTTGCGTACAACTTCCTGTCGGGTGAGCCGATCGCCGGGATTGACCACGGCCGACCACTCTTTTTCCGCACCCCCGATTCGTCCCTTACGCTGTCGAACTTCATGCGCACCCAACTGATGTCGATCTTCGGAGTTCTGCGGCTGGGCATGGATATTTTGGTGGAGGACGAGGGCATCCGTGTCGATCGCCTCCTCGCTCACGGCGGCCTCTTCAAGACGCCGCTGGTCGCCCAAACCCTGATGGCAGGGGCACTGAAGATCCCGGTGGAAGTTCAAACAACAGCGGGTGAAGGTGGCCCTTGGGGTATGGCACTTCTGGCCCTGTATGCAAAGAAGTATGCGGCCGAGATGACCCTGCCCCAATTCCTTGACGCAAAAGTATTTGCTGACCTGGAGTCCACCTCGGTCACCCCAGACCCGCAAGACGTTGCGGGCTTCGACACGTTCCTCCAGCGGTATCGACGGGCACTACCCGCAGAAGCCGCAGCGGGCGAAAACAGTTAACAAACGGACACGGCCTGAGAAGAAAATAGGAAGAGAAAAGCGCACATGAC
>CAYFRT010000133.1:0-3460 GCA_964345585.1 uncultured Actinomyces sp. | reverse complement strand
AATGTGGTTCCGTGTCCTGAATGTGGTTCCATGTCCTCACTATCCGCGTTATGAATAGGTAATGGCCCTAAAGAGTGGCACCGAGAGCTCCGGGAGGCACATCAGGGACAGGGAAGCACTTGGAGTGCAAGGAACGGCGCTGCGAATCCAGGAGTTCCCCGTCGCTCAGACACCCCGCAGCGCGTCCACCGGCTCAATCCGAGCAGCCTTCATCGCGGGATAGGTGCCCGCGACGAGCCCAACTAACGCACCCATCCCAACGCCCGCCAAAGGAACCCATGCGGCTAACACCGGGGTCCAGCCCTGCACCAGACACACGCCCACCACTACGAACAGGCCGAGGGACACCCCAATGAGTCCCCCCAAAACCCCAGTGACGAGGGACTCCAACATGAACTGCTGGCCAATCTGACGCTTCCGCGCACCCAAGGCCCGGCGCAAACCGATCTCCCCGCGCCTTTCCGTCACCGACAACAAGGTCACGTTCGCGATCCCGATTCCGCCGCCAATGAGAGCAACAACCCCGATAGCCACAAAAAGCACGTTAATGTCGGACGCAACTTTTTCTTTCATTCCCGACGAAACGCTGGGCACCTTCACCTTGTACGCGTCCGGATTATTCGGGTCTAGAGCAATCGGTGCTTGCCGACCGACCAACTGGCCTGCCCCCACCGCAACGCGAATATCCAGGGCGGCTATTGTGGATAACCCCAGTTCGCCCCTCGCTACTCCTATGGGCACGATCGCGGCGTCGAGCAGATTTGTCCTCGCCCCCACTGAACCCAGAATCCCAATCACCGAGTACGCCCTGCCCTCAATGAAGACCGCCGGCGACCCACTGACCCTGTTTATCCCAAGTTTCTCCGCGGCATTTTGTCCGAGGACAACTACTCTGTCTGCACGGTCATCGTGGCCGGAGTCGAAGAATCGGCCTGTCGCAATCTGCCCATCGACAACGTCCAGCATCTGTGGCGACACCGCAATAACCGGAGGTGGAGCAACCGCGGCTTCCCCTGGGTCCACAACCTGAACCGCCGAAACCTCCGGTCTAGGTTCGACCGGTGCGTACAGGAACGACTCTTCCACACCTGCCAGATCAGCAACCCGCTCTACCGCATTCCATGGGATTGCGGCCGTCACTTTCTCCGTCCCACCTCGTCCCTCTGCTTTCCCCGGCTCCACGGTGACCCGCGTCGCTGATAGTAAGTCAAAACTTTGCGCTATCTGGCCCGCTGTTGTTTGCGCGAGGCCCAGTGTTGCCACCAAGGATGCGATGCCCAAAACCGTCCCCAAAAGTGTGATGAAAAGGCGTGATGGGCGCGCGCCTACTCCCTCCAAGGACTCATGGATCAGATCCCGCCCCGTGAACCCGCCGGAATCTTTTGGACGAGGGCGTTGCCGCACCTTCGCCCTCCCAGCCGAGTGCGGCCGCTTTGGCCACCTCATTCGCGCAGCTCCGTCAGGCGCCCGTCGTTGATGCTGACGCGGCGGTGCGCACTCTGGGCGACCGTGTTGTCATGCGTGATCATGACGATGGTCAGGCCGTCGGAGGAAAGTTCCTCGAACAGTGCCATCACGCCCTCGGAGTTCGTCTGATCCAGGTTCCCTGTTGGTTCGTCCGCCAAAAGTAGGCGTGGCGTTGTGCTTACGGCCCGAGCAATCGCGACGCGCTGCTTCTCCCCGCCAGAAAGCGTGCCTGGGTAGAAGTCAACGCGGTGCCCCATGCCGACACGGTCGAGGGCAGCCCTCGCCCGCGCCTCTCTCTGCGACCTCGGGACCCCGGCGTAGGCGGTGGACAGTATTACGTTTTCCAGGACGGTGCGCGTTGGCAGCAGGTGAAAGGACTGGAACACGAACCCGATCTCTCCGCCGCGAAGTGCCGCACGTTCATCCTCCGACAGTTCCGCCACGTCAGTTCCCTCAAAAAGGTATGTGCCGGTGCTGGGGCGGTCCAGCAGCCCGAGCGTGTTCAACATCGTCGACTTCCCTGAGCCGGAAGGCCCCACAATCGCCACATACTCTCCGGGCATAACCGTCAAGTCCACACCGCGCAATGCGTTAACCGCGGGAGGTCCGGGGAATATGCGTGTCACGTCGTCCAGTTTGATAATCGGTTCGAGGGCGGCTTGCTCAGCTGGCTGCTCTTCCTTCGTCTTCGTCTTCTCCTTCTGCGCCCGCTGCCGTTTCACCGGCCCACCACAATCTTCGCGCCCGGCTCAATGCGGGAATCATCCGACTTCACCTCGACAAACCCTCCGGCAGCCAAGCCTGCGGATACCTGAACGATTTCCGTCGCGTAAGGGTCGTCCGTCGTAGGGACCAACAGCTCCACGCGGTTGCCGCCGTCGGGCGAAGCAGAAAGAGCTGCGATCGGCACTGCGAGCACCGTTCCTTCAGTTGAGGCGACCGGGATTGTTACCCGAACATTTGTGCCCCGCAGTTGGCTGATCTGCTCTTCTGACAGGGAGCCTGGGTCCAAAACGAGTTTGTAGCGATCGGAGGAAGAAGATCCCTGATCGCCCTCGCCCGAATCATTCCCGGCCGTCGCTTTCGGTGCGTCAACAGACGTGATTGTCGCTTCCAGCTCCTCCCCGTCCGGGCCCGCATACAAGGCGGGCATCCCCACCGAAAGGAGTTCAGCATCCTGTTTCGAAATGGTTCCTTGAATAGTCAGGGTCGCACCAGAGACGGTCATTGCGACGCCAGTGAGCTCGTCGCCGCGTTGCACAAAAACCTCATCCACCCGGCGCGGCAATGATGCCAAGTAGAGGACTTCTCCGGCAGGCAGTGTCGGCTGGACTGCAATCTGCGCGTCTTCCAAGGCGGTGTAGGCGTCAGAGCGCATCGCCTTCGCTTCCTCAATTTCAGCGTTTTCAACGCTGAGGTCGGTCGCACCACCCTCGGCCGCAGCGTTCCACGACGCGACAGCCCTCGTCACCGCCGTTTCCGCCGAGTACACATTGTTCTGCGCTAGTCTCAGGTTCTCCGCGGCTTCCAAGCCGCCGGTAGGGGCCGAATACCCGACCCGAGAGTACAGCTCACCCACCGCCACTGATGTGTCCCACTCATACACGTCGGAGTCGGGGTCCCCAGCCCAATAGCCGAGCGCCGCCAGCGCCTGCTTAAGCTGGTAAACGTCGGGCCCACTCATGCCGATACTCAAAGATCGGTAAGCGGGGAGCTCCCCTGGAAGAACGATCACGGGACGCCCAGTCACTTCAAGTGCGACACTTGCAGCTTCAAGAACAGTCCCCACTTCCGGCACGTGGCCGGTGACGATGGGACGCCCCTCGATCGCTGAGGTATCAATCGTGACCTGTACCGGGTCCGCGTATGTGACTTCGCCGCGGGTTATCACCGTGTTCTCAATGATGCGTTCTTCGACAACCGCTGTGACGGGTCCGGCCTCTGGAGGTTCGGTGCGGGCTGCCAGTTCCGTGGGGGACACAATGAACTGCAT
>CAYFRT010000132.1:0-3529 GCA_964345585.1 uncultured Actinomyces sp. | reverse complement strand
AGAGGCAGCCGACTTAAAATCGGTCCAGTGTCGGTTCGAGTCCGACCGGGGGTACCAAAAGTATCTTTCCGAACTTACTTGGGTGCGCGCAGTAGCCACCTGCCGTTACTTGCCTGGGATAAAAGTCTCGTTCTCGACAGCGACTGTGACTTAGGCGCGCTCAGACGGTTACCAAAACGTTGCTTAAATCGGTTGACATAAATCACTCAAGCGGTTTAGTCTCGCTTTTGAGAGGTCAAACAAGGCGACCTCCCACCGCAACATAAGACAACCGGAAGTCAACACGGCTGCCACTAAGCGATGAGGCTTACCTCAAACCGGGGCAGCTCATACGAAAGGAACACTAAGTGAAGTTTTCGGGAACACGTTCGCGCCGGCTCGGAGTGGGGATGGCTGCGCTGGCGGCAGCTTCGCTCGGGCTCGCTGCCTGCTCCTCAGGTGGAGCGACCAAGGATGATGCGCCCGCTTCCGGTGCTGAAGCAGGTGCAACAGGCGATATTTCAGGAGAGATCACTTTCCAAACTTGGTCGCTGACTCCAACTTTCCAGGACTACTTGGATAACGTCATTTCGACTTTCGAAGAGGCCAATCCTGGAGTCAAGGTCAAGCTGATTGACCAGCCGGGTGATGGATACTCTGACAAGGTACTCACCCAAGCATCTACCGGGACCCTGCCCGACGTCGTGAACCTGCCTCCCGACTTTGCACTGCCACTGGCTCGCGCAGGGAAGCTCGATAACGTTGCTGCTTCCGACCCAACACTGAGGGACACGTTTGTCGAAGGGAGCCTCGGGGCCTATGAGTTTGCGGGGCTTGAGGGAACCTGGGCCTACCCTTGGTACTTGAACACGGACATCAGCTACTGGAACAGCAGCATGTTTGAAGAGTGCGGCTTAGATCCAGAAAAAGTTCCCACGACCGAAGATGAGCTGTTCGCACAGGCTTCTACGTACACCGAAAACTGTCAGGATAGCTACCTAATCAGTCGTGCCCCAGGAATCGAGGACTTCACTCGAGCCGGTGTTCAGATCCTCAATGACGAGGGCACCGAGTTTGTCTTCAACACGGATGTTGCTGCCGGAGTGCTGCAGAAGTACATCGACGCCTACCAGGCAAAGGAAATGCCCAGCGCTGTACTTTCGGACGACTACCTAGGTAACGCCAAGCTGTTCACGCAGGGTAAGGTCGCCTGGACCACCGGTGGGGCCCCAGCCTACGCCGACTTCGTCAAAGACAGCCCCAGCCTCGAAGGCAACATAGTCATGTCCCCGGCCCTGTCCATCCCACCGCTGTATGTACAAGGTGTGGGTGTGTCAGCCGAGAGCAAGCACATTGAGGCTGCTCGTGCGTTCGCACAGTGGGTTACCAACACTGAGAACCAGAACGATTTCGCCAAGATTGTCAGCATCTTCCCATCCACCATCGCTTCGGCGGAAGACCCCTACTTCAGCGAAGAAGATGGCACGCCTGAGTCCACGGCACGTGTTCTCGCTTTCGACTCACTGAAGACCGCCGAGGTGCTTGTCCCCGTGGAGTTCAGTGACGCGATGTCCACAATCCTCACTCAGCAGATTTCTCTGGCAATGCGTGGAGACGTGTCAGCCCAAGAGGCGCTCGATACTGCGGCCAGCCAAGTAAACCGCCTGTACGCCACGCAGTAGGACTAGAACCCGTCAGCAGAGGGGCCACCGCTAATGAGGTGGCCCCTCTAACCAGAGATTGAAGGACCCAGTGAAGGCACACCGTTGGTATTCCCCGTGGATACTGGTTTTCCCCGCTCTTCTGTGGCTCACTGTGTTTACAGTGTGGCCCTCGATAAATACGATCCGACTGTCTTTCACCAACGCGACCCCCTTAGGCGGGGAGACCAATTACATTGGCTTCGCGAACTTCGAAAGGCTCTTCGACGACCCACAGCTTGGCATGGCGCTAATGAACAGCGTCGTGTTCATGGTGCTGTGTCTTCCTTTACTGACGATGCTGCCATTGCTCTTGGCGCTACTTGTCGAAAAACCTCTTCGGGGAATCGGATTCTTCCGCACCGTCTACTACACGCCTGTTATTGCGTCCGCCGTGGTCGTGGGCCTTATCTGGACATGGCTCTTGGATGACAGGGGCGTTGTCAACGAAGCCCTGCTTTCTGTTCACGCGATCGCCGAGCCCCTTCCGTTCCTGATCGAACGCTGGCTGATCATTACCAGTGCCGTGGTTCTGACGACTTGGAAGGGCCTCGGATATTACATGATCATCTACTTGGCGGCGATCGCCAACATCCCATCAGAGCTGCATGAGGCAGCCGCGATGGACGGTGCGGGACGCGTACGCCGCTTCTGGCACGTGACCGTTCCGGGTGTTCGCGGAACGATGACGCTGATCGCCTTACTCATTTCCGTATCGGCCCTAAGAATCTTTACTGAAATCTTCGTTTTGACGGGCGGTACCGGTGGCGCTGGTGGTGAGGCTATGACCATCGTTATGCTCATCCAGCAGTACGCACGTGGGTTCATGGGCAACCTCGGTTATGCCTCCGCACTGAGCTTGGTGTTGTTCACGGTCACGCTGATTCCAATGCTGACCATCGCCTACGTAAATAAGAGGGCCGAGAAATGAGTACGACTGACTTGACTACCAGTCAGCTGGAAGCTGACGTCCTCGCCACGAAAGTAACCGAGGAATCGAGGAAGGGGAAGAGTAAGAAGCACCGTGGGTTCGGAACGATCAGCCCTTCCGAGAAGGTAGTGCGGTACACCCTCATGATCATCATGGTCTTCGTGACCATGGGGCCGTTCCTTTGGCAACTGTCGACCTCTTTGAAGAGCCAAAGTGAAGACATCTACACCAACACACTCTCCTTCATACCTCAGGACCCAACGCTGCAGAACTATGTGGCCGTGGGACAGGCGATACCGGTATGGCACTACATCTTCAACTCCATAAAGGTCGCGGTCCTCGCAGTGGGTGGAAACGTCATTTTCGCCACCATGGCGGGATTCGCGCTCGCGAAGATGAAGTTCCGCGGGAAAAACATTGTGGCGGGGCTCTTCCTAGGAGTCTTGATCCTGCCTGGTGAGGCAACGATCGTGTCGCAGTTTGTAACCATCCGTAACCTTGGCTTGGCGGACACTTTGCTCGGTGTCGCTCTGCCATCCATGGTTGGGGCCCTCAACGTCCTCTTGATGTGGAATGCCTTCCGAGTCGTGCCTAAAGAAATGGATGAGGCCGCGATAATGGATGGTGCCAGTGTGTGGGACCGTCTCTGGCGCATCAACTTGCCCAGTGTGAGGGGCACCATCGCCGTCATCGCGATCTTCTCCTTCATTGGCGCATGGGACGACTTCCTGTGGCCGTTGATCGTTCTGACATCACCTGACCAGTTCACCCTCACCATTGGGCTGCAATACCTAGCCGGGACTTTTGCTAACGACCAGAGACTGATCGCGGCTGGAACGATGATCGCTTTCATTCCGGTTGCCGTCCTGTTCGGTTCGTTGCAGAGGTTCTTCTTCAAGGGTGTCGAAGAAGGTGGCGT
>CAYFRT010000131.1:0-3572 GCA_964345585.1 uncultured Actinomyces sp. | reverse complement strand
GCCACGAACGGCCAGGCCTACGCACAGATGAACGCGGCTGCCGTGCCCATGGAGACCAACACCGTCTTTGTGACGCAGAACCAACGGGGTTACGCAAACCTTCAAACCGACCGATCACTACTGAAGTTCGTACTGCTCAGCCTCATTACCCTTGGCATTTACGGAATCTGGGTGATCGCACGCTCCGCTGAGGACCTCAACACGATCGCAAGTCGCTACGACGGCCAGCGAACAATGAACTACTGGCTTCTGATCTTCCTCATTGGTCCAATCACACTTGGAATTGCCACCTTGGTTTGGTGGACCAAGATGCCCGACCGGACAGGCGCTGCGCTGCAAAGGCGCGGATACCCAAAGATGGTCAGCGGCGCCGATTTCTGGCTCTGGGGGGTTCTGGGTTCGCTCATCATCGTTGGCCCATTCATCTTCTTTAACAAGTATCTGAAAGCGATGAATGTTCTCTGTCAGGACTACAACATGAACGGCTAGACGAAATCGAGAGTCTTACGCACCGGGTGACGCTCCCCCATCAACGAGCGAACACCTAGGGTCAGCGGAACCAGACATCTGAATCCTCTAGCGATAAGAGTGAGCCGGGAGCGACGAAACCAACGTCGCCCCCGGCTCACTCTTTAGAAGAGCTCTCCTTCAGAGTCATCTTCCTCGTAGGTGACGGGAGGAGCGCTGGGTGCCTGTGCAGGCGGCAGTGGTGGAGGTGCCGGCGCAGTCGGTGGTGGGGGTACCGGCGCAGTCGGTGGAGGCGGAGGAGGCACCGCTACTCCTGGGAGTTCGGCCTCTTCTTGGATTTCGATCTCTTCGGCTAGCGTCTCATCCCACGAAGAATCGGGAGAGAACATCTCTTGAGGCGAGGGCCCCTCACTCGGTGCACTGACCGGCTCCTGAATAGTGGTCTCGGCGGTTTCGGCTACGAACACCGTTTCCTGGGGTACAACTGGCTCAGAAACCTCACCAAAGTCGCCCTCCCAGTTCTGCTCAGGTACCTGCGTAGCGGCAGCTGCTCCAGCTCCGACCGCGGCCGCTTGCGCCAAAGTCTTCTGCCTGCGAGCAGCATTTGCAGCAGCGATCTTCTTTCGGAACACGAACAGAAGGACAGCGCCGACAACAACAACAAGCGCAAGGACACCCCAGAAAATAAAGGACCCTACGGTTGGCATTGTCGCCGCGAAACTCACCGGCCGACTATCAGACGCCGGCACGGTCACCGTGTCGTGGTATTGACTGTCCCCCATGAATTTACCCATGAAGGACGGTGACACGCTGTAGGAGATTCCGTTGGCCACGTCCGAACCGCTGATCACCGAACCGAAGTCGATGAGCATCGTTCCGTAAACGGCACGCGTAAAGAACGACTGCGTCTCGTAGAGGTCCAGAGATGAGCCCGGGAGGTAGGCCTCGACAGCGCTCGACAACATTATGGAGTTGTCTTCCTCCATGGAAACTTTGAACTTCCAGACGTCAGAGCCTTCGGTGACAACAACGCCCTCGTCGTCGCTGACAGAGAAGACGCTTGCAAGCAGCTCCTTGTTCGGCTCAGCCTCCGTAGCGGGCAGCGCATAGATGACCTCAAAGGCTGTCGATCCGCCCAGACCAAATGCCAGGCTGACTTCAATGGAGTCCAGATCAAGGAAACGAATCATTCGGACTGGCTCTGTCTCATTTGTGTAAACGGAGAAGGGAACCTCGTCTGAGACCCCGCCACCGTCGTACGCCTCGAACCAGCCCTCCGGAGGTGTCACATAGTCAACGATATAGTCGTCCGACCAGGCACAAACACTTGAACAGCTGGTGGTGTCCACAAGGACGCCCTCAAGCGCAGTGATCTCAGAGTCAAAACCGACACCTTCGGTGAAGGCGAATTCCGATCCGGTGGTCATCAGCATTTGGTCCGTGACTGCCGCAATCTCGGATGCCTCAAGTCCCGTGACTGTTACGTCCCAAGAGAGTTCGTAATCGGATGGGTCCGTAGTCTCAACTAGCACTGCACCTGTGGGCAGGTTCTCTGAGAAATACTGGTCGACCGCTCCGCTTAGCTGCTCATAGTCATCCTCGTACATCCAGAAATGGAACGTTCGATCCCAGGCCCCCGCGGCCTCGTCGTAAGTGGTCTCCATGTGGATGGAGGAGAACCCACTCTCCCCGAGGGTGTCGAGGTAGATCGAACCGCTCCACAGTGAATGCTCCTCACCGTCAACGAAAACACTGTTCCCGTAGTCGTTGAGGATGTCACTGCGGCCGCTTTCCTCGGCGATACCAGCAGCGATTATCGGATCTTCAACCCAGGTAAGAAGGTCCAGTGAAGAGAAATTCTCTTCGATAAGAACCCCCGTCGCGAACGGAGAATCGGAACGTTCCATTATCACTTCGGCGACGATGTCGACCGATCCCGCGTTGAGGAGCTCTTGCGCCTTTTCAACGTAGTCTTCTGGGTCGGAGAAGGTCAGGGTGAAGACGGCCTCATACCCATCTCCGTTGCTGGTGAAAGGAACGAATGTGAGCGCCGAGGGGAGATTAGCCTCCACCACGGCATTGATATCGCTGGCCGTTCCTTTAACGTTGGACTCCATGTCCGATTCCGAGATCCTGGCAATCATTACCCGACTGCCGCTCAGATCTTGGTCAACCGTCAGCTCGGTCTCAATCTCCGCGCAACCAGCCAGGGCCGCGACACCGATCAACAGTGCCGCAAGCCCCAGTTTCTTTCTGGGAGCATGTGCGCGAGTGGAAGTTTTTGTGCCCATCGCGAGAATGTCCTAGATCAGAGCTTCGAGGGCAAACATCGCCAAGCCGAAGCCCACCACGACAGCGAGAACTGTGAACCACGTGTAAGCAACAAGTGGGCTCCCCTTGAACCGGCCCAGGCGAGTAACACCAATGTAGGTTGTCAATTCGACCATTAATGCCACGCCACCCAAGCCGACGACCGTGGCGAAACTGCTGAATGCGCTAGGGATTATTATCCACAGCAGCCACGCAACCAGAATGGGCAGCCAAAGCAAGGTCTGCCCCGTGCCGATCACGCTTCCTGAATCGTTGAAGTCTGCCTGAACGCCGCCGATCTTGGCAGCCAGCATCACTGCGACAGCGCGCAGTGCCAGAATCCCGAATTGGAATATCGCTACAAGAATGAAAACCCTGAGGTAGACGGAGAAATCAACGGAAATATAGGACGCTGCAGGGGCCCAAAGGGATCCAACGTAACCGGAAGCAATCCCCACTCCCACTGACGTCAAGGACGTAACGAGTAACGCCATCGCCAAAGATGTAGCCAAGAACGGAACGAACCAGTTCACCCACTTACTGCCAGTTGTTTCAACGATTTTCTTGGACTGGTTGAACGCACTGGGGATGCTGCCACGCCAAATGTCGTTCATGACCTTCCACAGATTTGAAAGTGCCATCACGAAGGGAGAGGGAGGAGCAGCCGGGGCTGCCGCGCCCGACGGTTGCGCCGTTTGTTGCGGCATCGGTTGCGGCATCGGAACCTGCTGGGGCTGCTGAGGTTGAGGCTGCGGCGGGGGCGGCGGTGCTTGATACGCGGCCGGTGGGGGTGG
>CAYFRT010000130.1:0-3661 GCA_964345585.1 uncultured Actinomyces sp. | reverse complement strand
TACTCGGTCGATCGTCAGTGAACCGCCCCGGGTTCGGTGCCGGTTTCTTGCGAGAGTGGGAGGATCGGATTATGGCACAGAGGTATCCAAAGGAGTTGCGGGAGCGGGCAACGCGGATGGCGTTGGAGCGGCTGCCGGAGTACGGGTCTGCGTATGCGGTGGCTAAGGCGTTGGGACCGAAGCTAGGTGTGAAGTATGAGGCGCTGCGCCGGTGGGTTGTCCAGGCTCAGATTGACCAGGGGCAGGCGGCTGGGACTTCCACAGAAACGCAGGCGGAGATCAGAAGGTTGCAAGCTAGGGTTCGTGAGCTTGAAGAGGCTAACGAGATCCTGAAGGCGGCCTCGGTTTTTTCCCCGGGGGAGCTCGACCCCCGACGTCGCTGATCGTTGAGTTCATTGATCAAATGCGCTCAGTGGGCCATGGAATCGAGCAGACTTGTAAGGTCTTGGCCGACTACGGGATCAACTTCACTGCGCGGGGTTATCGGGCTGCTCGCAGTCGCCCCTGTAGCAAACGGGGTGTTATGGACAGGCAGATAATCAACATTTTGGAGGGTTTACGCACCCCCGATGAGAAAGGGAAGACGCGTCCGGAAGTGTTGTACGGGGCCCGCAAAATGTGGCGGTACCTGCCAGCGTAATGGGTTCCCTAATGTTGCTAGGTGCACTGTAGAGCGCCTTATGCGCCAGTTAGGCATGCAAGGCATCGTTCGCGGCAGGCCGGTGCGCACCACGATCCCAAGTAAGGACGGGAAACGCGCTGGTGACCTGTTGAACCGCAACTTCCATACATACGCTCCTAATAAGGTTTGGGTCACCGATTTCACATATGTCCGCACCTGGGCAGGCTTTGTGTATGTCGCCTTGGTCACTGACTTGTATGCCCGCAGAATCGTGGGCTGGTCCGCATCAACAACTAAGGACACAACATTTGTTGAGGAGGCGTTACACATGGGAATCTGGACGCGCGCCCAGCAAGGACACCGCCGTCGACGGAACCTCTAGCTTGCTCGGCACACGCCTCGAAGAGAGTCGGAACAATCCGACTCGAGATCTGTCTTTCCCAAATCAAGCCGATGCTGCGCTGCAATAGAAAATGTCTTCCGCGATACTGCCCGTGCCTAGCGACCGTTCCCTCATTCAACAGACTCAAATACTTGCGCCCGTTAAGGAGGAGACCATCACACACCGGCCAAACCCGCGGTCGTGCACCGACAAACTGTCACTGAAATCTGTGACGGGCACTTTCTTTGGTGCGAGAGGAACTGCCTCCACATCCAAAAGGGGCAGGCATCTCGGCTCTCCGTGAACGAAACCGCGGCCACCGGAAACCTTGGCTCCGCTAGCCAGCACTCAACGGGCACTCACCCCAGCCGCAGCGTCGCCTTTATCGGGTTGTGGTCCGACAGTGCGGAATCAATGACCGCCCAATCGATGACCTCCACGCCCTCGGACACAATAATGTTGTCGATCGCCCGCTTCTGCGACGGCGGGTCCACGGGCCCTCGGAAGGTATCCCGAGCCTCACGAGGCAACGCATTCACGATCTGGCAACCATCCAAAAAGGGATCCAGCTCTGACACACCCGCCCTGCTGTTGAAATCCGGTATGAGCACGCGGCACTCGTCCGCGTCTTTACCCATCGAAGCCTTCCACGACTCCACCCGCTGCGCCGTATTCCGCGCCGCATGTATCCACACGTTGTATGAACCAAGGGTCAACTCGCCTGGTCCAGTCATCTTGCATTCCCTTCGATGGCACGCAACAAAGTAACCATCTCATTTTGTTCGACGAGGGGTTAACCCGTAATCTCAGTCGTCGATCTCGTCTGCGGCCGGAGTGTCTTCGTCCGAGTCGGCCGTATCGCCAGCAACCGATTCAGCGTGCGTATTGGACCCCGCTGTGGTGCCAGTCTCAGCCGCGTCTCCAGCGTCCAGGTTGTCGGCGCCAACCTCTACCTCCGGTGCTAAGCCCTCGTTCGCCAATTTCCGCCGAGCCCGACGCAAAGTGTCCAGTTTTTGCTGCGCCTCCGTCACGCTCTTCGCTTTGGGGTCGGAGATCTCTCGTGGGCGTGCAACCTCGCGACGAACAGCGTTAGTCACATCCTCAAACCAAAGCCACGAGCCAGGATCCGGGTCCAGTCCCTGACGCTTCCGCGCGAGCTCGATGGAAAGACGCAGGGAGACAACGTTCTCGAACGCCTCGGCGCTGGTCGCAGAACTCGCCAAACCCAGGGCAACGCCGCTGCCCCCTACGCTGGTCAAGGCTCCAGCCGTGAGAAGACCTCCGATCATCCCGCCCGGGCCAAAAGCAGCCAACGCGCTGGTAATCGCTGCAGCCCCGAAAACACCCGGTGCCGCAGCCAAAGCCAGTCCTCCAGTTGCCCCAACAATTAACAGTGCTCCAGCCCCAAGAAAGAACCATTTGAATCTGCCCATCGTAACCTTCGCCAGAGCCTTCTGCGCGTCTTGAGACGCCGCCACCAGATCCAGAGCAAACTGCTTCCCCAACTGCATTTCCATTGCGAGTTCCTCGAATGCATCCGCATGCTGTTTGTCCCCCACGGTAATTTCAAACGGGGCGATGACATTATTCGAGAAAATGGTCAACAGCCGAAGAACCTCTTCTTCCTTGCTGAATCCAGACCGAATTGCCGGCTCTGGCGCAGGAGCGTGAGGGTCACCCGGGTTGCCGGCCAACTCCATCACAATCCCCGGTACCGCTTCTCCCCTCTCCCCACGCGTCCACACCAAACGATCGAACGTCTGGTCCTGAACGATCCTGCGAGCCGCCTGGAACCTCGCCTTTTTGTCCCCCTCCAGCCGAGACTCCAACAAGAAAGCAAAACGTAAAGCAAGGAAAGCCCAAGATTCGGCCTCGTCAAGTGGCAGGTCTAACTCCCGATTGACCTTCTCCACCTCGGGCGACCTGGGGCCAAATAGGGCAAACGCAACACCCTCGGCAACGGCCTCGTCCTGTAAGTATTCAATCGCCGAGTGTGCCTTCAACGGGCCTTTGGGCGGCCGCAGAGCATCTCCGATCCGTCGATCCAGCATCCACGGGAAATGCGAAGAAACACCCCGCCGCGAAGTCACTAGATCTTCTACACCCCAAACGTTCATCCACCAGCGCAGATTACTCGGCGGCTGCTTCAAGTCCTTCAGGATTCCAATCTTCTGGAAATATGGAACTGGCAGAGGGCTCCCAATAGTGATCAGCGCTCCCACTTCCACATCATTGGGAAGACGCCTAATCAAATCGGCAGCAATGACTGAACCCAGAGAATGGCCGATGATCACGACCTCGCCGGACTTGGGCAGTTGGGCAAGAATCCTCTTCAGCACCGCCGCCCGAACATAACGGTCCTCAACGTATTTCTTCGCCTGCTCGAAATTCGGAAGCTCCGTCGCCACATCGAAGGCAGAGGCCACCCCAGGCAATCCCGACCCGGCCTGTTGCGGACCCAGATGACGCTCCACCGCCCTGGCCCACACCTCCGCCCGACGCCGATTCTCCCTGCGTAAGTCTTTGCTCCGCGGCTCAAGAACCGTCAAAGGCGGCAACGCGAATTGGTCATCACTCCCTGTCAGCTGGTGAGCGTAGAGCGGCGCGATAACCCTGACCTCATCAAGCGAGGGATACCCAAGCTCCCGAAGCGACGA
>CAYFRT010000129.1:0-3664 GCA_964345585.1 uncultured Actinomyces sp. | reverse complement strand
ACAGCTTCTACCAGGTGCTCTCAGCGGAGGCGTACTCCAAGCACGGGTTCAACATTTCCGGCGTGGTCTTCGATGAGCTGCACACCCAACCCAACCGGGCGCTCTTTGATGTGATGACGAAAGGGTCCGGAGACGCACGAACCCAACCCTTGTATTTCCTGATCACCACGGCAGGGACCGACACGCACTCGATTTGCTACGAGCAGCACCAAAAAGCCCTCGACATTCTGGAGGGCAAAAAGTCTGACCCGACGTTCTACCCCGTGGTCTACGGAGCAAACACCGACGAGGACTGGACAAGCGAGGAGGTTTGGCGCAAGGCCAACCCGTCCCTCGACATCACGGTGCCAATCGAGAAAGTGCGCTCGGCGTGCGAGTCCGCGAAACAAAACCCGGCAGAGGAGAACACATTCCGGCAACTGCGTCTGAACCAGTGGGTGAAACAGTCCGTGCGGTGGATGCCAATGCACACCTGGAACAACAACCAAACACCCATCGACCTCTCCGACCTAGAAGGACGCGCCTGCTACGGCGGCCTGGACCTGGCATCAACCACGGACATCACCGCGTTTGTCCTTGTCTTCCCACCAACCCACGATGACGAGTCCTACGTGGTGGCACCGTGGTTTTGGATCCCCGAAGACAACCTGAAACTGCGCGTCGCCCGCGACCACGTGCCCTACGACCTGTGGGAAAAACAAGGCTTCCTCAACACGACCGAAGGAAATGTGGTGCACTACGGCGCGATCGAAGCGTTCATTGAGGAACTGGGCACCAGGTTTGACATTCGCGAGATCGCGTTCGACCGTTGGGGCGCCGTCCACATGTCCCAAAACCTCGAAGAAGCAGGCTTCACCGTCATCCCGTTTGGTCAAGGCTTCAAAGACATGAGCCCACCTTCCAAGGAGCTAATGAAGCTCGCCTTGGAGGGCAGGCTCCAGCATGGTGGGCACCCGGTGCTTTCGTGGATGGTCGACAACATTCACGTGAGAACCGACCCTGCCGGGAATATCAAACCCGACAAACAAAAGTCCACAGAGAAGATCGACGGCGTAGTCGCCACCATCATGGCTCTGGACCGGGCGATCAGAAACGGGAGCGCCCCCAGCAACTCCGTCTACGACACCAGGGGCCTACTGGTATTTTAACTATTTGCTGCGGACAGTTCCCACAAAGTCGCTGTAGCGATCCATTTCAGTCCAGTTAGGGAACCAGGAAACCCCGCCATCGTTCGTGGTGATGAATCGTGCCTGCGTTAGTTTCTCTGCAAGTGCCTCAACCGAATCGCAAATGCGCTGCCCGTTCTTGTCACAGACGTGATCGTTACCGTCAAATGTCCATTCGTTCCTCTCCGCCACCGCACGCGCTGCTTCAGTCGAACAGCACTTGTGCAAGCTAGGAGCGGTCTCGGAGGGGCCTTGTACCGGTCTGAGGTCTTTCTTGCTGAGTTTCATCGGTGTCTCCTTCGCATCCACGTATGTAGTTATAGTACGACGCCGTAAACCGAAGTAGATAGGAATGATCATGCGTTTTCGTGATTGGCTAACCCGCCGCAGGGCCACGGATTTCGCTCCGCCCGGTGCTTCACATTCGTTTTTCTTCGGACCGACTTCTTCTGGCAGGCAGGTGACGGAGAGAAGCGCGATGCAGATGACTGCTGTGTATTCGTGCGTGCGGATTCTGGCTGAGGCGGTCGCGGGGTTGCCGTTGCACGTCTATCGGGACGGCGCAAACGGTGGGAAAGAGAAGGCCACCGATCACCCGCTGTACAAGGTGTTGCACGATCAGCCGAACCCAGAGATGACCTCCTTCGTGTTTAGAGAAACCCTGATGACGCACCTTCTGCTGTGGGGGAATGCTTACGCGCAGATCATCCGTAACGGGCGTGGCGACGTGATCGGTCTTTATCCGTTGATGCCGTCGCGCATGAGCGTTGGGCGCCTGGATTCGGGCGCTTTGTTTTACAACTACCAAACGATGCCCGGCGAAGTCCCCGGCGACACCGGCCTGGTGCGTTTGTCCGCTTCTGAGGTGCTGCACATTCCTGGCCTCGGGTTCGACGGCCTGGTCGGCTATTCGCCGATCGCGATGGCTAAGAACGCTATCGGCATGGCGCAAGCCTGCGAAGACTACGGGGCGTCCTTCTTCGCTAACGGTGCGGCCCCCGGCGGCGTGCTGGAACATCCAGGAACGATCAAGGACCCAACTCGGGTGCGGGAGTCTTGGCAGGCAACGTTTGGCGGGGCGAAGAACGGCAACAAGATCGCGGTGCTGGAAGAGGGCATGAAGTACACGCCTATCAGCATGTCTCCCGAGCAAGCCCAGTTCTTGGAGACCCGCAAGTTCCAGATGAACGAGATCGCCCGAATCTTCCGCATCCCTCCCCACATGATCGGTGACCTCGACAAGTCCAGTTTTTCGAACATTGAGCAGCAGTCGTTGGAGTTCGTGAAATACACGCTCGACCCGTGGGTAATCCGCTTCGAACAAGCCATCACCACCAAACTCCTCACCGAGCAAGAACGCCGCAACGTATTCGTCCGATTCAGCCTCGAAGGACTGCTGCGTGGCGATTACGCCTCTCGCATGAACGGGTACGCGGTAGCGCGCCAGAACGGGTGGATGAGCGCTAACGACATAAGGGAACTAGAAAACCTCGACCGCATCGACCCAGCCGAGGGCGGTGACCTGTATTTGGTCAACGGCAACATGCTGCCCCTGGCAATGGCCGGAGCCTACGCAAACACAGCAGAACCGGCAGGCAGGGCACCTGAACAACAGCAATCTTTTGGAGGCATGAGACGTGAGTAGACGATTCTGGAACTGGCAGACACCAGAGATAAACAGCCCGAACCCTGATGATCCAGGCGTTCGGGTTTTGCACATTAACGGGCCGATCGCTGAGGAGTCCTGGTTCGACGATGACGTAACCCCTGGCTTGTTCGCCAACGAACTAGGTAGTGGCAGCGGCGAGGTCGTGATCTGGTTGAACTCCCCGGGTGGTGATGTGGTTGCTGCCGCCCAGATCTACAACATGCTCATCGACTACCCAGGCCAGGTCACCGTCAACATTGACGGCATCGCCGCCTCCGCCGCATCCGTGATTGCGATGGCGGCCTCCACGGTGGCCATGTCGCCGGTGTCGATGATGATGATCCACAACCCCGCCACACTGGCCATTGGAGACGAGGCGGAACTAGGACGCGCCATCGACATGCTCGCCACCGTCAAAGAATCAATCATCAACGCCTACGAACTCAAAACCGGCCTGGACCGCAAGAAACTCGCGAAGCTGATGGACGCGGAGACCTGGATGGACGCGAATGCCGCGATCGACATGGGTTTCGCCGACCAGCTCATCACGCGAACCAAGCAAACCACTGACCAAGGCTCGGATGAGGGCGACGCGGTTGATGCTCCTGTTGATCTCAAGGCAACCGCTCGCGGTGTGGTGTTTTCCGCCCGGGCAGCTGACCGCCAGCTGTTGAACAAGCTCACCAGCCACCAACCCACGTCCGCGCCTCCACAGCCGGAGGCTCCGGGTCGGAGGTTGGTGGATCTGTACGCCGACCTGGCCCACAAACCCAAGTAAACCCAACATTCCTGGAAGGAAAACACTGATGTCACTAACTGCTACTGACCTACGCACCCGCCGAGCCGAGAC
>CAYFRT010000128.1:0-3741 GCA_964345585.1 uncultured Actinomyces sp. | reverse complement strand
GAGGTTGAGGCTGCGGCGGGGGCGGCGGTGCTTGATACGCGGCCGGTGGGGGTGGTGCCTGGAATTCACCTGGTGGGGGCGGAGGCGGCGGCGCGGCACTGACCGCTTCTACGAAATCTACCTCGACCGCTTCAATTTCTTCCGGTGGTTGCTGACCTTGTGGTTGTGACAGATCGTCCGACATGCGTGCTTCGTCTCCCAATTCTCGCCTGTGTTACGGGTTGGGCGGCTCCGCGTAGGGAGCTTGACTATTGACATTCCTTGAATCGTTTGCGCCGGAATATCAACAGTTCAGACCCTTGAACACGCTACTACACTCTCCACAGCCAATTGTCTTTTTGTACACAAAATGGGAACCGCAAGATAGCTCCCTGTCGCCTATGCCTTGGTGCTTGAATGCTCCTCGATCTCCGCACGCAACAGTTCCTTCAAACGCGGGGGCGCCCAGGAAATATCTACAGCATTGCTAGCCAGTGCCAGCAATAGATCCTCGTCCGCTCCCGTATCATCAGCAAATCGTTGGTAGTTCTCATTCATGTATCCACCGAAGTAGGCGGGGTCATCAGAGTTGAGGGTTACTTTGACCCCTCGTTCTGCTAATTCTTTGGCGAGGTGAGCACGTGAGTCCTCTGTCACCCAAGTATTAGAGATTGGGCAGGAAGTCAGACCGATGTTGTTCTCGATCAGATACTGGACCAGGCTGGGATCCTCAATGACGTTGGTTCCGTGATCGATGCGCGCCACCCCGATGTCTTCAACCACCTGGCGAATGTGCTCGATCGAACCGGGGATGTCCACGTCGCAGTGCATGGTCAGCAGGTAGCCCTCGTCCCGCGCCCTGGCAAACACTTTCGCGAACTTTTCCGGGGGGTTCCCATTCTCATCAGAGTCCAACCCCACGCCAAGGATCCAGCTCCTGTATGGCAAGGCCTCCAGTAGCGTCGCCATTGCATACTCTGGCGAGAAGTCCCTCAAGAAACACATGATGAGGGCCGAGGAGACCCCAAGAGACTGCTCCGCCTCCAACTGCGCACGTCGAAGCCCAGAAATCACGGTGTCGAATGAAACACCTCTTGACGTGTGAGCTTGCGGGTCGAAGAACATCTCAACATAACGGACATTCTGGCTGGCAACCTTCGTGAAGTACGCCATCGCCAGGTCATAGAAGTCTTCTGCTTTGAGCAGCACCTCCATGCCCTCGTAGTAGGAAACCAAAAAAGACGTGAGGTCAGTGAAGTCATATGACCGTCGTACCTCGTCAGGAGTATCAAAAGCCAGTTTGACTCCGTTACGTTGGGCCAGATCGAACTTGAGTTCAGGCTCCAGAGTTCCCTCTATGTGCAGATGCAGCTCCACCTTCGGGATGCCCGCAATGAATTCGGTGATTTCCATGTCTTGCACCGCTTTCTGTTGATAGATGAGCTCACCTATATGACTGTATCGGGCACCCAGGAAACCACTCTAAATTCCGGTTGAACTGCACAGTTGGTCCGGCTACATTAAGACGGTCCCCCAGCTCTGAGAGGTTGAGCTTCGCCGGATGACTGCCACCGCGACACCCAGTTCCGACACCTTAAGCTCGGGTGTCCCTGAACGGCGCTATCGACCGGAGTTACATGGCGTCCGTGGACTTGCGCTTCTCCTTGTGGTTCTTTTCCACTTGTTTGGCCGCGGACGAGTCTCCGGTGGCATTGACGTCTTCCTAACGGTATCGGGTTTCTTGTTCACCGGAATCTTGCTGAGGGAGGTAGTGGCTTCTGGCGGCCGGGTCGACTTCTTCAAGTACTACGCGCGCTTGGCTAGGAGAATCTTCGTTCCGGCCGCGATCGTCGTCGTGACTACCCTTTCCGTCGGCTTAGCCGTTTTCCCCGCCACCAGACATCGCCAGCTTTGGGCCGAGGCACGCGCTTCACTGCTTTATTTCGAGAACTATGAACTGATCAATTCGCAGTTGGCGTACGAGGCTGCCGGCCCGCTAACCTCCCCTTTCCAGCACTTCTGGTCGCTCTCGGTGCAAGGGCAGTTCTACGTAGTCTGGCCTTTTGTAACTATTTTGACAGTTCTAGTAGCTCGCGCACTGCGGATCCCTGCTGCGCGGGTGCTCGCTGTGCTGTCCACGATAATCGTGGCGGCCTCGTTCCTGTATGCAACAGATGTCGGGGGTTATAACCAGCCGAAAAACTATCTACTCAGTAGCACTCGAGCATGGGAGCTGGCGTTCGGCGCCCTCTTAGCGCTCGCCATTGCGTACATTCGGCTCCCCAAGGCTTTGAGAATGTTCACAGGATGGCTGGGCGTGACCCTAATCATTTCTTGCGGATTCTTGATGGATGGCGCCAACTTGTTTCCCGGACCGTGGTCGCTGTGGCCGCTAGCGGGCCTAACCCTGGTTCTGATCTCCGCCGGGCCTAAAGGGGGGAGCGTCGACCCCAGGTGGTCGGCAACCCGCGTCCTATCAACGAAGCCTCTAGCGTGGATCGCAGACCGCGCATACGGCCTGTACCTGTGGCATTGGCCCATCCTCATCTTCTACATGGCGCTCAATGGCGGAGACACGGTTGACGTCCTCGACGGCACTATCATCTTCACCGTCGCAATGGTCTTGACCATGGCCATGTACCGCTTTGTTGAGCGACCTCTAAAGGCCGCTCAACAAACGCGCACCGGCGATGCCATACGTAGGGCAAACAAGGTTGCAGTTTTTCTTGCCGGACTGGTCCTTCTGCTGGGCGGCGGTGTCTCCACACTGGTCCTTAACCAGCCTCGCCCGCAACCGGCCAAAACCGTTGGTGAAGACACCGAAGTACGGGACAACTACCCCGGCGCTTTGGCCACCACTGAAGGCAACGAACTGACTCCCGTGACCGAAGATTTCGTGCCTCAAGGCGATGAACTGGTGGCGCTAGCCGATCACTATGAGCGTGGGTGTGTCCAACCAAGCGGCAACGACCCAGGAACCGACACTGTGAAGGTGTGCGAGGACCTAGACGCGCCGGAGAACCCCACCGCAACCATCGTTTTGGCGGGAGGATCCCATTCAGGCCAGTGGTACAACGCCTTTGAGATACTCGCTGGAGAGTACAACTGGAACCTAATGGTTGTAGACAAAGACGCCTGCTTCTTCCAGGAGGTTGACGACCCGGAAAACGACATGTGTTCTGCATGGCAAATCAACTTCGTTGAGTGGCTGGGGACTCAGGACGTGGACCTAGTTATCACGCCGGGAACACGCATGTGGGCTGACGTGCCCGAACTCGTCGCTGACGGCGCCACGGACCGATGGGATGAGATCCTGGCGACAGGAGCGGACCTCCTACTCATTCGCGGAATCCCACGTCAGACCGACAACACCGTCGAATGCCTGCTGACTGGCAACAACGTCGAGGATTGTGGCCCGGTAACATCGCAAATCGCGCAGGAGAACCCATTAGATTCCATGGATCTGCCCGCGGGGATCACGACCGTGGACTTCATGGAGAACATTTGCCCTGCCTTCTATTTGGGGGAGGAGCGGTGCGCCCCAACCGTCGGCAACGTTTCCGTGTGGCGCGACCGGAGCCATCTTTCGAACCGGTACGTGGAGACCCTTACCCCAATCATTGAGGCTCAACTAAGGGAAAAGATGCCGGAGCTGTTCCCTGAGCAAGGATGACCCATGATCTAATGACGTCATGCTCACTTCTTCCTACATCCAACATTCCTGCAAGGTTGACATCCACAAGATCCGGGCCCCTTTGGACC
>CAYFRT010000127.1:0-3752 GCA_964345585.1 uncultured Actinomyces sp. | reverse complement strand
CGCAACCGCCGGTTTTGGAGACCGGTGCGCTACCAATTGCGCCACTGCCCTACACGTCTGAACACCTTCTGCACCGAAGCTCTGTACCGAAACTGTCACTCTGACGCTCGACCGATTGTAATGAGAGCCCCCGCCCGTGTCCAATAGCAATCGCTTCGAATTCCGCCAGAATGCGCGGCACACGGACGAGAAAGGCTGTAATTCAAACAATCTTTGCCGAATTGTGATCTGCGACTGTCCATAGTTCAGCGGACGTGAAGAATGTGTCGGAGGGTCGTGGCACGCTTGTTCTTGTGAATAAGAAACCAAACCACCGCGTATCCGCCCGTCTTGCCGCCATTTCCCCTTCAGCGACTTTGGCTATCGATACCAAGAGCAAAGCCCTGAAAGCAGAAGGCGCACCTATCATCAACTTCGCGCCCGGGGAGCCCAACTTCGTGACTCCAGAGCACATCGTCGCCGCTGCTGAGGCTGCCGTTCTTGACCCCGCAAACTATCGTTACACGCCAGCCTCGGGACTGCCCCAACTGCGTCAGGCGATCGCTGACAAGGTCGGGGATTTTGGCGGGGAGCCGCTGAAGCCCTCGGACATTATCGTCACCAATGGGGGCAAGCAGGCCGTCTTCCAAGCCTGTGCAGTCGTTATCAGCGACGGAGATGAGGTGCTTCTGCCCGCGCCCTACTGGACCACTTACCCCGAAGCGATCAAGTTGGCCGGAGGCACACCCGTGCCAGTGGTTGCAGGTTATGAGAACGACTACAAAGTCACCCCCGAACAGCTTGAGGCCGCTCGCACAGACAAGACCATCGCGATGATCCTGTGTTCCCCGTCCAACCCCACCGGCTCGGTGTACTCCCCCGATGAAGTCCGCGCTATCGCTGAATGGGCACTTGAGAACGGGGTGTGGATCATCTCCGATGACATCTACAGCCCCCTGGTTTATGACGGTGCAGTCGCAGAACCGATCTACAAGGCGCTGCCAGCAATCGCTGACCAAACAATCGTCGTGGACGGCGTCGCAAAAGGGTATGCGATGACCGGCTGGAGGGTCGGCTGGATGTTCGGCCCCGCAGACATGATCAAAGCGGCAAACGCGTTCCAGTCACACCTGACCTCGAACGTAAACAACATCGCACAGCGGGCAGCAATAGAAGCCCTCACTGGCCCCCAAGAAAACGTTGAAGAAATGCGGGAAGCGTTTGATCGTCGCCGAAAGATTATGGTGGCGATGCTCCGTGAGATCGACACGTTTGACGTTCCCACTCCGGAAGGCGCCTTCTACGTCTACGCGGGTGTGGAGCGCGCTCTCGGCAAAGAAATCAGCGGCCGAATGATCAACACATCAGCGGATTTGGCCGATGTGATCCTGGACGTGGCCCAAGTTGCAGTGGTTCCAGGAGAAGCCTTCGGGACGCCCGGATACATCCGCTTGTCATACGCGGTTTCCGACGAAGACATCGTCGATGGGATATCCCGCGTCCAGAAACTGATGGCGGGCGAATAAGTACAGGGGAGGCCCCAAAACCAAGCCGGCAACCCCTTCCCGCGCCTCTACGAAAACGCGCCTGAGCACGGGAGTGCTAGCCCTCTCGGCCCCACACCGACAGGGTTGGTACTCCCGTGCTTTGGTCCTCTGTGGAACAATGTGCCCATGGAACTGCTTTCATCGTTTGCTGACACCCCCGAACCTCGCGGAACTGTCCTCATCGCTCACGGCTTCGCCGAACACAACGGACGCTATTCGTCCATGAAGAACGCGTTGAACAGCGCAGGCTACGACGCGTGGTTCTTCGACTTCACGGGCCATGGAACCTCGCCCGGGAAGCGCGCAACAGTCGACGTTGGGCAGTTGATCGGAGAGCACCTTGAAGCCCGCAAGGCCCTCCTCAAAGTAGCCCGCACGGATCGCATATTCCTTTTTGGGCACTCTATGGGTGGCCTGGTAACACTGGCATCCACGTTGCTGTCACCCCACCACCTGCTCGCTACCGCCGTCACTGGACCAGCGCTCCGCCCCCTCCCCCACATGCCGAAGATCGCGGCACAGCTCGGGCAATCCGTGGGCCGCGTCTTCCCCTCCATCAAAACGCTCCTGCTGGACGACTCTCTCCTTTCTCACGATCCAAAGGTGATCGAGGAATACCGCGCAGATCCCCTCGTTTACAACGGCAAAGTCCCGCTTCTAACGGGCGCATCCATGATGATTCAGGGAGACTACGTCATCCAAAACGCGGGGATGCTTGCCCGCCCCGTGCTCATCCTCCACGGATCCGAAGATGGCCTTGCCGACATGCTGGGCTCCGTTGAGTTTGTTGACGGCGCGAACGGCCGCGCCGAGTTGGAAATCATCGAAGGCGCCTACCACGAGCTCCTCAATGAGCCGACTCACGAAGAGTACGAAGCCCGGATCATCGACTGGTTTGGGACTTGGTGACCGGCGCCCCAGCACCTGACAATCAGGACCTAGTTCAGCTCCCCAAAGCGCACCTGCACCTCCACTTCACGGGGTCCATGCGCCCCTCCACGATGTTGGAGCTCGCGAACGAACAGCAGGTGCGACTCCCCGCCCACATGCTGGAGGAAGACCCTCTATCGGTGCCGGCTGATGCGCGTGGTTGGTTCCGTTTCCAGCGCTCGTACGATTCCGCACGCAACCTGGTCCGCACGGAAGAAATCATGCGCCGCCTGGTGCATGAAACGGCAGAGGACGAGGCTGCTGAAGGTTCGGTGCACCTCGAACTCCAAGTTGATCCCACCACGTACGCACACTGGGTTGGCGGGCTGACCCCTGCTCTTGAAATCATTCTGGACGAGGCGAAACAAGCCTCAGCAGACACCGGGGTCGATGTTGCCGTAATAGTGGCTGCCTCGCGAACCCGGCATCCGCTAGACGCACGCGCTCTTGCACGCCTGGCTGCCCAGTACGCTGGCGACCAGCCGGGCGAAGTAGTGGGCTTTGGTCTTTCCAATGATGAACGGGTCGGGACGACCGCAGATTTTTCCAGCGCGTTTCAGATTGCGCGCAGGGCTGGCCTCGCGTCTGTTCCTCACGGTGGGGAGCTGCTTGGCCCGGATTCCATCCGCCAAGTGGTCGGTCACCTGGCCCCCAAGAGGCTCGGTCACGGCGTGAGGGCGGCGGAGGACCTCGACCTCCTCGAACGACTGGTGGACGAGGGGATCGCATTCGAAATCTGTCCCACATCCAACGTGCAACTGGGGGTTTTCCAAGACCACCACGAGGTTCCCCTTAGGACCCTCGTCGACGCTGGCGCGAAGGTGGCGTTGGGGGCCGACGACCCGCTGCTATTCCGTTCCCGGCTGGTGGACCAGTACAGCGCAGCGCGTGACGTTCACGGCTTCTCAACCGCTGAGATAGCGGAACTAGCAAAGTCGAGCATTGACGCTTCTCTGGCAACGGACAGCAAAAAGCGCAAGTGGAAGGAGGGTGTCGAAGCGTGGCTGACCACAAACGCCGAGGTGGCTTAGACGGGAAAGAGAACTCCGCAGAAGAGGAACGAGGTCTTCACGCACTCTTCGGCGATCCCGAAGAGGCCGCTTTCGCGAATCCGAAGGAAGGCGCTTTGGCTCTGGCAGACTGGAGCCGAGGGTGGGGGCCGAACCTCTTACACCACACTCGCCGCGTCCTCGGCGCTGGCCCGATCACAGACTTTCCCCTAACCGATACGGGTGCAAGGACCGCCGTTCTCCTTCCGGGGGTGTGGGAGCGATGGGAATCGCTTGCGACGTGGGG
>CAYFRT010000126.1:0-3784 GCA_964345585.1 uncultured Actinomyces sp. | reverse complement strand
AGTGGTGGGCCCGGCCGGATTCGAACCGACGACCCCTGCGGTGTAAACGCAGTGCTCTAACCAGCTGAGCTACAGGCCCCACGTCGTGCTCGCACAACGGATGCGCAAGTCGACCCGTTACAGCATAGTAGCGCGGACACAAAACAGCGAAGTTGGTCCCGCAGTTGTGACTCAACTTTCACCCTGGGAGGTGCGGCGTGCGGCCGGCGGATCCGAGCCGTTCCGAACTACACCCGAGGCGGGTTCACCAGGCGAATCCCCACCCAGTCTTTACCTGCGGAGATGGACGAGGTTGCCTGCATCCCAGCAGCATCGGATGCCTCCGTGATGCTCTCGGCAGGAACTTCGCCCCCACGCCCTGGCTTGGGAGAAAACACCCAGATCAGGCCGCCCTCGTCCGCCATATTCTGAGCGATATCGGAGAGTGCGTCTGCCAAATCTTCCTCCGCAGCGTCATCGGCGCGCCACCAGAGAATGATCCCATCGACCAGGTCGTCGTAGTCCCACGACACAGGCTCAGCGCCGATTGCTTCCGCCAATGCTTGGCGCAATGGCTGGTCCACATCTTCGTCGTAGTAAAGCTCTTGCACGACTTGACCTTTAGTAAAGCCAAGATTTACGCCCACCTGGCCGACCACCTTTCACCGTGTGGATGCCACTGCCCTCTAGCGGAGGCATCATCGAAGACACGAGTCGAGGCGAGGTATGAAGTTGCCTCGGGTTCCGCGTTGTCCACCCCACCAGTGTGCACCATCTTCACGTCAAAGAGGGCACCCGTGCTCATGAGTCGATAAGGCGTAGAATAAATGAGTGAGCGTCAAGGCCGAAGAGGACACTGAAACGTTGATTCAAGATGGTCCGGTGGTGCTCCGAATGTTCGTTCCGACTCGTGTCCCCGTTGGTCCAATCTCACGCCCAAAGAAACGGGATGTGGGGGACAATAGACCTAACGGCAATCACAATTGTCATGAGCCCCGACCAACTTCAAGGATGTGGTGATAGGTGAGCCAAGTCGCTAAACAACGACCGACCATTAACGGAATGCTTAGCCAAGTTCCGGATAACGATCCGGACGAAACTGCCGAATGGGTTGAGTCCCTCGAAGGCCTGATTGACGAAAAAGGTGCGCCGCGAGCACGCTACCTCCTGATGGCGTTGCTGGAAGAGGCGCGCCGCCGCGACGTGGCCATCCCCCAGGACCTGACCACCCCTTACATAAACACGATCCCTGTGGAGCAGGAACCGTACTTCCCTGGCGATGAAGCCCTGGAACGTCGTTTCCGCCGTTGGATCCGTTGGAACGCTGCCGCGATGGTGACACGCGCCCAGCGACCCGGGGTTGGTGTTGGCGGACATATCTCTTCTTACGCGTCCGTCGCGACTTTGTACGAGGTGGGCCTGAATCACTTCTTCCGCGGCAAAGACCATCCCGGTGGCGGCGACCACGTGTTCTTCCAAGGTCACGCTTCCCCAGGAAACTATGCGCGAGCATTCCTCGAAGGACGTTTGGACGAGGATGACCTGGATGGCTTCCGCCAGCAGGCGTCAACGAAACATGGCTTGCCCTCGTACCCCCACCCGCGCCAGTTGCAGGACTTCTGGGAATACCCGACCGTCTCGCTGGGACTGGGCCCAGCCGCGGCGATCTACCAGGCATGGTTGGACAAGTATCTGCACCTGCGCGGCTTGAAAGACACAAGTCAGCAGCACACGTGGGCATTCATGGGTGACGGTGAGATGGACGAGCCAGAAGCACGCGGCCTCATCCAAATGGCCTCCATCCAGAACCTGGACAACCTGACCTTCGTGATCAACTGCAACCTGCAACGCCTGGACGGGCCAGTGCGTGGTAACGGCAAGATTATTCAAGAGCTGGAGGCGTTCTTCAAGGGCGCCGGGTGGAACGTCATCAAGGTCGTTTGGGGTCGTGGCTGGGATCAGCTGCTGGCCGCCGACAAGGACCACGCCTTGGTCAACGTCATGAACAGCACGCCTGATGGTGACTACCAGACGTTCAAGGCAAATGATGGCGCTTACGTGAGGGAGCACTTCTTCGGAAGGGATCCTCGTACAAAGGCCATGGTGGAGAACTGGTCAGATGATGACATTTGGCGGCTCACACGTGGCGGTCACGACTACCGCAAGATCTACGCGGCGTACAAGTCCGCAATGGAACACACCGGGCAGCCCACCGTCATCCTGGCGCATACGATCAAGGGATATGCACTGGGCCCCTCGTTCGCCGGTCGAAATGCCACGCACCAGATGAAGAAGCTCTCTCCCGATGACGCGAAGTTGTTGAGGGACCGTCTGCGGATTCCGATCTCGGACGAAGAGCTCGACAAGAACCCCGGAGTTCCTCCGTACTATCGGCCCCCGGCGGATGATCCGGCGCTGCTTTACGCGAAGGAAAGGCGTCAGCAACTCGGTGGCTACCTGCCTGAGCGGAAGCCGTACATGCCGAAGTGGGACGTCATTCCGGATAAGCCTTTCAACTCTCTGGGGAAGGGTTCCGGGAAGCAGGCAGTAGCCACAACCATGGCGTTCGTTCGCGCACTCAAGGACCTGATGCGGGATAAGCAGGTCGGCAAGTATGTTGTGCCGATTATCCCCGACGAGGCTCGCACATTTGGCCTTGATTCGATCTTCCCCTCGGCGAAGATCTTCAATACGCAGGGACAGAACTACACGGCTGTCGACGCGGACATGATGCTCTCCTACAAGGAGTCCACGGAAGGCCAGATCCTTCACACCGGGATCA
Organism: uncultured Actinomyces sp.; assembly: GCA_964345585.1. GTDB lineage: Bacteria > Actinomycetota > Actinomycetes > Actinomycetales > Actinomycetaceae > Scrofimicrobium. The sequence goes on along the minus strand of CAYFRT010000126.1, from coordinate 1,023 downwards.
CGGAAGCCGGATCTGCGGCTGCGCTGCAGGTGGCTGGAACTGCTTACACAACGCACAATGTCCCATTGCTGCCCGTTTACATCTTCTACTCGATGTTCGGATTCCAGCGGACCGGAGACCAGTTCTGGGCTGCTGCCGACATGCTGGCTCGAGGATTCGTAATGGGCGCCACCGCCGGTCGCACCACTCTGACGGGCGAGGGCTTGCAGCACATGGACGGCCAATCCCAACTGCTGGCAACCAGCAACCACGGGTTTGTTGCTTACGACCCCGCGTATGCGTACGAGATGAAGTACATCTTCAAAGACGGCATCCAGCGGATGTACGGGAAGGACGATCCAAGGGATCCGAACATCCTGTACTACATCACGATCTACAACGAACCGATCGTGCAGCCCGCAGAGCCAGAAAACCTGGACGTCGAAGGCGTAATCAAGGGTATCTACAAGGTCGAGGACCACACGGGCGAAGGCCTCAAGGCTCAAATCCTGGCCTCGGGTGTGGGTGTGCCGTGGGCGCGGGAGGCTCGCGAGTTGCTGGCAAAGGACTGGGGCGTTGACGCCGCAGTTTGGTCGGTGACCTCTTGGAGTGAACTCCGGCGCGAGGCTCAGGCCGCGGAGAAACACAACTTTCTCTTCCCGAACGAGCCGTACCAAATGCCTTACATCCAGGAGAAACTCCAGGGTGCCGAGGGCCCATTCGTTGCAACCTCCGACTGGGATGGTTTGGTCCACGACCAGATCCGCCCGTGGATCCCGGGACGCTACATGCCGCTGAACGCTGACGGTTTCGGTATCTCTGACACCCGTCGCGGGGCCCGCCGGTACTTCCACATTGACGCAGAGTCCGTGGTGACCAGGGTTCTGCAAGCGCTGGTATACGACGGCAAGTTGGACCACGGTGTGATCCAGCAGGCCATCGACAAGTACGACCTGCACAACACCGAGATTGACGCCGCTCCCCCGATCGGCGATCACTAAAAACTCAGGCACGTCGTCGCAGTAGCGTCAGCGCACCGGCGTC
>CAYFRT010000125.1:0-3786 GCA_964345585.1 uncultured Actinomyces sp. | reverse complement strand
ATCCCGATTGGTATTGCCGCCGCCGTCTACATCACGGAATACGCGAGTGCGCGAGCGTCCCGCACCATCACCTTGGGCGTAGATATGTTGTTGGGGGTGCCCTCGATCGTCGCAGGGCTGTTCGCTTACGCATTGTTCTCGCTGCTGTTCGCGGACACGGGTGTGCGTAGCGGCTTCATTGGAGCAATCGCACTGTCGGTGCTGATGATCCCCGTTGTTGTGCGCTCAGCGGTGGAGTTCCTCTCCCTCGTTTCGGACGAGCTTCGCGAAGCGTCCCTCGCGTTGGGAGTGTCGCGGCGAACCACGGTGATGAAAATCGTTCTCCCCACGGCCTTCGGCGGTCTTGTGACAGGGATTGTGCTCGCTGTGGCGCGCGTGATTGGGGAGACCGCTCCGCTACTCATCGTCGCTGGTTACACGGCAAGCATGAACTACAACGTCTTCTCCGAGCGCATGATGTCCCTCCCCGTGTTCGTTTATACCCAGTACGCAAGCCAGGGCCCGGACCCCACCCCCTACCTCGAGAGGGCGTGGGCGGGCGCCCTGATGCTCATGGCGATTGTCATCGCCCTGAACCTTGGTGCGCGCCTGCTCAGTCGAGTGATAGTGCGCGTCCGGTGAGCCCGATCCCAGAGAGAGAAAAGACATGCCAGTAGAGACCAAACCTGTTGTCCCTGATACGCCCCCAGCTTTAGAAGTCCCGGTCGTCGCGTTGAAGAACTTGCGTGCGAGTTACGGAGAACACCATGTGATTGGGGATGTGAACCTAGAGGTTCCGGAACGTACCGTCACGGCCTTCATTGGCCCCAGCGGTTCGGGAAAATCAACCCTTTTGCGCACGATCAATCGGATGCACGAGGTAACCCGAGGAGGTCGCGTGACCGGCCAGGTTCTACTCGACGGGCAGGACGTTTACGGACCGGGCGTGGACCCAGTTGAGGTGCGGCGCCGGATCGGCATGGTGTTTCAGCGTCCAAATCCGTTCCCCACGATGAGCATCCGCTCCAACGTTCTGGCGGGACTGAAGCTAAATGCCCGCAGGCTCTCGCGAGCGGACGCCGATGACACGGTGGAGAGCGTGCTTCGCGCCACTCACCTGTGGAAAGAGGTGAAGGATCGCCTGAAGGAGCCGGGGGGCTCGCTCTCAGGGGGACAGCAACAGCGGCTGTGTATCGCTCGGGCTATCGCCGTGGCCCCGGAGGTGCTACTTATGGACGAACCAACTTCGGCCCTCGATCCTGTCTCCACGGCCGCGATTGAAGAGCTCATTGGACAGTTGCGCAAGGAGTACACGATCGTCATCGTTACCCACAACATGCAGCAAGCGTCTCGAGTTTCCGATCGAACTGCGTTCTTCAACGTGAGTGAACCGGGGGCGATGGCTGAGCTCGTCGAACACGACACCACCGTGCGGATGTTCTCGCGTCCAACTCACACAGAGACAGCGGACTACCTCTCCGGCCGCTTCGGCTAGGACTTGGTAGGGGCCTTTCACAAACCGCGGCACCCCTGCGTTTAGTGGCACCTGCAGAAACGTTTCGGATGAGACGGTGCTGCTGTCCGCGAACGAGCAGAGAGTCTTTCCGGTCGTAGACCGTGCTGCCCGGTGTTTGACGAAGGTGAGGAATCCGTACGAGGGGTTAGTTGGAGATGCCTCGGCCAGCCTTGAATTGGCGTCCCGAGCAAACGTCAGGGGTCGTTGAATGTTCATACTGAACTACGACCCTGTGGAACGCGGACTGGACCTTCACAACGACGTCCCTTTTTGTTAGCTCTATGAGGATCCGGCCCCATTCTCGGTGTTCGTAAAGTAGCGTCAATCACGTGGAAGCTTGTTCAATTCGCATGGGCTTTCTGGTGCGGCACCGCCGCTTGCACGAATAAATACAGAATTTGGAAGGACTCACCCCTCATGTATTACTCCAACGGCAACTATGAGGCGTTCGCACGCCCCAAAAAGCCCGCAGACATTGATGACAAGAAAGCCTGGATGATTGGTGGTGGCCTCGCTGGAATGGCAGCAGCCGCCTTCCTGATCCGCGACGCTCAGATGCCCGGCAAGAACATCACAATCCTTGAGGCATCCGACGTTGACGGTGGCGCTCTCGATGGCGCGGGGAACGAGGTGACCGGATGGCTTCTGCGCGGCGGTCGCGAGATGGAATCGCACTTTGAGTGCCTCTGGGACCTTTACCGTTCTGTTCCTTCACTCGAGGTTGATGGGTCCGTTTTGGACGAGTTCTACTGGCTCAACAAAGAAGACCCCAACTTCTCCTACAACCGCACCACCTACGGTCAGGGCCAGTTGGGTGGAATCGACCCGAAGTTCACTTTGGGCAAACGAGGCCAAAAGGATCTGATGAAGCTTGTAATGGCCCTCCCTGAGGACCTGTATGACAAGCGCATCAATGAGGTCGTCTCTAAGAAGTTCTTTGACTCGAACTTCTGGCTGTACTGGCGCACGATGTTTGCGTTCGAAGAATGGCACTCCGCCCTCGAACTAAAGCTCTACGTCCAGCGTTTCATTCATGACATTGCCGGGCTGTCAGACTTCTCTGCGTTGAAGTTCACCCGTTACAACCAGTACGAGTCCCTGGTCCTGCCCCTGAAGAAGTGGCTTGTTGACAACGGCGTCACATTCCAGAACGACACCAAGGTCATCGACGTCCACTTCGACATTGCGCAGAACCACAAGCAGGCTGAAAAGCTCACCTGGATCCGTGAAGGCAAAGAGGAAACCATCGATCTGACCGCGAACGACCTGGTGTTCTTCACCAACGGGTCGCTGGTGGAAAACTCCACGTGGGGCGACCACCACACGCCACCCGTCTTTGACCCGGAGATCCACGAGGGCGGAAGCTGGGCCCTCTGGCGCCAAATCGCGAAGCAGGACCCGAGCTTCGGTGACCCCAACAATTTCTGCACCAAAACGGAAGAAACCTACTGGGAGTCCGCGACCATTACCGTCAAGGATGATCGCATTCGCAAGTACATCGAGCGGATCACGGAGCGCGAGACCAACACTGGTCACACCGTGACCGGCGGCATTGTCACCGTCAAAGATTCGAACTGGTTGTTCTCCTGGACCATCAACAGGCAGGGCCAGTTCAGCAACCAGCCTGATGACCAGACTGTTGTTTGGTTCTATGGCCTCTTCGGAGACCCGGAAGGCAACTATGTGAAGAAACCCCTTCGCGAGTGCACTGGCGAAGAGATCACCAAGGAATGGCTGTGGCACATGGGGGTTCCCGAGGAGGAGATTGAGGAACTCGCACAGGAAGAAAACGTCATCACCCGTCCATGCATGATGCCGTTCATTACCGCTTTCTTCATGCCTCGTAATGGAACTGACCGTCCGCACGTGGTGCCTGAGGGCGTCACGAACTTTGCCTTCATCGGCCAGTTCGCTGAGTCTACGCGTGACACCATCTTCACCACGGAATACTCGGTCCGCACTGCCATGGAAGCGGTGTACCAACTTGCGAACGTTGACCGAGGTGTTCCCGAGGTCTTCGGTTCCATCTACGACGTTCGCGAACTCCTCAAGGCCACCCGGTACTTGCGTGACGGCAAGATGGTCCGTTTGCCCAAGGTGATCGCGAAGTTCGTCGAGGGGAACGAGGCAGGCCAATTGCTCGCCCAGTTCGGGTTGATCCCCAAGGAGGGGGATGTCCCCGAGCCCACCGGCGCTGTGACGCCAACCGGCGCAAACTAGCCGATCGGCGCAAACCAAAGGAAACATCCAATCTTGGCGGCCGTTCCCGAACTCGGGGGCGGCCGCCAAGG
>CAYFRT010000124.1:0-3870 GCA_964345585.1 uncultured Actinomyces sp. | reverse complement strand
CAGAACAAAGAGCCTGTCTTTGGTCGAAACACCAAAGAGCGGCACCCCGCTCACCGCGAGATGCCGCTAAACTAATTTCTTTGCCAGCTCCGCAGAGCCGAGTACTTGACCTATACGGCTGCTTGGAGAGCCTCCGCCAGTTCAACAGCCTCATCTGGAGTCAGCTCGATTACCAGGCGTCCGCCGCCCTCGCTGGGGATGCGCATAACAATCCCGCGTCCCTCCATTGTCGCCTCCAGTGGGCCATCGCCTGTTCGGGGCTTCATTGCTGCCATCGTTGCTCCTTACGTCAAACCGAGCGAGAATCGCCCGCCGCTATTGCCATTCTACCCTTATTGATGTAAGTTTTTTGGTTCGCCCCGACCCAAATCAGTTTCCGGAATTGCTCATTTCGTCTACCACGCGTGAAATTTCGGCCACTGCTTCCTCCGCGGTGTCAACCACTTGGACCAGATCAACGTCCTCAGAAGCAATGAGTCCACGCTCTGCCAAGGAGCCTCTCAGCCAATCAAGAATCGGTGACCAAAACTCGTTGTCAATCAGCACAATTGGGAACCGTTGGATCTTCCCGGTTTGTACCAGGGTCATGGCTTCAAAGAGCTCATCGAGTGTGCCAAACCCTCCCGGGAGGACAATGAATCCTCTTGCGTACCGCACAAACATGACTTTGCGAACGAAGAAGTACCGAAAGTTGATACCCAGGTCGACCCAGTTGTTGAAGCCTTGTTCAAACGGCAGCTCGATCCCCAGACCGACGGAGACCCCGCCGCCTTCCACAGCCCCCTTGTTGGCGGCTTCCATGATTCCCGGGCCGCCGCCGGTGATGACGGCAAAGTCCCTCTCGGCAAGGAGTCTCCCCACCTCTTGCGCGTGGCGGTATTCCTTGGTGCCCGGTTTGACGCGAGCCGACCCGAACACGGACACGGCTTTGGTTATGTCATGGAGGGATCCGAAGCCTTCCACCAGCTCCGCTTGCATCCGAAGAACCCTCCACGAGTCCTCTTTGCGTGACTGGAGGAGCTTCTGATCTGCTGTCCACTCTGGGATCTGTTTTCCACGGAGCACCGCCGAACCCCGACGGTAGCTTTTCCTTTTAGCCATGACCCTGTCCCCCAGACTTTCAACTCTCTTTACGAAGGGGAACGTTACACGCATTGCCCTGTAAGCGCAGGCTAAGGAGCTTCAACTCTCCCCACTGACGCCGGTAACGCGGTAGTTTTGTCTTATGACCAATGATGCTTATGACGATGACCCAACTGTCCTTGCGCTAGAAGCCGCCACCGTAATTCGGGAGCATTCCGGTATTCAAAACTACGACATTGCATTGGTTTTGGGCTCTGGGTGGGGTGGAGCCGCCGACCTGATTGGCGAGACCATTAATGAGGTGCCAGCGTGGCAAGTGCCCGGCTTCCACGCTCCCGCGGTTGCGGGACACGGAGCCACAATGCGCACTATCCGCGTGGAAGGTTCCGGGAAAACTGCTCTGGTGCTGGGCTCTCGCACACACTATTACGAGGGCAAAGGCCTGCGCGCCGTCGCCCACGGCGTGCGGACAGCGCAGGCGCTGGGCGCCAAAACCATGGTGCTGACCAACGGCTGCGGCGGCCTGAACCCTGAGTGGAAACCCGGACAGGTCGTACTCATCCGCGACCACATCAACCTCACCGGTAGGTCCCCGATCGAAGGCGCAAACTTCGTAGACCTCACGGACCTGTATTCCACAAGACTCCGGGATCTTGCCCGTACCATTGACCCCTCGCTTCCCGAGGGCGTGTATGTGCAGTTCCCCGGCCCCCACTACGAAACACCGGCCGAGGTGAAGATGGCGAAGATCATCGGCGGCGACCTCGTTGGAATGTCCACAACGCTTGAGTCGATCGCAGCACGGGAAGCAGGCATGGATGTGCTGGGCTTGTCCCTGATGACCAACTTGGCTGCGGGGATTTCTGCGACGGCACTTTCGCATGAAGAAGTACTCGAAGCAGGAAGGGATGCGGGTCCTCGGATCGCCAAGCTGTTGGCGGACGTGGTTCAGAAGATTTGACCCAGGACCCAGGACCCAGGGCCCAGGATCCAGGTCCCAGGTCCCAGCCCACAACGACGTACACCATCAACGACATACCAGGTAGTTCGAAAAGAAAGATTGATCAAATGACAGTTCAACCAACATTCGATCGCGAGTTTGTCGAGGCTTGGATAGCCGACGACCCAGAAGTAAACGATTCACGTGAACTTGAAGGACTCCTCAAACTCTCCAACGACGGAGATGACGGAGCGACAGCAGAGCTAAATGATCGGTTCTCAGGCATGCTGACCTTCGGAACCGCCGGTCTACGCGGTCAGCTAGGCGCTGGCCCGAACCGCATGAACCGCGCTGTGGTCATTCGCGCCGCCGCGGGCCTCACGGCGTTCTTGAGGAATAACCTCCCCGACGGATTCACCGTCGTTGTCGGATATGACGCACGCCGCGGCTCCAAGGAATTTGCGCGTGACACGGCCGCAGTCGTGGAAGCGGGCGGCGGTCACGCTGTCCTCTTCGACCATGCTCTCCCCACGCCGTTGACCGCGTTCGCGCTTCGCCAACTCAACGCGGACGCCGCGGTCATGGTTACCGCCTCTCACAACCCGCCGCAAGACAACGGCTACAAGGTGTACCTGGGAGGCAAAGCCGTGTCTGATGCCGGCCAGGGAGCCCAAATCGTTGCCCCCTATGACGCCCAGATTCTGGAGCAGATCGTCGCAGTCGAATCGGTGGCGTCTGTACCTCGTGCAGAGTCCGGTTGGGAGTACATCGGCGACAAGATGTTGGACGATTATGTGAAGAGGGTGACCGAGGTCGTTCCTGACGGGCCTCGCGACCTCAAGATCGTTCTCACCTCAATGCACGGTGTTGGCGGAGACCCAGCGCTCAAGGTGCTGAACGCGTGCGGCTTCAACGACGTCACGGTCGTAGCCGAACAGCATGAGCCTGACCCCGACTTCCCGACTGTTTCCTTCCCGAACCCCGAGGAGCCCGGTGCTCTGGACCTTGCCATCGCGTTGGCGCAGAAAATCGACGCGGATATTATCCTGGCAAATGACCCTGACGCCGACCGCTCTTCCGCCGCAATCCCCGACCCGAACTCTGACACCGGTTGGCGTCAATTAACGGGGGACGAGGTGGGCTCACTTCTAGGCCTGATGGCCGCGAACGAGCACGCCGCCACTCCCGACGGCGGCAAAGACGCAGTGCTGGCAAACTCCATCGTTTCCTCTCGCCTCCTGGGGAAGATCGCTAAGGCTCGCGGCCTGCAGCATCGCAACACCCTCACTGGCTTCAAGTGGATCTCGCGGGTTCCCGGTTTGGTATTTGGGTACGAGGAGGCCATTGGTTACTGCATTGACCCCCAATATGTGAGGGATAAGGATGGCGTGTCCGCGGGAGCCAAGCTGGCCTCGTACGCTGCCGACTTGAAGTCAAAGGGCCGGAGCTTGCAGGACGCACTGGATGACCTGGCCAAGGAATTCGGCTTGCACGCCACGGGCCCACTAACGATCAGGGTCGAGGACCTGTCCCTCATCGCCACAGGTATGAAGAACCTTCGCCGTGACGGGATCGCCGAAATCGCGGGGGCCGCAGTCGTGAAGGCAGTGGATCTTGCCGAGGGCTCCGACGAACTTCCACCCACTGACGGACTGCTCTATGTGACTGAGAGGGACGACCGGATCGTGGTCCGCCCCTCGGGGACCGAGCCGAAATTGAAGTGCTACATCGAAGTGATCGAGCCGATTCACGAGGGTTCTGTAGCGGCCGCACGAATCCGAGCCGCTGACAGGCTGGATGAGATCCGCGCAGACATGCGCACTGCGATGGGTATCTGACATAAACAA
>CAYFRT010000123.1:0-4034 GCA_964345585.1 uncultured Actinomyces sp. | reverse complement strand
CGGTCACTACTTTGGCTTCGAAGAAGACGAACTGCATGAACTCGGCTGGGGCTGAAGTGCGGATCCTTTGTGCCTAGACCTAGGCTTTCGTATGGCTTCGGGTTTTCGTGTCGCTTTTGGTTCTTGTATGGCTTTTGGTTCTTGTCATGGCGTTGGTCATCGGGGCACAAGTCCTGTCACTCACCTCAGACCAGTAGGACAGAGGAAACTGTGGCGTAACTGACGGTCGCAAAGTCAGAGCATTCACAAACCCCTGCTAAGATCGTTTATTGCTGCGAGGGCCACAAGCCTTTCGTGGCGATGGTGACTGTAGCTCAGTTGGTAGAGCCCCGGCTTGTGGTGCCGGTTGTCGCGGGTTCGAATCCCGTCAGTCACCCTGATGAAACACAGAATCGTTGCAATAGCAGCGAAAAACCCCCGTAACTATGGCTTCTGAGGAAGTCCGTGGGTTGGCAATAACGTGCAGACGAAATCGTCATGACACAGTGCGCTGTTTCTGCTGCCCCACGTCTGCCACACGCCTGAAATGACGGCGGGAGCAGAAGAATCTTCGGGGAGATAAGCAAATCGCCCTCCGGGAAGTACCGCGAGTTATCGGCAGAGTTGTGTGTGTGGTGCAGTGCAACCAGCGCCCTTCAGCGGATGTGGATGTGTTTGGCGGAAGTGGGCCCTCCGCTGTCTGCAAGGTGCTTCCCTGTCCTTAATATGCTTCCCGGTCCTCAATAGCCATGTTATGCATAGGTAACGGCCTTAAAGAGTCACGCCTAGGGCTCCGGGAAGCACATTAAGGACCGGGAACAGTGTCCTGGAAAGGGTGCTGGGGTATTTGTCCCCGAGTGAGCCAATCCGGACGGCCCAGGGACGAGGTATTGCGTGTTCCGGGCTGGTTTCTGCTTCGGTGAAGCATTGGGTGAGGCTGAAGTCGGAGGGAAGGCTTGCAGGCTTTCGGGTTGGGCGGGCCGGGGGTTAGGCGGGCCTGGGGTTGTGTCGGCGCTTAGCCGGGGGAGTGTTGTTTAGCCGGGGGAGTGTTTTTGCGTAGGCCTGGAGTCAGTTTCGCGCAGATTGTGGGTTAACGGCGCGCAGATTGTGGGTTAACGGAAGGAGCCCGGGGCCGCGCCCCGGGCTGGGTAGTGTGCTACTACTTTGACTCTTCCGAAACCGTGATCATTAACAAGACCACGGGTTCGTTGCCGGCCGTGCCTGAGGCGTGGCCAAGGCGACCCGAAGTGTCGGGGAGGGCGTGAACGTCGTCTCCCAGGCTGATTTCTCCAAGCCCCATTGTTGTGCGGATTTTGTCTTGCGTTTCAACCCCCCAAGCGCCGGAGAGCGGCACCACCAGTTGTTTCTGGGGGTTGGTGTGCCACCCGCCTTCCCATCAGGGAGGCATAACCCAGATGGAACGCGAAACAGTGTCGTAGTCCGGGTTCGTTGCCCACATAGCCGGACTCGTGCCTATGGTGCGGCGCATCTGGAGGTCCGACACAGGGAGTTTGCGCGTCACGGTTTGGCCGTGCTCGTCGAGGGTGACGTGAACCAAGAAAACCTGCGGCGTGTCTTCGTGAGGGGCCGGCGCCTTGGGATCCGCGTCGTGCCCGGGTTTTTCGTCAATCAACGCAGGTCCTTGTCTTTGAGCCAGTCTGAGGCGATGACGGAGGCAGAGAGCTGCTCGCTGGTGCTTCTTCCGTTCATGGCTACCAGGTCGGCTGGGGTCAGAGCGGCGTCGACCTTGTTGATCACTTCCGCGGCGCCATCGTCAAGGCTGCCACTGACGACTGGTACAACATGGGAGGCGAGGGACAATCCCTCAGGGTCGGACAGGACGACCAGGTTGTTCTCGCCGATCGCCGGGTCCGCCGTGAACACGTTGGCCAACTGGATGCTGCCGTCGGCGAGTGCCTTGATGGTCAGCAGACCACCCGAATCCTCGATCGGCGTGAAGCCCACTTCCACCCCGTAGACGTCCTTGAGCCCCTCGGGTCCGTAGGGCCGGGAACGCACTACCGGGGACACGAAACCCCAGATCAATACTGGTGGGCGCGCGGCCAACTTGACCAGCTCATGGGGGCTTACGCTCACACAAGCCAGCCGTAATGGGCCGCTGCGCTAGTAGAGTTGAATGGCAGATGGGGCAGGCCTCGTCACATGAGCGACGGTGGAGGAGATTGAGATGAAGATTGTCTTTGGGTCAGACCACGCGGGATTTCCGTTGAAGGAGGTTCTCCGCAAGCACGCAGAAGAGCAGGGGTATGAGGTCGTCGATGTGGGCGTCTACTCTCCTGAGCGCGCCGACTATCCCACTTACGGGCGGAAGGCTGCTGAAGTCCTCGCCGCCGGGGAAGCGGACCGCGCAGTTGTCGTTTGTGGGACAGGCGTCGGAATCTCACTTGCCGCGAACTCCGTGAAGGGGGTGCGTTGTGTGGTGTGTTCCGAGGAATACACGGCCCGACTCGCCCGCGCTCACAACGACGCCAATGCTCTTGCCGTGGGAGCGAGGGTTATTGGTGACGGGACCGCTATTGCCATTTTCGATACCTGGATCAATGAGCCTTTCCAAGGTGGCCGCCACGCAGAACGCGTTGCGCTGCTGAAAGCGATGGAGTCCTAGTCCGCAAACCCTCGACAAGGAGCAAAAATGCCACTTCCTTCCGCATCGACCCTCAAACTCGATGGCCGGGTGAAGCGCTTGGGCCTGACCACTACAGAAAGGTCGGACATCCTGGTGCATGCCGTCGGCTTGGATGAAGAACCTGTGGTTGAAAATGGGGGAGCCTTGGTCAGCCTTGACCTTGGCATTGTGGGCTTCAGGGTGAAACCACGGAAGGCGCGTATCACAGTCTCCAGCCAGGTCGCTTGGGCTTTGAACCTGGACGGGGTGGTCTCGGATTTTCGCGCAAACCTCACCGCGCTGGACTTGCGTGGGATCGTCATGGACGGAGTTTTCTCCGACTGTTCGCTGGACCTCCCAGATCCCCAGGAGATGGTGCGGATCGACATTGACGGCGTGGTCCGGGGGCTCAGTCTTCGCAGACCCGCCGGCGTTCCCATCCGAGTGACAACGGACGGGCCACGCAAGAACTTCCATCTGGGGACCGCTGTCGATGCCGAATCTGACGAGGAATGGGGCGAGGGCATTGCCGGCTACGACATCTCCATCAACGGCCCCGTTTGGGGACTGGGAATCGCTGAAACCCCGACAAAGGAATAGGAATCCAAAATGACAAGAAGGGTCGTTTTCCTAGGGGCTCCCTGACCGCAATGGGACTGTGGCAAGAATGGTTCCCAGACTATGCCTGCTTCAACCAGGGAGTGGGCGGCGAAACTACGGCTGACCTGCTGAAACGCTTGGACGCAGTGGGGGAGCAGAGGCCAGATCAGATCCTGCTTCTCATCGGCACGAACGATATTCACACGGAGGTGCCCGACTCTCAGATACTGGCGAACCTGCGAGCCATTTTGGAGAGGATCGGCGAGGGCTCCCCAGCGAACCCCTCGAACGCAAAAGTGGTTGTGCAGGGGTTGCTGCCAAGGACCCTCGAACTGAAAGAGCGAATCGACGGGCTGAACCGCGAATACGCCACCATCTCCGAGGAGTACGGCGCCCAGTTCATTGACGTCACGCCTGCGCTTGCGGATCAAGACGGTGCCTTGCGGGCCGATTTCACGGACGACATGCTGCACCTCACCCCTCCCGGATACGAGGCGTGGGTCGAAGTGCTGAAGGAGCAAGCGTTCGAGTAAGCAAATCGAGTGAACAATTCGAGTAACTAACGCCTCTGGGATCCCCGTCCGTTGCAACGAGTTCTCCTGCCGTGATCGTTGTCGCACATTTCTAGGTGCGAGTTGGGGGAGGCGCTGGGGTAGCCTATGGGATGGAACAACCAAGAGATCGAGGATCCGATCTTCAAGGAAGTTCCGCGCGGGGTGTGGCGCAGCTTGGTAGCGCATCTGCTTTGGGAGCAGAGGGTCGCAGGTTCAAATCCTGTCACCCCGACAAATCGAAAAAGTCAAAGCCGACTTTTCCAGGGAACGGCAAC
>CAYFRT010000122.1:0-4047 GCA_964345585.1 uncultured Actinomyces sp. | reverse complement strand
AGATTTGAGAAGAGAACTAATTGTTGACCGCTTTATCGGCTGTCGTACCGACTCTTCTCCTCGTCCTCCTAGGCTATATAATCACGCGGGCTGGCGTCCTTGGCCCGAACTCGATCCCCGCTCTTTCCGCCTACGTGGTCAAGATTGGACTGCCCGCACTGATCTTTGTCAACGTTTACGGGTATGCGCTAAGCGACATCCTGAACGTCACGTATCTCTTGACCTACGCGATCGCAGCCATGGTTATGGTCCTTCTTGCCAGGGCGTGGAGCAAGAGCCGACGCCTAGAACCTGCAACTGCGGCGACACTTTCCTTGGCCGTCAGCGGAACAAACAACGGAATCATGGGCTTCCCCATTTTTCTTCTATTCATCCCATCTGTTGCCGGGTTGGCCGTCGGGATGGACATGCTTGTTGATAACACCTTGATTATCCCGCTGGGACTGTTCCTTTTCGAGGCCGCTTCTGCGGACGAGGGGAAACCGTGGGAACGCAGGCTCCTAGATGTCGTTATCCGCGTCGTCACGCACCCAATGGTCGTCGCCATCGCCCTGGCGCTACTGCTAACCGCAACCCGATTCGAACTCCCAGAGATCCTGGACTCGGCCGTCACGGCCGTTGCAAACTCATCCCCCGCAGTCGCACTCTTTTCCATCGGCGGGATGCTGGTGGGGATGAAGCTGGGAGGTCAGGGCGCAGATCTGGCCGCTTCCGTAATCGGCAAACTATTCGTTATGCCCATAATCAGCGTTGGGCTGGTGCTGCTGCTCCCCGCGTTGGGCCTGCCCGCGCTCACTCCGGGACTTCGCATCGCCGCCGTCTTAACCTGTGGGCTGCCGTCCATGTCAATCGTGGGACCGCTTAGCGAGGGCTATGGTGAAGGCTCGTTTGGTGCCGCAACAGTGATGGCCTCAACCGTCATCTCATTCGTGACCCTCACCGGCTGGATGCTCGCCCTAACCGCGGTTGGGTGGGCGTAGGGACACGCGCTCAGTCTGCCCAGATGGACCCATCTACTAAGCCTTTGGTGGTCCCCACAACGACGACAATCCACAGGGCTAGCAGGATTGGGACTCCGACAAGGGCAATCACTGCGATGATGCTCGACGCGGTAATGCCTGCCAGCGTTATGCCAGCGACCACCCATGCGCCCAGGGGGAACGAGAACGCCCACCACGACAAGGCAAAATGCAACTTGTCATAGCTCCGGTAGAGCATGATGACCGCCGCGAGGAGCCACCAAAGGCCGAATCCCCAGAACATCAAGCCGACGGGCGAGGAGAGCGCCACAATGCTCTCCGGCGCCGCCTCCAATCTCACCGATGCCTGCGTAAGCAAAGAAATGTCCAGCGAGATAACTCCGGCGGGGCCTGCCCCGATGATCAGCGTAGGAGCCAACTGGGCGGGAGGTGGCGGGAATGTGAGGCTGCGGTAGAACAGCACCGTGGTGATGCTCAGATAGAGGAAAGCACCAAAGCCAAGCAGGATCCAAGAAAGCCACAGAAGCTCACGCTGCCCCGCAGTGGGGTCCTGCATGAAGGGCACCAGGGCGGGCGGCACAAGGACCGTCACCACCGGCGGAATAAACCACGCGCCAGTGATCATCGGATGCTTCATGTCGCCTCGGCTCAAGAACCGGGTGATAAAGATAAAGCCGACGACAAGTGCCAGAACCCCACCGATTACCGCCAAGATCATGGCAATAACTCTGGCGGCCTCAAACCCGAAGATTGACTGCCCCGCGCGTCCCACAGCGATCCCCAAAACCAGAATCCCTCCCGGGAATGTCGCCATCATGGCGCCCTTTACAGGATGGTGTAGGTCATCCAAGACTTTCCGTGGCGCGACTATCCAGCGGGCGGTGGTAACCCCCAAAACCGGGATCGCGACCACGACAGTGATCCAGAAGAAAACAAGCGCCATGGCGTTGCTGAAACCAGGCAAGAATCCCGCGACCGCCATTGAGGTAAACACGACGGAGATCACGCCGGTCCCCATCACTGATGCTCCCCACCCAGGGGCGAAAGTATGAAGAGAAAACGCTGGGGTCGCCTTAACGGCCTTGTTCGTCAAATCCATAGAATAGAATATAACCCGAGTGTTGTAGGTTTCCCAGCCAGTGTCGCGCACCGGAGACTTTTCGTAGCGGACTTCACGGCTACACTCGCGTGGCCAAGTGATCACCGAGCGAGGACAAGCCGCCGCTCACATCTTCTGTTCGCGAACGCTTCTCTCCGCACCAGAGGGCTCCACCAAAGTCACGGGGCTCTCCCCTATTGCCCAGAACTCTTTTCCGGTCACGAACACCCCGGCCCCCTCGGGAATCGCCAAGACGGGAACGTCATACGTCCTTGCAATTCGAATGGCGCTCTCCGGTGGGAAAACGTCCGAGTGCGGCAAGATCGACAAGTTCTCCAAAATCCCCAATCCGGTCATGCCTTCTGCATCGGAGTCCTCGTCGAGGGACGCCGCGCTACTGACGTCTTGGCAAACCACAAGCGCACCGGCGCTGCCCCCGTAGTAGTGGTGGCCCTCCCGAACAAACCGCCGAATCGGTTCCGCGAACCCATTTTCGTTTATTTCTCTGGCGAGGTACGAGGTGTAGCCGCCACCGACGAACAACATGTCGTAGTTCCACAGATCGTCAGGGTCTTTGCCCTCTAGCGTCAACCACGCGTCAACCTCAACCTCAATCCCCAGGTCAGCCAGGCTTTCTCCCAGCCATTTCTTTGCCCCAAGTTTGTCTTCTTCGGTTGATGCGAGAGGCAGATACAGCATGCGTCGTTGGCCCTGGCATGCCCTCCGCCAAACTTCGGCTTCCTCCCGGTGCGTCCCCCCGCCGGCTAGGAATAGATTCAACTGCTCCGCCATCGCGTTGGTTCCTTTCGTAGTGCTGTGCTTCCCGTGGTGACTCCCTTGCTCATTTTCCCTACCTCGCAGGTCTCAGGGGCAAATCACGTTCTGAACGGAAGAATCTGTGCGTTGAGGTAACGGGGTCAACGAAGGAGATCTCGCCTGCCAGTAACTGCATCGGTTTAGTGAAGTCATCGGGGGCAATGTCAACCACTTCGGGATACAGGGGGTCGTTTAAAATCGGGATCCCTAGTCCACAAAGGTGCGCCCTAAGTTGGTGCGTGCGTCCTGTCAGAGGCGTGAGTCGGTACAGGCCAACACCGTTTCTTTCTTCTTCCAGCTCAACAAGCGTCTCCGCGTTCGGGGTTTCTCCCGGCACCACAGCGGCCTGTAGCACGCCCGTTGTCTTCTTCAGGTGGTTTGAGACAGTGAGAGGAAAACGAAGATCGGCCCTGAGGGGAGCGAGCGCCCAATACTTCCTGGTTACCTCGCCCCTATCGAAAAGCGGCTGGTAGACCCCGCGCCAATGTCTCTCAACCGTAAGGGCGAGGAGACCCGAGGTATTCCTGTCCAATCGGTGCATCGGGGCGAGTTCAGGTAGCCCCAACTCGTCGCGTAAACGGACCACGACACTCTGACGCACGTGCCGACCTCGAGGTGTGGTGGCCAAAAATGGGGGCTTGTCGACCACTAGGATCCGCTGGTCTTGATACACCACGTGGATGTCGCCCGGCACTACCGGTTCGGGCAAGGTCTCCCTATGGAACCAGATGAAGGTTTGGTGGCGGAAAGGGTCTGCATGGCGTACAGGCGCGCCGTCCTCGTACACAAATTCCCCGCCGTCAATCATCTGGTCAACAGGAACCATGACGGGCAGTCGCTCTCGCAACCACTGCCCCATCGTTTCCCATTGCGGGACAGAATCGCCAACGCGGGTGGGCGTCAGTAAGCGGGCAGCGTCAAGTCCGCGAATAGGTGGAAGAGGAGAACGGGGTGCCACAACGCAACGATACCCAACCCGAGCCTGTACCGATGTTGCCCTAGATCAGACAAACCCCACCGCTGAGCGCAGGCAGCCAGGAGATGTATTCCCAGCCTTGGTTCAGGTTGTTGACCCCACGACCAGTTCGGCATCCATAGACACCGGTGCCGCCGAACCCGTGTTAATAACCTCTAGCAGGAGGTCAACGACCT
>CAYFRT010000121.1:0-4168 GCA_964345585.1 uncultured Actinomyces sp. | reverse complement strand
AACACAGAAGGGGTGCGCCAGCCTCTCGGCCGACGCACCCCTTACCGGTGCTCAATGTTGGCGAACCAACAGATTCGAAGAGTTAGGCCTCCTCAGCCTCCGCCTTCTTGGCTGCCTCAATGCGCTCATGCAGCTTCTTGAGCTGCTCACGCACGGCTTCAGGAACACGATCGCCGAACTGCTCGAAGTAGGTGGCCGAGTCATCGGTCTCAAACTCCCAGGCCTCCGGGTCGATCTCATACAGCGCGTCCCAGTCCTCTTCAGTGAAGCCTTCCAGGCCCTCAATGTTGAAGTCCTCGAACTTGGGGTAGCGGCCGGTGATACCGTCGATAGCGTCGACTTCGCCAGCCGTGCGACGGACGATCCAGTCCAGCACACGGGCGTTGTCGCCGTAGCCTGGCCACAGGAACTTGCCGTCGGCATCCTTGCGGAACCAGTTCACCTGGTAGACCTGGGGGAACTTGTCGCCAAGCTGCTGGCCCATCTTCACCCAGTGGCCCCAGTAGTCGGCCATGTTGTAGCCACAGAAGGGCAGCATTGCGAACGGGTCGTGACGTAGCGAGCCAGCCTTAACGTCGGTGGCTGCTGCGGTGACCTCAGACGCAACGGTTGCGCCGATGTAGACGCCGTGATCCTGGTCGTATGCCTCGGCAACCAACGGAACGTTGGTCGCGCGGCGACCACCAAACAGGATCGCGTCAACCGGCACGCCGTCCGGGGCTTCCCAGTCATCCGAGATGATCGGGCACTGCCATGCCGGCGCCGTGAAACGGCTGTTGGGGTGCGAGGACGGAGCATCAGACTCGGGGGTCCAATCGTTTCCGTGCCAGTCAATCAGATGCGCAGGGGGCTCATCCGTCATGCCTTCCCACCACACATCGCCATCGTCGGTCAGTGCGACGTTGGTGAAGATGGTGTTGGCGCGCATGGACTCCATGGCCATGGGGTTGGTCTTCATTGAAGTTCCAGGGGCGACGCCGAAGAAGCCGGCTTCCGGGTTGATCGCGTAGAGGCGACCATCCTTGCCGGGGCGCATCCAAGCGATGTCGTCGCCAACGGTCTCCACCTTGTAGCCGGGGATCGTGGGCTGAAGCATCGCGAGGTTTGTCTTGCCACAAGCCGAGGGGAACGCAGCGGTAACGAAGAACTTGCGTCCGTCAGATTCGCGGGTCAGGCCGAGGATGAGCATGTGCTCAGCCATCCAGTCATTGTCGCGAGCCATGGTCGACGCGATACGCAGCGCGTACGCCTTCTTGCCTAGGAGCGCGTTGCCGCCGTAGCCAGATCCGTAAGACCAGATTTCGTTGGTTTCGGGGAACTGGGTGATGTACTTGTCGTCATTGCAAGGCCACGTGGTGTCCTCTACGCCTTCAGTCAGAGGCATACCAACCGAGTGAACCGCGGGGACCCACTGCTTGCCAGCCGCAATCTGCTCCATCGCGGCGTCACCCATGCGCGTCATGATGCGCATGTTGACAACAACGTAAGGCGAGTCCGTAATCTCAATACCCAACTGGGAGATCGGTCCACCAACAGGTCCCATGGAGAACGGAATCACGTACATGGTGCGACCCACCATGGAGCCGTCAAACTTCTCCTTGAGGGTGGCCTTCATTTCGGCCGGATCTGCCCAGTTATTGGTGGGGCCGGCGTCTTCCGGGTCCTCACAGCAGATGAAGGTACGCGACTCAACGCGTGCAACGTCTGATGGCAGGGAGCGTGCAAGGAAACTGTTGGGACGCAGTTCGGGGTTCAAACGAACGAACATTCCGCTTTCGACCATTTGGTCGGTCAAACGAGTCCACTCGGCATCCGAACCATCCATGAACTCGACGCGCTCCGGCTTGGTCAACTCAGCGATCTCAGCTACCCAGCTGACGACATCTTCAG
This sequence comes from uncultured Actinomyces sp., assembly GCA_964345585.1. Lineage (GTDB taxonomy): Bacteria > Actinomycetota > Actinomycetes > Actinomycetales > Actinomycetaceae > Scrofimicrobium. Next base: position 2,278 of record CAYFRT010000121.1, on the reverse strand, counting down.
GAGCATTTTCCGGAGCTGCCTCCCGGACATCCTTTTCAGTCACGGTCATTAGTGCTTGCCTCCTAAGGCGATGGCAATCTGCCAACTTTGTGCCAATAACAATTCAGCCCTTCGATTATCGCAAATCCCTCCGCCCTTTGCATGGTCGTTAAGTCCCTTCAGCGCATGGCTTACAGGCGATGTAGGATCGCCCCTCTTTTGCACGTTTTGTACGAGGAACCCTGTAATAACGCCACTAATGACGCCCGCGACCAGAATCGGCCACCGCCCTCGTGCTTATGACATGCGGTGTGACGGGACCTAAAGCAGAACGTAACTAAAACATAACGTAACTAAAACAGAACGTGAGAGGGGACCGAGGACGGAACCTAAAACGAAGCATGGACGGGACATAGTTGTACGGCATGGATGGGACCTAGTCGTAAGGTCCCCCATCGCGATCACTTTGCTGACAGAGTCGCAAGATAACACCCGGGAACGTTCCGGAATGGACCACTCGCTGAGCAGGCTATCTCGGTTGTGTGGTTAAGTTGTGTTGTACAAGCCCTCCTCAAAGTAAACGGAGATTTGCCGTGGCAATAAAGCCGGATCGTGGCCCTTCTTTTTTCGAGCTTCTGACTCAGTTGGCTCAGAAATCAGTCGTCGCTTCTAACCTTCTCCATGACATCGTCAATGCCCCATTCGATGAAAGATCCGGGCTTCGCGACCAGCTCCACGACGTGGAGCATGAGGCGGACGAGATCAACCATGCCTTTGGCCGCAAGTTGAACCAGTCATTTGTGACTCCGTTCGACCGTGACGACATGCGGGAACTAGCTGGTCTCCTGGACGACTGCGTAGACATGATCGACGAGGCCGGCGACATGATCGTCCTGTACAAGCTGGATGACATTCCTGAGAACTTCTTCAGGGGCATCAACCAGCAGGTAAACGTGCTGCAAAAGTCGTCCGAGCTCACCGCGAAAGCACTTCCTCGACTCAAAAAGCCGATGGAGTTGCAACCCTACTGGCTGGAAGTAAATATCTTGGAAAACCAGGCAGACAAGTTCTACCGCCGCTCCCTGGCAGACCTCTTCGAGTCTGGTCTGGACACGCTCACGGTCATCAAGCTCAAAGACCTTATTGAGACGCTGGAAGCGGCCGCAGACGCGTTTGAGGAGTTCGCCTACGCGATCGAAACCATCGCGGTCAAGGAGTCGTAGGCCGTGACCCTCAACCTGATACTGGTTGTAATCGTTATCCTCATCGCCCTTTGGTTTGATTTCACCAACGGCTTCCACGATGCGGCGAACGCTATCGCAACCACCGTGGCGACCGGGGCGTTGAAGCCACGTACCGCCCTGATCATGGCCGCCGTTATGAACCTTGTCGGCGCACTGCTGGGCACCGAGGTCGCCAAGACAATCGGCGAAGGCATCATCGACATCACGGGGTTCGCAACCTCTGAGGCCGAGCTGGTGCAAAGAGCGGGCCTCGTCATTGTCTTATCGGCCCTCGTCGGAGCGGTCACCTGGAACTATACGACGTGGTGGTTTGGACTGCCGTCGTCCTCGTCCCACGCCATGATCGGTGGCCTGGTGGGAGCCGGCGTTGCCTCGGCGACCACAGTTCACTGGGTGGGCATCACGAAGACAGTTATCATCCCGATGCTCGCCTCCCCCTTTATCGGTTTCGTGCTGAGCTACCTGTTCATGAAACTGCTGCTGGCGCTCTTTGCTTCTATGCCGTACCACCGAACGATGCGCCGGTTCCGGTATGCGCAGCGGTTCTCTTCGGCGGCTGTTGCCCTCGGACACGGCCTGCAAGATGCGCAGAAGACCATGGGCGTCATCGTGATCGCACTTCTCGCGGGAGGGTACGGGGAAACCCACAACATCTTCGACCCGGTCAATGGCGACATGACGATCCCCTTCTGGGTGAAGGTGTCGGCGGCGGGCGCGATCGCGTTGGGAACGTACTCGGGCGGCTGGAAGATTATGAAGACCCTGGGGTCCAAGATGATCGATCTAGATCCTGCCAGCGGCTTTGCCGCAGAGACCGTGTCGGCAACCGTTCTCTACAGCGCCGCATACATCTTCCACGCACCGATTTCCACCACCCAGGCGATCACCGCCGCGATCCTGGGCGCTGGCGCAACCAAGCGTAAGTCAGCGGTCCGCTGGTCTGTCGTTGGAAACATTGTCGTGGCATGGGTGTTGACGCTCCCTGCGGCCGCACTGGTTTCCTCGTTGTTCTACTTCTTGTTCAACGCGATAATCCCGACCTGATCGGATCGGAT
>CAYFRT010000120.1:0-4547 GCA_964345585.1 uncultured Actinomyces sp. | reverse complement strand
TTCCTCCAGGATCTCCTCTTTCGACTCAACCGCAGCCAAGGAAACCAGAACCGCCTGAATCCACCCAGAGCAGCCCTCTGCGTAGGAGAACAGGTCGTCCCCCGTCTGCTTCGTCATCGCCCGGTTCGCGACATCACGAGGCAGCCCGAAATACTCCTGCAAGTTACTCGCCGTGTAACCGTAACTTCCCAGCCATGAATAACTCAGCTTGGAATGGTCAACGTAGGAGCTTGGGACTTCCCCAAAGCCAGCATCTCCAGGCCCTGTGCCCTTATCAGCCCCCTTATTAGCCTCCGTCTCAACCTCCACGATCGAGAACATCCCGTGGATCGGATCCACTTGGGCCCGGACGGATGCGGCGATCGCGTTCCCCTCGTCGTGGGGCCAAATGCCGTGCAGCAGGTATATGGGTTCTTCGGGCCCATCCATCTTGAAAAGAACGGCGCGGTAATCATCCGTGACCCTCGCGGTCCGCACTCGCTTGTCGACAGCGGTGGCCAGTGGTTTGACTCGAAGACTCGGGTTCGTGTCATCCTGGGTGAGCTTCTTCAAGAAGTTCATCGCAGCCTTCTGCACCGAACCATCCAGGTGCTTAGTGGCGTCCTTGCCAATCACTATTTGGGCCATGCGAACTCCTACTCAATCCCCAACTCATTCAAGGCGGCCACCAGGTCCTCATCGCCGGAGCCCAGGACCCTCCAGCCGGCCGCGACCAGTTCATCCCGCTCTCCCTCGGGAGTGTGCGACAGCAGGATCGCGACCTTCGGCGCTTTCCACGAAATGTCGAGGGAGATCCCGTCCACGGCTTCCGCGCCCATCTCGGGCAGTGCCTGGATTCCTGCCGCGGCCAACCGCCCGAGCACTCCTCGTTCTTCCTCGTCAATCGCCTGCTCCGCAAGGTCCTGCCACGCTCCGGGAAGCGCATCATCGGCCGACTCTTCACTCGCGGGTTCCGGCGTCTCCCGGACGGCAATCCCCTCGGACGTCGCCCGCTCAAACTCCACCGAGCTCACCGAAGTCACCGCGGTCGGCCAACCACGCAAAATTAGCGCGTTCGATATTCGCAACCACTCGCGCCACGCATGCGAGGGAACCCCCAGCGGGTTACGGTCGTCAATCACCAAAGCCGTCTCAATGACGGAGCCGGCCCAGCGGAACAGCAACGTCAGACTTTCGCCCACCCAACCGCCAACACCCGATGTCCCAGAACTTTCCGCCACGCCTTGCGTCAGCACTCGGGCCCCAACCTCGACGAGAGATTCGCCTGGCGCACTCGGAATCGCCGTCGGGTTCTGCACGCCCATCGGAACCCCTCGTGCCGCCCGCACAATGTCATCGACGGCGGGATTCTCGATCCATCGAATCAACCAATCAACCGGGTTTATCCCTTGCCGCTCAAACGCATCCGGCGTGGAACGCAACCTCTTCTGTGTCATCAGCATCTGGCGCATCTTCGAGGACACGAAAGGTTCCGAGGCTTCCCCTTCCTCCGCCTCTTCAACATCCCTCATCGTCACCGCGAGGACACCAATGCCCTGGTCGCGCAGTTCCTGCCGTTTCTCAGCGTCGTCCTGCACGTTGTTGTGGGCCGAGGACGCATGGAACGCGTAGCCATCCGTGTAGATCGCGACCTTTGGGATATTGGGGTCCGAGGATTCCAGCAAGAAATCCGGGCGCGTCCTCCCCACGGTCACCTGGGACTTGAGCGACCATCTGCGAGGCGATCCCGTCGGGGTGATCGTCAAAGTCGTGACAGTCCGCTCAGCGCTTTCCGCCACGCTCATCGACATTGCTTTGAGCCTTTCGACCAACACTTCGCGGAAACGATGTTCGAGGACGGATTCGTCCTTCTTCGCCGCCCGAACGTCACCTTCAGCGACCCTCCAAGTTGAGAAGTTCGGGACGGCATCCTCTTCCTGGTGGTCGATCCGAAGGAGTGTTTCCAAATGTCTTTGGGCCGCCGCCCTGGATACCTGGTCTGCCTTGCTCCACGGTGCGTAGGGGAGCAGGCAAGATTCGCAGGAGATCCGCTCATCAAGTTGGCACTGGCACGTTGACACCACGTTCCATGCTTCGGTGAGAACACGATGTAAGTTCTCTGGTTTCGCCCAGTCGGTCAGGTAACCGGTGCCACCGGGGATCCGGTCGTGAATCACCAAAGCAGGCCGAGTCTCTTGCTCCCGATCATTCGACGGGTCGGGCACATCGGCGATCAGGAAACTCAGATGCTCCGGGTCTCCGCCCAGCACCTTGCTGAACCCAAGTTGCAGGCTGGCGATAAGGCTAGGAATGGCGTACGAGTCAGCCATCGCAATCGACATCGGCAAATACAACACGAGCCCCTGCGTCTGCAGCGTGTGTTTGAGCCCGACCTGCACTTGGGGTGCTTCCTGCGCCTTCCGGTACTTACACCAGGCACGATGCAAGAACTGGGGGCGCTTGGACTTCCGGGAGAGGTCACTGCCACAGCCCGGACACAGCGTGAACAGAGTCCGTTCCCCGACTACGCCTGCGATCTCGGTTGTGCGCCCGCCGCCCGGCTTCCCCACGTTGATTTGGCGGACCGTCATGGACTCGAAGTAGCCGCAGCCCAGATCCGAGCCTTCCTCGCCCCAAAGCAGAGAGCACCTGTCCGGGTCCAGGTCGACACCGGTCACCACCTCGAAGAAACTCCGGGTGCGGTCATCTTCGCGGTCGGAGATCAGAGCCTCGTCCCGATTCACCTCTGCCGTAGCACGACGGAACTCCACCAAGTTGTACTGCTGTCCGACGTCCGCGACGCTGCCGGACCCGCAGCGGGGACATGACAGCAGCCCCTCGTTCCCCACCTCGTCAAGACTCTGCCCATAGCCGCACGCCGCACACAGCACCCACCGTTGCACCGCCTCGGCGTCCGCGCCCAGGTCAACCGCATCAATCTTCACTTCCAGACCCTGGGTGTAGAAGGTGGCGCCGGGAGCCAACTCCCGCAACGCCAGAGAGGAGCCCCGAGAGATCTCAATAGACTCCGCGTCCCGCTCACCCGTTTCCGGGTTGATCCGAGACACCCCAACCCCCAGCGTCGTGGTGTCGTCCAGCAGCGTGTAGTTGGGCAGCAGCCCGTACTCTTCAAGAACCGCAACCCAGTATTCGCTGGTCAGTTCCGCGCGGCGTCCGAGGGCAAGCCGCCTGGACGCTTGCGCATTCCTCAATTCACGCTTGTCATCATCCGTAGCACCCGGGGCTTCGGCCGCCGCCTCCAGGTCCACAATCACCTCTGCGAGTTCGGTGATTCGGTGGTTGAGTTGTTCAACCTCGTACCTCCACCGCCTCGCCGCATCCGTCACGTCGAGTGCCATCTGGCTGGTACCGGGACCGTCAAGAGGGGAGATCCAGTAGTCCAATTTGTCCAGCGTCTCCTCGTCAACGCCGACAAAGTTGGCGACAAACTCTTGGAGGAGATCGCCCTTTTCCTCGCCAACCGCGATCACGTGGCCAAGGAACGAGTCCTCCCCAACACCCGCCATCACCTGTGTTGCGCTACGCGGAGCGGTGATCCGAGGATCCCTCGCCAAAGAGTCCATCACCGCCGCCAAATACTGGCGCCGCAGGATCTCTTCCGCCCCCAAGTACGTCGTTGGGGGAACCACTGCGCCGTCAATCACGGAAAGCGGGTCGAGGACCTTCTGCAAGTTCGCCCCTCGCCCCCGCGCATACGTCACGGCTAGAGAACTGCCATTCAGCCGGCCCGCACGCCCAATCCGTTGAACATACGACGCAACTGATTTTGGCAACGACGACAAGTAGACAGCCGACAGGTCCCCGATGTCGATCCCCATCTCCAACGTCGGAGTGGCAACCAAAACATTCGGCGCTGACGGGTCGGTTGCAGCAGATTTGAAGGCGTCCTCGTACTCCAAACGAGTTTTATCTTCGAGGAGCCCGGTATGTTCCCGCGCCACCAACCTGCGCATGGATGAGGAACGGTAGAGGGTCCGATAGAACCCCTCGTCCATTGGCTTGCGCCACATCCGCCCCTGGCACCGCGTCGACATGCAAGGCGCGCCGTCAAGTTGGTCGACCACCTCCGTGCTGCCGGGAAGCAGGCGAGAACAGGTGTCGCATTCCAACATCACCTTGCCGCCGCGGATGTCTTCCAGGTCAATGCTGCGCACAATCACCGACGAGGGTGCGAGCCCATAAACCGTTGCCCCCGCGTTGGTTCGGCGAGTCGTCAACAGCCCCTCATCAGCAAGTTCCTTCAACAGTGCCGCGGCCAGGCGACCACCATCCCCGTCCGGCACTTCCAGTTGCTTCGCCGACCACAGCGCGTACCAGGAACGAGGGGTTGTTACCGAGTCCAGTTCCCCCTTCACACTCCCGCCACCGACGCGAGGGAACGCTGGCGCCTTCCTGCCAACCGGGAACGCCGGCATCCCGTCCGCGCGGTTCCGACCACCCCAAATGAAGTACCGATTCCCATCTTCGATTTGGTAACGCTCAAGCCACTTGTGGTCGATCCCGCCGGCGGTGCGGATGTGTTCGAGGACCCCTCGGACCCACGCCAC
>CAYFRT010000119.1:0-4556 GCA_964345585.1 uncultured Actinomyces sp. | reverse complement strand
CTGTCTTCGGGAATTCCTAGACGTTTGCGTGTTTGTCCGCGCAACCCCGGAACGAACAGTCGAGCATTACGCGGATTTTCGGTGACCAGTGTGCGACCTTGGTAGCGCATACTCCGAGATAAGTCTTCTGCTGCCTGGTCGTCTTGGGCGAGGAGGAGATCCCAGCCCGGAACCTGACGGGTCATCAGGCGCCGGTACTGCACCGAGGTGCCGTTTCGGGGTGCGTCAAACAGTAGGCGTTTTAGAGGGGTGCCGTGCCAGGTTTGTAGCCAGAATTGCCCGGGCGTCTTAACGAAGTAGGGGGGAAGATGGTTGTTTGTGATCAGGAGACGAGCAGATCGGATCACATCAAACCAATGTTGGGTGCCGGCGTAGATCGGCTCGACACCCTCTGGGGTGCGAACCGTACCGTCGGTTACGGACCAGTAGCGTGGCCATCCCTGGAAACCTGTGGGAAGTGCTGATGACAGGTCGGGATCTAGGGTGCCCGCATCGACTTGTTCAAGTACACCCAAAGGGTTGTCCGTTGGGACCTTTCCGGTGAAGGAATCAAAGACCACTGCATCGCGAAGGGCCGGAGCTTTCGAAATCGACATTTGGCGTTTGCCGTACCGTGACTTTTCATAGAGCGTTAAAGGGGGTCCTGGCGTGAATCCGACGCTGTTGCCGCTCAGTCGGGCGACTTTCAATGCTCGCGCCACCCCCAAAAGATAGCGTGGTGATGTTGAGGCGACTGCGCGAATTGGCTCAATGTCCTTCCAGACAGACGACTCGGAATCGTCTTTCATGTCTACCTCGGAGGCTCTCCAACGCAGGAACATTCCTGACGACGGTACTTGCGCGTCTGCAAGATCAAAGTGCGCGGTCCAGTCACCTCCGTCATCTAGTTTGGACGCGAGGATCACGTTGGCTCCGGACCCAATCAGCGCGACTTCAAACGAAGACGGATCCGGTAGATGCCCTGTTTTGTCTAACGTCCCTGACAGTTTGACAATGTTGCCTTCGAGGTCAACTCGACTTAGCTGTACGCGGGCTTCCTGTGAGGTCTCTGAACTTGGCTTTGTGGCGGGCACATTCGTTTCGGTTTTGAGGCTGAGAAGGTTCTGGCTCCCTCTGAACGCATAGGCGTAGGCACCTTCGAGTTGTTTTACCTGTGAAGATACTTCACTGTCGGGATACACCAATGCTGAGCGATATACACTCCCGTCGATTTCAATGACGACTTCTAAAGTGCAGACTCCAGCTTCCGGCGGGGGAACGGGTATCTGTGTGTTAAAGCCAGAGCGGACATAAGAGGTCAGAGCGTCGTTCACCTCAATGTCGGGCCATTCATCCGTTTGAAGTTTCAAACTTTGCGACCAAAGCGTTTCTCCTGTTTCAGCGAGCAGGTTTATGGTTCTATTGGTCCAGTAATCGGGCCTGACTCCGGGTATGTAGGCGTAGCCGTGCAGGCTCAAAGTCCCTTCCTTGGTCCAGTGCGAACTCCACGTGCGAGACCGCACTTTCCAATCGTTTGGCCCCAAAATTCGGATTGTTTGGGGGATTGGGCGGGAAAAATCTTCGAAGTAGGGTGCCGCGGCAAGCCAGTGTGAATCAGATTCCTTCTGCCAATAAGGGTTTTGACCGAACTCTAACGTTGCGCCAAGGAACTCTTCGATGTCCTCACGGGCGCCGTAGGCACCAAGATAGGCCAGCATCCGCTCGCGAAACGGGATGTCGGACAAAGAATCGGGGGAGAGCTCTTCAAACATCCGTCGCGTGATGCGATGCAGTAGGTCCCAGTATTCGTCACTTGTGTAAGGCACCAATTCCAGGTACATCACTAAGTCTCGCCCCAGAATCGTTCGTCGCAAAAGCTCCTTCGCTTCTGCTGGCATGCCATTGCTCAGGTCAACTAGGGCCTCGATCACCAAAACCCTGCTTTTGAGATCATCGATGCTTGCTTTGGACTGGGATCGGGTTATCTCTCCCTCTGGCAGCGCCCATGCATAGACGTCATAGTCGACGACATCAAAGGTGTCAGCCTCGACTGCAGCCCGAATGGCAGGTTCTTGATCCTCGTAGTTCCGGTCTTCTGGAATCTTCCCTACGGCCTGGTTCCAAAAGTTGGTGTTGTAGATCTTGTTCCAGAGAACAGGTTCTTCTAAGACTTCCGGGACCGCTGCAAGATTTGTGGCGAGGCGTTGCTTCCGGTGCACGCGTTGAGACAGAGCGACGCCGCTGGTTCCCGAGGCACCTTCCCGCACATAGCGTCCGCTAACAAACTGAGAGCCTGTCTTCTGAATTGTTGCGAGCATGCGTTTATAGGCGTTTGGTAGAACCCGATCATCCGCGTCAACGAAAGCTAAAAACCGCCCGTTTGCGGCGGCTACACCGATATTTCGTGCCCGTCCTGGACCAGAGTTTGTTTCTGTCGACAAAAGTTTCACTCTTCGGTCGCGTTTAGCAAGAGAGGTGACGACGCTCCTTGTATTATCCGTCGACATGTCGTCCACGACAAGAACTTCAATGTTGTCAACTTTTTGGTTCAGTGCGCTGCGCACCGCGCGTTCAATCGTGTCTTCTTCGTTGTAGGCGGGAATGATCACGCTGAGCAGCGGGCGCTGCAGTTTGCGACGGATTCGCTTTACCCCATGGACAATTCTGTTTCTTAGGGGCGTCATCTTGCTGATTCTTTCAGTTCGTCTGCTGACGAGGGATCCAGACTTGGACGTAAGTCAGATCCACATGTTGAGTCGCCTATGTTCGCATACGTTTCGCGGATGATTGCGGCGGCGCTGCCCCATGACCGTGACTGTGCGAACGCGCGTGCAGCTCCTTCAAGCGACGCAAGACGTTTTTTGTCCATTGCTAGTTGTTGCAGCGTGTTCGCTAGATCGCTGACTGAAGTTGCTGGCACAACGGGGGAACCCTGGGAGGATGACTCTACCAGCGGAGGCAGGTCTGATATGACAACAGGGACACCCAAAGCCTGGGCTTCTAAACCTTTTATTGGAGTGACTGTTCTGGTCACTTCGGTATCCAGGCGGGGGATAACGAAAGTGTCTAGCGCTTGGTACCAAAGGAGTGCTTCTTCACGTGGAACACGTCCGGGAGTGAGGATACGGTCTTGGAGTTTCAGCCTTTGGATTTGGTCACGCACCTCAGGCAACGCCACGCCGTCCCCAACGATCGCGCAACGCGCGTTCAAACCAGACTCAACCATTTTTGCCACAGCGTCAACAAGAATCGGTAAGCCCTCGTAATCAACCACTGATGTCACGGACCCGACCCAAAAGCCGTCTTCGGGGATGCCGAGTGCGCGTCTTGCCTTTACTGGTTTTCGGGGAATTCTAAGGAGTTTTTCATCTACTGAGTTGGGAACAATTATGATCTTATCTTCTGGAATTCCACGCGAGATAAGGTCCTGCTTTTGGATATTTGAGAGGACGATTACCCGGTCGGCCCGCAAAGCCATTTCAGTTTCGCGGGCGCGCATCAATTTGTAGCGTTTTGAATTCTTCGCCGCCTCCTGCAGTGGTCCAGGTTTTCTGGCAACCCAGGTTTGCTCCATGTTGCCGCGCATCTCGTAAATCCACGGTATGCCTGTTGCCCGTGATACGGCATCTGTGACCAGGGCATTTTGGTAATTGGTGGTCGTATGAAGGACATTGGGCCGAAAGCGCTCGACGATGGGCAGCAGCATCTGCGTCTGTCGCACTAGGCGCATAGATGGGTCAGCTGGCCAGGAGCTGGGGAACAAGCGCTCATAAGGAACTCCATCGACAATGTCGACTTGGTCAGCAGAAAGGCCTCCGATGACGGTGGGGTACGCGATCCGGGTTACGCCCAGGACATCAACGCCCACGTCCTGGAGGGCCTTGAGGAGATTCTGGGTCCTGTACGTGTAACCCGAGCGAGTCCACGGTAGCGAGTTGGTGAGAATGTGGAGTGCCCGCAGATTGGACTCTTGCTGGGGAGCTTCTGAGAGTGAGCGTGGTGCATCGCTATGCGGGTCAGGAAGGGAAATGCCCCAGCCTGGACGCAGAATCCTTAGCTCACCTTCGTAGCGTTGTTTCTGGCGTCCGCTTATGGGCAACGTGGCGAGCAGGTCGACGTCGCCAGATTCCCACGCCAACCTCGCGACGGTTCGTGTGTCGGTCGCGTCAACTATAGGGTGTCCAAGCTGTATACGTAGCTCGTCTGCGAGGCGCGACTGGCGACGTGTTTCATCTGGCTTGCCTGTAGGTGTGGTCTGGGAGAGCAATTCGGATGCCTCCGCCCTGTGGTCCAGTAAGAAAGGCCTAAGCGCTCGAACGCCGGGACGTTTATCACGTCTAGGAATAAGCCGGCTGACTTTGTAACGAACGCCGCGGGGCGCTTTTCGTAACGTTTGTACCGTGAACAGCAAGGGGTCGTCGACGACCATTCGCGCGACTACGCTCACCGTAAGGGGCATCCGTTGCAGCGTGTTGCGCAGAGACTCGAGCCGGAGACTATTTTTCTTCATGATTGGCGCATTGTTCAACGAAGTTTGCGAATTTTTCAGCATTTTCAACTTGCGATTCGCGTGCCTG
>CAYFRT010000118.1:0-4563 GCA_964345585.1 uncultured Actinomyces sp. | reverse complement strand
GTGGTCGACGGGGTCGTGAAGTCGAAGGCCTCCCTGGGGTACCTGAGTGATCCGGAGTTGGTTCGCGCGGGGGCACTCCTTGGCCGAGTGGAAGACCTGTTCTCCCAGCGGGTCGTTGGCCAAAACGAATTGCGTAACGCGATGATCGCAGCACTCCTCGCACAGGGCCACGTGCTCATCGAATCGGTGCCGGGACTAGCGAAGACGACCGCGGCGCAGACGCTTGCGCAGTCTGTCTCCGGCACTTTCCACCGGATCCAATGCACCCCAGACCTCATGCCAAACGACATTGTTGGCACCCAGATTTTCAACCCTGCCACAGGCCACTTCTCCACCCAGTTGGGGCCCGTACACGCGAACTTTGTGCTGTTGGATGAGATAAATAGGTCCTCGGCGAAAACCCAATCCGCGATGCTCGAAGCCATGCAAGAGCGCCAAACCACCATTGGGGGAGAGAACTTTCCGCTCCCCGTTCCCTTCATGGTCATGGCCACGCAGAACCCGATCGAGGAGGAAGGGACCTACGTTCTGCCCGAGGCGCAGATGGACAGATTCCTCATGAAAGTCGTCATCACGTATCCGAATCGGGCCGAGGAACTTGAGATCCTCGAAATGATTGACGCGGACGCATTTGAGCAACCGCTCTCTGCGGTGCCTATCAGCTTGGAAGAATTAGAGGAACTGCAGGGCTATTCCTCGCGCGTCTTTGTACACAAAGCCATAAAGTCCTACATCGTTGACATCGTGAATACGACGCGTGGCGGAGGCCCGAACCCGATTCCTGGTTTGGCGGAGCAGTTGAGGTTGGGTGCCTCGCCTCGTGGCGGCATTGCCCTCATGAAAGTAGCGCAAGCCGTTGCCCTGATGAAGGGCCGTAACTACGTGATTCCAGATGATGTAAAAGCCATGCGTTACTCAGTGCTCCGTCACCGGCTGGTGCGCACATGGGACGCGGTAGCCGACGACGTCCCAGTTCAAGGGCTGATTGACGCCACCTTCCAAGCGGTGCCGGTGCCGTAAGGTGCGCTCGGAAACCGACGGTTGATCCATGAAAACACCATCTGTTCAGGACTACGCGAAATATATAGAAGTCCCGATCCAACGGAAACTGCTCTCCCTGCTGGAGGGGCGGCACGGAGGGTTGGGCGCGGGAACCTCGCACGAATTCTTGGACATGGCCGAATACAAAGCCGGCGATGACGTAAAAGACATCGACTGGAAGTCAACTGCGCGACTGAGTCAGCCTGTCATCAAGCGGTTCGAAGCGACGGCGGTGCTGAAGGTCGTCCTCGCTGTTGATACGGGGGCGAACATGGCGGCTTTGTCCTCGGGTCGCATCTCTGGGGCGAATATTGCGCCGCATGAACCGCCAACTGATCCTCGTACCGGAATGTGGCAGCGAGACTACGTGCTGGAGCTAACGGATCCGGAACCCAAAGAGGACATCTCCGCCATGCTGATCACAGCGATTGCTTGGCTTACGGCGTATCGCGGCGATCACCTGTCCCTTGTTGCGGGCGACACGAAAGACATCGTCACCATGCCCGCGCGTTCCGGCTTGGCACACGCACAAACGATGCAACGAGTCGCCACGCGTGCGACGCCAGAAGGCGTGCCCGGCGACTTCAATGCAGTTCTTCGCAGAGTTGATGCAGTGAGGCGAAGCCGATCACTGGTTTTAGCGATCACGGACCTGGCCGGCCTTGAAACGACAGAAGACAAGTACCTGAAACGTTTGAGCTACCGACACGATGTCGTCTTCTTCATCATTGAGGACTTGGATCCTACTCTTTACCGACACGTGGAGGAGTTGGAGTTGGTTGATGTGGCCTCGGGCCCCCTCCCCACGTTTGCCAGCGGAAACGAAGCTGAAGACGCGATCGTCGCCCAATGGAAGATGGATCAGAAGATGCGTCGCGACCGCGTTGCGCAAAGACTGCTGCGCTACGGGATTGACTGGGTTTATGTGGGGAGTGCGGAAGGTGTCCTGAGCTCTCTGATCACGGCATTTGGAGGTGGTCACAATAGAACCGCCTCTTCGTGAACCACTTCTGTACTCGAATTGGGTGCTGATCCTGGGCATCTTTTTGATTGTCGTGGCGGTCGTATGGGTTTTGGGGTTCGCCATCGCGTACCGGCATTCCCGGGTCCACAACGACTTCGAGGTCCGCACACTTTCGCAAGCGCATCGCGCCCGGTACGAGGGGTTAATCGGCGAGGTTGCCCTCGGATACCAAACTGGTGAGTTGAACGCGCGTGAAGCGCACCTGGCTCTGGGAGCAATCATCCGGGCGGCTGCCACGGAGCGGACCAGGGTGAACCTCGAATCATCGACCGCGTCCGAAGCGCAGGTTTTGATCCCAACATGGCCACTTTTGGTGGATGCGTTGCGCTGGTGCGAGGACGGCTCATTTCCCACCAATGCTGAACAACAGAGGGTAGAAGCGGGGCTAAACCTGGCGGCGCAGGTGGTGCTTCAATGAGATACCCCTGGATAACTGTCCTGCTCCTAATCGCCGTGATCGCGGCAGGCCTGATCTTCTACCTGTCCGCGCTTCGCAAGAGGCGTTCGAATGTTGCTTGGTTGGCAAACACTGAGGCCCTAAGGACTTTGCCGGCCTACCGTGCCCAGCAGCGGAAAGCTCGAACTGGGGCGATCACGTTTGTTGGGTTGGCGTCCGTGGTTGCCCTCGCCGTGTCAATCGTCGCGGGAGCCCCCGTCGAAAGGTACGCGAAGCACCCGACCCTAGCGTCCCGAGACATAGTGCTGTGCCTGGACGCTTCAGGCTCGATGCTCCCCTACGATGGCCAGATCTTGCGGCAGTTCGACGAACTTGTCGAGCATTTTCAAGGGGAGCGGCTCTCTTTGCAAATGTGGTCCGCGCAGACTGTCGTAAAGTTCCCTTTGACCGACGACTACGAGTTGGTGAGCGAGGAACTGCACGAAGCCGCGAGCTTGATTGACCACGGGTACCTTGGCCCCCAGGGCGACTACGTGCTGGTTACCCCTGAGCTCTCGGACTACCTAACCGGGATCGAAGCCCCTGAGGGGCAGATGATCTCTTCCCTGGTGGGAGATGGTTTAGCGACCTGCGTCCTCGGGTTCGACCACATGGACTCCGACCGGTCCCGAACCATCTTGTTGGCTACTGACAACGAGGTGATGGGTGAGCAGATCTACTCCTTGGCGCAAGCCGCAAAGTTTGCTACCGATCACGACATTGAAATAGTCGCGCTGTATCCGAGCGACCACGGGGCGCTGACCGCTGAGGGAGAACAGCTCCGTAACGTTGTTGAGTCCTCGGGCGGGGTTTTCTATAACGCATCTGACCCGAGCGCGATCGAGGGGATAGTCGACCAGATCCAAGCTTCACAGTTGGTGGACACGGAAGGCGAGGTCACAACGGTCGAGACGGATCGCCCCTACACAGCGTTGATGTGGGGAATCTGGGCCTTCCTCGCACTCCTCATGGTGGCGGCGGTGAGGCGTCTATGAGGTTCCTTCCCCTAGCTGAGCCGCAGATGATCGTGCTCTTTGTCTTGGCGCTCCTCGCTCTCACCATTTGGGGTGCGTGGCGTGCGCGTAAGGCCGCTGGTTCCAAACGTGGTCGAGGGCGGACTGTCATCGCGTGGGTGAGAAGATTCTTGATCGGTGCTGCGCTGGCTGTAGCGCTTGCGGGGCCGTCATTGCCGGCAGAGGAAATCGAGCTCACCTCGAACATCGAAATTGTCTTCGCGGTCGATAGGACCGGGTCAATGGCGGCCGAGGACGGACCCGAGGGCGCACCCCGCCTGGACGCAGTGCGCAGCGACATCGTTGCTATCTTGCAAGCAACTGCGGGATCCAGGTACTCCGTGCTGACTTGGGACGCTGATGCGCGCGTGGAGCTGCCTTTCACCACCGACGCGTCTGCGGTCAGGAGCTTCGCAGACACGTTGCATCAGGAGGTCACGGAGTTCTCGGCAGGATCCGCGGGAACGAGGCCCGTCGCAGCATTGGAGGAAATGCTCAGTAGCGCTCAAGAACAACGACCGGAGAACGTCCGTTACCTCCTTGTTTTCACGGACGGCGAGGCCACCAACATTGATGTTCTAGGAGGCGACAACCCGCTGGGGTGGGCCGACTTGGTGCCTTTCATCGATGGCGGCGTCGTGTTCGGATACGGCACAGAAGAAGGCGGCCCGATGCGGGTTTTCCAGCCGGGCGGCGCGGGGTTGGGGGACTACATGACCGACCCGAACTCTCCCGGAAATCCGAAAAACGAGGAAGGAGAACCGCTTGCCATCTCTAAAATCGACGAGGCAGGGTTGGAGCGAATCGCGAAAGAACTCGGGGTTGACTTGGTTTTGAATCCGACCGAGGAAGAAGCACGCGTAACAGGTGAAGGCCTTATCCAAGGAGCCCACCTGATCGAGGACTCCAGGGCCTATCGAAACACCTTCCGATACGTTGTATGGATCCCTGCGCTGGTCGCTGGACTTCTGCTCATTTGGGAGTTCGCGGCCGATGGTGCGGAACTGGCGCGGCTGAGGAGGTCCGGTGCGATCTAACCCTGACGCCTC
>CAYFRT010000117.1:3392-4707 GCA_964345585.1 uncultured Actinomyces sp. | reverse complement strand
CGGTCGCGCCCTCTAGGTAGGGCAGAAGCAGGGTTTCATACGAAACTCCCCGCTGGTTTTCGTGGAAGTCACGGTGTCCCTCAAATAGCTCCGTTTGTGCCGTTTGGGCGCTATCGGCAGGATCGCCCTCGCTCACACTGCTCTGAGGTGCCCGAACTTGCGAAGATTCGTCAGAATGCTCGGCAACGGGCGCGGCAGCGCTGCCACGATAGTAGTGCGCGGGGTATTCGTCCTCCTCCAACGTCGTTACTGCGTGCCACTCCCCGCTGGTGTCTGAGTAACCGAATTTCACAGGAGCCATGGTCGAATCGATTCTGAGTATCTGGTCCTTTACCCGCTTTCGACCTTCTATTGCCAACCGAAGTATCTCTTCGGTCTGTTCCTCCGTCGCCTCCCCCGTCGGATACAGGATCTTCATCAGACCTGAGAATGTCTTGTGGATGCCGTCACGATCGCGAGTAGAGATGTCAGGACTTAGCGTGAAGTATTTCTGATACTTGTCGGAGAAGTCAGCATTTCTTAGTTCGCGCAGGATTTCTGCAATGTAGTCCACGACGAATCCGTACCCGTCAGAGAACATCTCCCCACGGATCGTCTCAACTTCCCATCCTGGGACATAGAAATGAAGTCGATCGAGATATGCGGAGTCGTGGTACGCCTCGGGCAGCTCATCGAACAGGTCGGAGTTCTTGAGCATGTACGGGACCGTGTGGGAGGTGTTGCCCACGAACACCATGGAGGCTTCCGCTCCGATAGTCTGCACACCTCGAGAGAACGTCTTGTTTGCCATGTAGTTCTTCATGATGTCCACAAGGGCTCTGTCGCTACGCTTCTTCCGTCCAGCGAACTCATCGAAGGCGACCACGTCCCAGTACCCCACCAGCCCGATGCGACCGTTTGCATTATTGACGAAGAGCTTGGGGACGGTGACTTCCCCACCGGAAATCAACATTCCGTGTGGCGAGAACTCAGAATAGATGTGTGACTTCCCAGTCCCTTTGGGGCCTAGTTCAACCAGGTTGTAGTTGCGTTCCACGAAGGGAATCAGGCGGGCTAACTGCAGTAGCTTTGCGCGCCGCCCAAACATGTCCGGATTGAAACCTATGGACTGCATCAGCAGGCCCATCCACTCGTCGGTGGTGAATTCGCTGCGTCCGGCCAAGTACCCGTCGAAATCTACTCGGGACATTTGGATCGGCTTCAAAGAATCGAGGATCCAAGGAACTGTCTTCTTGTCCTGGACATGGAAATACTCGATGTCACAGATGCACCAGACGCCACCAACAAGCAATTTCTCGTTGGCTTTGACGGTTCC
>CAYFRT010000117.1:0-3292 GCA_964345585.1 uncultured Actinomyces sp. | reverse complement strand
AGGTATTCGAGAACGTACGAGGGCACCACTGCATTGCCCTTCACAGCTTTCACCAAGTCTTTGCGTACGACCACGCCGGGAAACACCCGATTAATCTTGCGGTCCAAATCCGTCTGTTCCGGATGACCTTCCACGACCACTTCGGTTTGCATGTTTCCGCCGTCCCCTTGCAAGTCCTCTGGTTCCATTCGCACGTGTTCCTAGAAGTCGAAGTCCATCGTGAATGAGCGTCGAAGTAAGTAGTTCGCACTGGCATATGTGCGCCACTTGGACGTGTTCTTGATCTTCTCCTCGAGCCGGAACTCCACCATCTGATCGTTGAAGGCGTCTGCCTCTTTACTCAGCAGCATTTCCGCTTTCTGGTACCAGTCCCGCTTGTCGGTTGAGGTCTGGTCAAAAATCAAGTCTTGCTGATTCGAGATCAGGACATCGCCCGCGTAGATCCCAGCCCGCAGTGTCCGCTCTTGGACCTTGTCAGTAACGGGCTCACTCTGGATCAGCTTCACGACCAGTTGGCCCGTTGTAATCCTGTCCGTTTCGGGAAAAATGTTCACGTTCACGGGGCGGATGTCATCCTTGCGCCCCTTGTTGATAGCCAGAACGGGGACCACGACCTCCTGTAGGGCTGCTCCGCCGTGAACGAAACGTGACCCGGGACCTTTGCGCCGCAACCTGCGAATCGACTTTGGTATCTGTACCTGCAGGTCGCCCTCAAGCCCAACTTGGTCGGGCTCAAATGTAGTAAAAGCAGGGTCCTCTTTCAGCCCTCGGCCCAGAACATACCTACGCTTTGTCACGACCAAATCATCACCGTGAGGACTGGTGGACAAGAAGTCCCCGTCCTCGAGAGGTTCATCTTGATAGAGGAACCCGTGATCTGCGGTCACCAAGATGTTCGTCGCGTTTGCACTGGTCAACTTCTTAACTACTCTCACCAATTCTTCGAGAGTCTTTTCAGTCGCCTCGAAAACCTGATGCTCTGTGCCGGCATTGTCCCCCGCCGAATCAATTCGGTCATGGTAGACATAGAAGATGCGGTGCTCCGTATAGAGTTTTTTCAGTTCCGCATTGGTCATCCCCAAGACGTCTTCCGCCAAAATTGCGAGTCCATCCAAGGGCGCAAGGATCTTGTTCCTGTTCACGATTCCGTCTGAGCGTTGCTGATCCACTAGCACGGATTCCCCGTTTTCCGAGTACACCAGCTCCTTGTTCGGCAGCAGAGCCGCCATGCCAAGGGGCGTATGGCTGGGCAGAACACCAAGCATCGCGTCCAAGGACGCGTCAAAGCGCTCCTCCTGGCGAATCCGTTCGCGAAGTTCATCGGCAACTTCATAACGCATCGCGTCGGAGATGATGATGACCGCTTTCCGGTTTCCTTTACGAACGATGGGATCAACTTTCGCTCTGAAGAACTCCGACTGCGGAGTTAGCGCATCCGACAGCCACCGGTCTGCCTGATCAACCTGCTTCTGCCAGGTGTCACCGAGCGGGGTAAGGAACCTGTTGACGTAGGACTTCTCGACTTCTGTACGCAGATGCTCTAATACGTCTTGATAGTCAGCATTTCGGGCGGCCAACTGAAAGTGGCGATACAACTGGTCAATCTGGAACCACTGGGAGCGGTATTTTTCCAGGCCGTCATCGAAGGATTCAATCGTGAACTCTGCGGCGCCCACCCTGCTCAACAGTTCAGACGCCGCCCCGATCGCATCGTAAAGGTGCTGGTAGTTCGAAACCCAAACGCTGCTTTGTCGGCTACGTATCACCTCCGAAACATCTCTGGCACTGATCGTCCGTGCCGCAACCTGGTGGGCAAGAGTGCTCACAATTTTCTGTTCAACTTCCTCAAACAGGTCGTTGTTCAGCAAGTCTTGAAGCGACGCATCTTCAATACGGTCGGGATACCCCAAGCTCTCGGCGGCTCGTTGAGCCAATGTAGTGAGAGCGTCAGCGCTCCTTCGATGATTCCGCAGGTTCTCGAAGTCGATCTGCATTTGCCTGAACTGCCCGGGAACGTCGCCTGTAAAACCAGTCGCTGCTCGCTCAAACATCCAGAGGACAAAGTCTTCCATGCTGGGCTGGTCAGCCCGGTAACCGTAGATCTTCTCCACGCCGTTCCAATGAAACTCCAGCAAGCCATGATCCACCAGGGCGTCGTACTTCGCAGTCTTGTCGTTGGCGTTCTCGATTAACAAGGTCCGCATGATTTCAGTGAGGGTGTGTTGCTCCTGTCCCAGAAGCACCGCGACCATCTTTGCCCGCAAGCGGACAGCGTCGTCTCCGGGTTCTAACAGTGCCTTTAGTCGGTTGGTACGCGTCGTAGCGCGGAAAAACTTCTCATGTTCGCGGAGGACATCATCCACATCAGGGCTGTTGAGCCTCAATTCGTTGCGGAGCATTGCGGTGCGGTCGGCAGTGAACACCCCGTATGCAAGTTCCAGATCCAATAGCCAATTATCGATACCCACAGGCACATCACCCAAGCGATACACCAGGAACTTCTTCTCAGGTTCTTCCTTCAAGATCCGGTGCTTCAGGGCGTACTCATCATTGGCGACTTTGACGGTCGTCACGCCAGGAATGTCAAGCTCTTCGATATCGGATGCATACTCGCCATCGGGATCGCGCCAAAACACAAGACGCTGAGAGTCGAATAGGCGCTCTAGATGGTCCGTAACCGTCTCAATCTGACTCATTATTTTCCGCTCAATCCCGGGATCTTCCTAAGAGCTGTTCCGAACTTTGGATAGTTTTCCTTCACGCCGTCATCCAGATCAATTGAGATCTGCTCCGCCGCCAGTGGGTACAGCACGTCATGTTCATATTCGCGCAGTTCTGCCACGATCTTTCGCAGCCGATCGATCTCTTTCTCAGCTCTGGCACGTTCACGGGGCGTAACCTCCGCCGCTATCTCACGCTCCAGGTTCTGGATGTTCGCTTCCAACTTCGCCTGGTACTCCCGCAAGTACTCATTCAGCACGGCCGAAACGGTTGAGGTGTTGTACCTGTGCATGTAGATCAGAGCGTTGAACGAGCCCCTCGGACTGGAGAACAGCCAGTATATGGGCCGTTTCTTGTATCTCTTCCAGTGATCCTCGTAGAACCTGGACCTACCGCCGCGAGTGATGAAGTAATCCCGCAGAGTACTCACACCCAGCGCTTCCTCAACGAACCGCACGTTCTCTTCCAGGTGCTCCTCACCGAAGGCAACCCGAAGGAACTTTTTGAACCGGTCAACAATGTCGTCCTCGAACCACTCCCCATCAACGATAGGAATCACATTGTCCGCGTC
>CAYFRT010000116.1:0-4758 GCA_964345585.1 uncultured Actinomyces sp. | reverse complement strand
TGATTTCGGTGCGGGTGGCGATCTGGTTTTCCAGGGTTTCGATGGTGTTCATTTTCTGCTCCTTTGGCTTGTTTGCGTATATACATGCAGCCATAGGTCGGGCACACTATCCAGCAGGTTTGCCCAGTATTTGCAACGTTTTCTAGCGGTCTATATCTCTAGGAGTCGTGTTGCTATTCGGCGTGACTGCCCATTTGTCTTCGCCGGGAATGAGGCCGAATGTGGAACCTGAATCCCAGGCGACGTGGACGGTGCCGAGGTCATCAACGAACATGACGGTGCCCTCACTACCCGCGGGGAAATCCGGATACGGATCAGTCAAGCGCAGGAGCCGGACGCGTTGCCCCGGCTTGGCGGTCATGCTACCGCCTCCACGGCCTCAGGGGCCTGAGGTGCTTGCGGCGCGGGTGGTTGGCCCACGTAGCGTTCCCTTCAAGGTTCCCCATCAGGATGCGCCTGGCGGGTTTGTATTGGTTGCCGATGAACCCAGGCGGAGCAGGAAGCAGCGCATCGCGTACTTCTCATTGCCGCCCGCTGGTAGCTTAGGTGAAACGCGGCTGGCCTTCTTCGCCGCCGTGGTCATCGCGGCCAACAGTTGTGTGACTGCTTCAACGACTTCCGGTTCGGGAATCCTTGTGAACCAGGGGAAGGAAACCTGGTCTTCGGTGAACTCCACCGGCAGCGCCAGAAGGCCCAGGGCTTTGCCGATGAGGGTGCGTTTGGAGGCGAGCATCGCCACCAAGTTCGCATGCGTGCGCTCATCCCACCCGGTGGTCGGGAACGCCAGCGTCAACCCCACATCTTCCCGAACGGCCTCCCCAGAGGATTCGTTGGGAGCCTCCGCGGCGGCGTCCCCGGGGGTGTTTTCGGGTTGGCCTGTTCGGGTGAGTTCGTAGCCTTCCTGGGCGGCGACCGCTTCAATCAGGTCAACGTCCCGCGCGGGCAGCTCTGCGGGCCAGGCCACGGTCCAGTTGCGGTCGAGGGTGACGGTGCCGATTTGGTAGGCCATGGACGGCGCCCCCAGATAGGTGGGTTTGACGCCGCCCAGGATCGTGCCGATCACCTGGGCTAGGTGCTTCCTGGGCTGCTTAGCGTTTGGGGTGAATAGGGTTTTCATGACCGGCTCCTTCCAAGTGTCCCCACCGGGTGTGGGGCGCTTTTGGTCATGTACATACACGCTCTACCCGGCACAGAACACGGGCCTGATCTACGTTGCGTATAAGTACGTAGAATGAGGGACGTAGGCAACGAAGTCCGAGAGCTTCGTGCCGACCTTCGACCTTTGAGGTCAGATCTGTGAGGACGCAAACGTTGCCCAAGGCCCCTTGCATCTAGTAGAGTTACTCGTGGACGCGCGAGAGTGCTCCACTTCCGAGGCCCGTGTATTTTGCACGGGCCTTCGTGTTTCGAGAGGCAAACTTGTACGTCGGCTACTTTGACGAGTTCGGGCACAACGGGTTGTACGTGGGACGCCACGACGCCCGGTACAAGACGCACCCCGTCTTCGGTTTGGGCGGCTTCATTATTCCCGCCGACAACGTACGAGAACTCTCTGGCGCTTTCCGGTACATCAAGGAATCTGGGCTCAAGGAAGAGATCGACGTCAAAGTCCGCGCTCAGGGCAAGCGAGTCGAACAGTGGGAGAAGAAGGGGTCGGCCTTACTGACCACCCGGAACATTGAGCAGTACCGCGAGACCCGCAGGATCGTCAACCGCGTGATTTCTTTGCTTGGGCGTCTTGGCGCGCAAGTAGTTTTCTACGGCCAAGAAAAGCCACGTGGCGGTCCAGATGGGGTGTTGGAGACGAACGCGCACCGTTACGACCACGTGATGAAGCAGCTCATCAAACGTATCCATTGGGATCTGCCAGACGGGGAGAATCTGTTGATGATCCTTGACAAGCAAGGAGACCGTGAGCGGCTGGAGATTTTCGCGGGCGCGGCGGCATTCATGTTCTCAAACGAAGACGCCACGCGCCTGATTGAGCCGCCCATGGAAGTCGAAAGCCACCTCTATCAAACGGTTCAGTGCGCAGACTGGATCTGCGCACTCCTAGGGCGCATTGCTGCCTACAAGTTCGACCCTGACTTCGAGGAATTTCAATGGGCACCCAAGTATTTCGGGTCTCGCCTATCCGCCGTCACTAGCAACAGCAGTAAACTGCGCGGCCTGGGCAAGGAGTCCAAAGACGTGTACCCAGAGCACCTAGGCTCATTCACCACTTGTTACGACCCGAGCCGTATCCCGGCCTCTAAAAGCTCGCTCGAAGCTCTGCGCGACAAGTACTCTCAAAACTAGTCCTTCTTGTAGAACGCGCACTCATACCCGTCAGCGCCGAGCGGGAGGCCATCGGCCCAGGCCGGTGGTGTCGCCATGAGACGGCAGATACTCTCGACGGTCGCAGAGGACGCGAGCGGTTCTTCGACGACGGCCTCATCATGCACGTGCATCACGATTTTGTGTCCAGCATCGTCCAACATATGCAGGGCGTGGGTGAGGAGGTCCCGAGCGATGGCCTGCACGATGTTTTCGACCAGTTTCCCGCCGTAGGTTTCCAGCTTTTGCCATTTCTTAGCTGTTCCGGCACCCCAGTAGTTGATGGAGGTGCCGCACCACCGGTTCTCACCGAGCCTCGGTTGCACATAGGCGAGTTGGCGGCCTGTTGGCAGGGTGATGAAGAGGATCCCTGACCGCACCGCGAAGGTGAGGTTGTGGAGGGTAATTTTGGTGCGGGTGATGATGGCTTGGATGGCGCCTTATTCCACGTCCGCCCACAGCCCGACGATATTGGGATTGGAGGCTCGCCACGCGTCCACCAGGGGTTTGAGTTCTTCCTCTTTGAGTCCCATTTCGAGGGCGCCCATGGCTTTCAGTGCGCCGACGGACCCGTTGTAGCCGCAGGCCAGTTCGGAGATTTCCCTTTTTGGCGCAGGTCGGCGTTGGGGCCGTGTTTGCCGACGGGGACGCCGAACATTTGGGACGCGGATTGACAGTAGATGTCACCGCCCTCGCGGAAGAGGTCGAGGCGCCATTCTTCACCGGTCAGCCATGCGATCACGCGGGCTTCGATCGCGGAGAAGTCAGCGACGATGAACCGGTGCCCCGGTGCGGGTACGAACGCGGTGCGCACCAACTGGGAGAGTGTGTCCGGAACTGAGGGGTAGAGCAGTTCGAGGGCGTCGAAGTGGCCGTCGCGCACCAGGCCCCGCGCGGATTCGAGGTCGGGTAGGTAGTCTCTGGGGAGGTTTTGGACTTGGATGAGGCGACCTGCGAACCTGCCGGTTCTTCCCGCGCCGTAGAACTGGATGAGGCCGCGGGCGCGAGAATCCTGTCCGGCGACCATCTGCATGGCCTGATATTTCTTGGTTGAGGACCGGGACATATCTGAACGCGGTCTCAGGACTTCTCGCACATCTCCCACAGATATCTCCAACGCCCGAGATACCTCTTGTTTCGTAAAACCCCAATGTCACAACCCTTGGTGATCAACCATTCCTTGAGCTGCAAGGGTGAGTTCGGGTTCGCCAAGCCAGTCAGGGCCTGGGCGCGCGCCACGGACTTATCGTGATGGCCTGCCGCACACCGCACAGCGTTGTCCACCAACTGCCGGTCGAGGGCGACGCCCCTATCGTTGATCCGCTGATCCAATGCATACGCCTCCCACTCCGCCTCAGGCATAGGGAAAGAGGACAGCCGGTCTTGGATCGCGAGCTCGACTTCGACGTCGCGTTGGTTGTAGTCCTTGAATCGCTGCCAGGCCTGCGGATCCAAGGCGGGCGGATCGAAGGCCGCGCCCTCATTGAACATGGTGGGGCCTGCAGGCGCGCAGAACTGCTTGATCAGCTTCTTACCGGCGGCGTCTTTATGCACCGTAAGAGAGAGGACCTGGGCTGCGACTTCCAGGCTCATCGGCAGGCCAAGATATGCCGCCCACACCATGGGGCACCGCCACTGGGAGGGATCCAAGAAACGGTCGTCATGGAGCATGTCTGGTGCATGTTGGCGCAGCCAGGATGAGAGGCAGATTCTCTCAAAGGCGGCGTTGAACGCTGTTTTCACGATGTTGGGATCTGTCAGGGCGGCCAAGATAGCCGGCGGCAGAATTTCCCCGCCTGCCAGATCTATGACATGCACCGACCCACGATCAACGGCGTAGCCAAACAGGAGGATGGCGATGCTCATCTTTAGGTGACAGCTTGATGCCAATGTTGATCCTCAAACGGCGTTGAGTCAATGTTTCACCCGCGCGCGTTCTGTTTGCTAATCCTCATCACCTGTGAACACCACCTTGCTGTGCAGCCGAAGAGGCCGCATGATCAATCCGAACTGACAGAACCGGGCATGCACTTGCACAGCAATCGGGCAGATCAGATCAAAGTCTCCACATCGGGGCAGCGGTCAAAAGGTCTACCGTGCGCCAGAGGCCTGCAACAACTGCGCTAGCGGGTCACACGCAGTAAAACAGTCCCAACCTTTTGACGTCTGGCTGTACTTTTTGACGTTGGCCTATACCTTTTGATGTTGCACGTTTTCGGCCAGTTTTGAACCCATCCTGGGTGCAATCAGACCAGGCGCGAAGCACCCAACGCCTGAATCGGCTGCTCATTGAGGTCTACGACACCACCCAGGAGCACCAATGAAGAAGCCCCACCGAGTACAGCAAGCACCTAAAACCCGCATAACTATGTGGAAACCGGCGCTACACGCGGCCAGCACTCACTCGAAAGCCCTTTGTATCCCAAAGGGTGTCTAAGTGGT
>CAYFRT010000115.1:0-4759 GCA_964345585.1 uncultured Actinomyces sp. | reverse complement strand
TGCGACTTCAGGGCGTGACCTGTTCGGGTCTGGCACTGTGGTCTGATCTGGTCTGGTCTGGCTGTGGTCTGATCTGGTCTGGTCTGATCTGGCTGTGGTCTGATCTGGTCTGATCTGATCTGGCTGACCCAGCCCGGCCTGACCTAGCCAACAAAAGGCGGCTCCCTCTACTGCACGAGTGCGGTGGGGGAGCCGCCTTTGAGCTCCAGCGTCGCGCTTCCTTGCAACTCCTTATTCCTGTTGCTTCTTTGATTCCTGTTGCTCCTTCGTTGAGTTGCTCTTCGTTCTTGTGCTTTTTGCTGTGTTGCTTCTTTGTTGAGTTTCTTTTTGTTTTTGTGCTTTTTGCTCTGTCACTCCTTTGTTGAATTGCTCCTTGCACTCATTGATTTCTGCGCAGATTGTTTGCTGTTCACGTCGTCCTTGTCTTTTTCGTTGTCTGCGCAGGTTGCTCGTTGTCCTTGTTGTGCCTCCTTGTCCCGAACGTGCTTCCCGGAGCTCCTGGTGCCATCGTTTTGACCCGCAACAGATGCATAACAGCCACATAAAGGACAGGAAGGCACATTAGGGACAAGGAAACAGAGCGAGTAGAGAAAGAGTCTCCGGAGAGGCCGCCGAAACGGCGTGCCTCCGGTTTTGCCGTCGCGTTGCTTCAGCAGTCATGTTCCTTCAACGGACGGGGGCGTGCCCAGAATGCCAAAGAGACGTCGCTGGGACGGCGCGTGGGAAGTGAAGAAGTACACAGGGCTCTCGCGCAGGGTCATCCACAGGACCACTGAAGGGAAGAGATCTCTGGTCCTGGGGTTGGGAAAATGAAGAGGTGAACGTGTCGATGAAGGACCTGGTGGTGAGCACCCGGGAGGCAAGGTTGCGTGAGGAAAGCGCAAACCGAAGAGGGCTTGTGCCGATATTCAGTGGTGTCTATGCGTCGTCGCGGGCGTTGGGCGAGGGTGGGCCGCCCTGGGTTGCCAGGCAGAGAGTCGCTGAGGCTCGACTTCTCGCCATTCACGCAAGGACGCACGGAGGGATAGAGCTGGCGTTCACGGGGGAGTCTGCGCTGGTGGCTTTGGGGATTGAGCCCTGGTGGAACAACCCCGATGTGTTCGTTAGGAGGAATCCCCGGTCGGGTTCAGTCCGGGTGGTGCCACGGGTCGCCCTCGAAAACACGACAGTCTCGGAGGTGCGAGTCCGGCAGACTTCTATGCTGCCTCGCACGCTGGAGGACAGCACGCGAACTCCCCAGGGCCTGCCGGTGGCTCCTGATTACATGGTGGCGTTGGATTTGGCGAGGGTTTTCCACCCACTCCAGGCGTTTCACGATCTCAGTCAACTGATGCGATGGAGGGTGCAGTTTGATCGTCGCTCTTTGGCTCCGTCGCGCAAGAGAGAGTCTGACTACAAAGCCAAGTTGACCAATCAACTCGAGGCGCTCGCACTTGACGGACAGAGAGCGCCGGCCGGGTTACGACAAGCGATGGCCCTCGTAAGTCGCGCCGACCCGGGGATTGAATCGCCGGCGGAGTCCATCGTTCTCTGGGTCCTCCGCTCCATCCTGCGGCCCGGCGAGATCATCGAAACTCAAACTCCCGTAACCGCTCACGGCAGAAGCCGGAATCTCGATATTACGTTGCCGAAATATCGAGTAGCGATCGAGACGACGGGGCTGGGAAAATACGGAGACACCTCCGCCAGCGCACACGCCGTTGCCACTGCAGCCGTGATTCGGCAGCAGGAATTGGAGGACCTAGACTGGCGGTTTATCAATGTTGCATACGAGCAGACTTCGAATCTGACGCACCTGGCCGCCTATTTGGTGGAACGCCTCTCGCGGTTTAACGTGCCAACCCGGCCTCCGGGCGGGGCATGCTTTAAACGCCCAACCCGAGAACTTTTCGCGAGGGAGCGCCGCTACTAAAATCATGCGCCCGGCTCTTGGTGGCCTCGTTTTGAGTATGAGGGGGAGCAATTAGTACAAGGAGGGACGAGGAAGGATGAAGATTGCCCGCAAGACGCTGTCGCCAAACCCACATTCAACGCCCCTTTGTGGCGAATGCCGTACTCACGGGAAACCTCGTACGCCTACACGGTGCTGGTTCTTTGGTGCCGATGCGCTAAAGTAGGGACGTTCAGCTTCGCCGGTTGGGGCGAGGTCAGGAAAAGTTGCTCGCACTTCGCGGGCGGATTGGATGGCAACGCGTGGCTGCCCTGAAGATTACGATGGTGACGCTCATCGTCATTTCTAGCCTGCTGCTTATCTTGACGGTGCTGATGCATAAGGGGCGTGGCGGGGGACTCTCGGATATGTTCGGCGGGGGCATTTCCTCAACTGCCGGCTCATCAGGTGTCGCGGAGAAGAACCTGAATCGCATCACCATTGGTGTTCTGGTGGTCTGGTCGGTAGCAATCATCGCGTATGGGCTGATGGTTCGCTTCGGGTTCTAGATAGGTAGGGGCAGGACGGCTACGATGTCGATCCTGCGTTCCGACTGAAGGACACCATCCCAAACTGAATATCGGCGAGGGCCGACTGAAACTACATCCTTGTTTCGGTGGGCCCTTTTCTGTTGCTCTCGATTTCAACCACGGTGCCTGCTCCGGTGTCCTCGATCCATGGATTGGGGGCGGCTGCGTGCGCGCCCACACTGGTAATGCTTGGCTGGCACATTCCCCGCAGCCGGGGTTCCGCGATGCAGCTTCGTTCGCCTAGCTCAGCATGAAATTGGGCCCCAGCGTCCAAGCCCACGCGGTGACGTTGCCCGTAGTAGGCCGACCCGAAGGAGATGGGGAAGAGCTGGGGAAAAGGCGTCCGCGACTCCCTGCTTTCGCGAGAGGAACAAGTAATGAACTACCCAGGTAAGTGGGTTGCGTCGCTGGGGGCTACCGTGGCTCTCGTCGCTATGGGGGCGCTGCCTGCGGCGGCGGCTGTCTCGGGCGAAGAAGAAGAGGCGGCGTCCGCTTCGGATGGTGGCACCGAGTCGGTCCTGGTTGATGGGCAACTCGAGGGTACAAGTGACCTAGAGGTGAATGAAGCTGAGCTCGACGCAGTGACCCGCACTGTCGTCAGCGGCTCCTCTGAGGAGAGCGAACGTGATCCGGTGACTCCGGAACCCGCACCGCGGCCCGCCGGATCGTACCAACAGGAAGGGACTTGGTACTACGCGGACGGCAAGGGATCTAACCTAACGGACAAGTGGATCAAGTCTTCGGGCAAGTGGTATCACCTTGGCGCGGACGGAGCGATGTCCAAAGGATGGGTTCAGCACGGTTCAGCTCGCTACTTCACGAACTCTTCAGGCGTCATGCAAACCGGGTGGGTCAAGACTGATGGGCTCTGGTACTTCTTCAATTCAAGTGGAGCGCTCCAGACGGGATGGGTGAAACAGGGCAGCACTTGGTACTTGTTGGGTTCGGACGGAGCGATGCGCACCGGCTGGGCAAAACAGGGAGGAAACTGGTACTACCTGAATTCGTCTGGGGCGATGAAGACTGGTTGGCTCAAGTTGGGCTCGTCTTGGTACTACCTGAATTCGTCTGGGGCGATGAAGACTGGTTGGCTCAAGTTGGGCTCGTCTTGGTACTACCTGAAACCATCTGGGGCGATGGTGACTGGACAACAGATGATCGATGGTCGCCTTAGCAAGTTCGCCTCTAACGGCGTTTGGCAGGGCTACGTTACAGCCGGTTCCGGCGGCGGCAGCAGTGCAGCGGCTCCCGTATACAAAAACTGCACGGATGTCTGGAATAAGTTGGGGCGGCCCATCTACCCAAGTGACCCCGGGTGGCAACAGAAGTTTGATGCGGATAAGGACGGCGTGGGATGCGAGGTTCGTCCGCGGTAGGTCACCTTCAACATGGTTTCCGCTCGGCTGCTGACGGATCTTGGCCCGCTAAGTGAACTGCGTGCGACGGAGGCTCGTCACAGGCCCAGACGGAGAACGATGTAGCGACTGGGTGGTCAGTTGAAGAAGCTCAATCCCAGCCAGGAAGATTCTTCTGTGCGGAGCTTCGCAGCCGATGCGCGGAACTCCTTAGCTCATGATTTCTCGCCGGAAACGGCCAACTCGGTCCAGCAAGCCCGGAGCCTCATTGAGTCGTTTGACACGACGTTTCGGGGTCGACCGGGCGAAGATCAATCTGTAGCCCAGCATCCGTCCGTCGATTTCGCTTAGGTCCAGCTTTGGGGTCCGCGCGAGCGTGTCCCGTCCATTAGGTACTCTCTGATGTTCTACCGACCCAGACTGCGCCGCATTGCGGGTGCAGGATTGCCCGGGCTCGACAGTGCCTGGTGTGCCTGGTTTGGTTGGGGCTCCTGCGAATAAGCGCTCGTGCGCAGTGCCGCTACGCGGTGGGCCTCAAATCTTGTCCTTCCTTGTCCCCGATGTGCCTCCCGGAGCTTCTGGTGCAACAAATTCATTCCCGAACATTGTTATTGCAACCACATTAGGGACAGGGAAGCACATTGAGGACAGCGAAACACATCGGGGACAGCGAGCGTGAGGGGCGCTGGGCTGCGGGGATGAGAAGGACTTTTTGGGCTGGGTTGGCGCGGGGAGGGCGCTGCGTGCAGGCACAGACGAAGGCGGCCACCCTCGCACCCAATCGCTTAGGTGTAAGAGCAGCCGCCTTCAGTTTGCTGAGTTAGCGCACGCTACGGTTCCGTTGGGCCTGCGGGGCTGGTAGAGCCGGCGAGGCCTGCGGGGTTAGCGGGGGCCTAGCGAAGGCTCCGGTGCCACAGGTTGGTGCGCTTCTTGGCTTTGCCCGT
>CAYFRT010000114.1:3715-4781 GCA_964345585.1 uncultured Actinomyces sp. | reverse complement strand
AGAAGCGCGGGGAAGGTTTGGCCGTACAGGTCTTGGTAGGACGGATGCATTCGCCACCACGGAGCTGTGGAAGAACGTATAGAACTGGGGCTGTGTTCAACGTGGCACTAACCCGCAGTGGCTCTGAGGGGCGATTGCCCCATTCAGCGACGTAACTGTCCTAGCCTTTCGATAAGACAGCAAAAGCGCAAAGTTGGATCGGTTCCGTTTCCTACATGATTTTGTGTAGTGAAGATCACGCCTCGTTTTTCGCGCTCTTCGAATGGCCGCTCTTGTTGGAATTGCGGCAATGATGGTCTGGCTGGCGCAGATCTTGTCCTGGCTTCGCGTCGTCGTGGCAACGCGAGCTAGGAAGCCGAACAACTGACCGAACTTGGGGCGGCACCGCGTACATGTGGCGCTGCCCCATTCGTCTCTGTTCTTCATCCCGGCTATCTCTCGATTAGCGCAAGGTTCCGAGCGGATCTAGTTTGGGTTCATGGACTACACTCGCTCACCGATGCAGGCCGCGACTGGCATCACTCTGGTCGTTACACCCCTGATGGGTGCCGCACTCAAAATGCTGACCGCCGGTTGGGCGTTGGTGTTCCTAACGTTCGGCCCGGTCATTATCCTCGTCGCTGGCTACGTTGTGCAGGTTATCATCGCAAGCCAAGGATTCCTGGCATCATCCGACCTATTCGGTGTCGCACGTCCTCGCGCGACAGCAGCCGCGTGGATAACATCTGTCGCCGTCGTGGGTGTGGGGGTATTTTTTCCTGATGGCACGGACGCGGGCTACGGCTCCACCTTCCAAGAATGGCTGGGAGCCTATGGGCCAAACGCGCAGGTGGTGCACGCTGCCACCGACGCTTGGTCCGATTGGGTAGGCATTGTGTTCGCAGCGGTCTGGGTGATCAGTTACATCTGGTTGTTTGTCGAGTGGATCCTCGCCCTCCGGGTCCGCAAATCTGCGCGCTGACAACGCAAAAGAGCGAGGCGTCTGGCGCCGCGCCTCGGATTTGACCACTCTTGAGCGTAGTTATCAAATCCGATTCCTCAACCACGATTCCTCAACCACGATTCC
>CAYFRT010000114.1:0-3615 GCA_964345585.1 uncultured Actinomyces sp. | reverse complement strand
CGATTCCTCAACCACGATTCCTCAACCACGATTCCGTAACCGGAGGGGTCCTCGTACACAGTTGACTAAGTGGGCCTCGGGCTGCACCAGGGCTAGTTACGGGACACTGACCATTAGGTGGCTGTCCGCGTTTAGGCCGCATTTTAGGGAGACGTGGTCTGCTCAAGCTAAGCCCTCGTTCAACTCCATTCGAGTCCCCCAAAATCTTCGGTGATGCCCCGGGGAGCGGCGGCCGGACCCACGTGTGCGATGAGTCCGGGTCTCGGCGTCATCGCAATCGTCAGTGTCTGCGTGCGTGTCAGGTTTCCGTGTAGTACGAGGGGTCTTACCGGCCCGGCCTGGAACGAATGAGCCCCTCTTTTTTCAGCCATTCGATGGTGTCTGCGACGGTGACGCGGAGAGGGCGGGCGTGGAAGCCCAGTTGTTGTTCCGCTTTTGCGCTGGAGTAGTCGTTGTTTCTTTCCAGGTTGTACACCGTGTAGTCAGTGAAGACGACCTGCTTCCCGGTGATTTTGCCGATCTGTGTTCCTATCCAAGCCAGTGGATAGAGCAGGCGTAGAGGGATGGAAAACCGTGGCTTCCGCACGCCGGCCTCCCCTGTTACGCAGTCCAGGAGTTCGTCAACCGTGTGACACTCACCTGCCATGATGAATGTTTCACCAGGGCCTGCGTTACGAGCGCAACTGATGATCCCTTCCGACACATCGCGCACATCCACCGAGTTGAATGACCCCCCAATAGAAACTGGCAACTTCCCTCCTGCGAAGAATCGGATGGCCCTGGTGATTAGGCCAACGTTGTGGTCGTCGGGGCCGATGATTCCACTGGGATACACGATCGAAGCGTTCAGGCCGTCCTTCTGAGAGGCTTCTAGCACGAGGTTGCTGGCCTCTGCCTTCGTCTTGCTGTAATAGCCGATGGCCGACGTCGGGTCATGAGTGGTGCTTTCGAAAATGGTTCCTTGAGCCGTTTCGGGGAGGGCGCTGGTGGAGCTGACGTAGACGAGTTTGCGCACATCATGCTCGATGCATTCTCGGATAATATTTGCCGTTCCTATGACGTTTGTTTCGTAGACGACATTGTGAGCATCCGGGTTCAGGGTGACGATTCCTGCCGCGTGGATGACGATTACATCCACGTCGGGGGGAGTGTCGAAGAATTTGTCCAGCGCCTGGCGATCGAGCAGGCCTCCTTTAACCACTTCTGCCCCGTCGAGCACCTTCTTCTTCTCGGGGTTCCGGACCAAGACGCGGACGTGGCAGCCCTCGTCCAGCAGAGAAGCGAGGATGTTGCTCCCGAGCAGTCCCGTGGCGCCTGTAAGCAGATAAATCGGTTCGGTCATCTGGAGTGCTCCTCGGCTAAGGTTTTCGCGACCAGGTTGCAAAGTTCGTCTCTGCTGTTATTGGGCGGGCGTCGCAGGGCAGGCCGCATCCATTATGCAAGGGATAAAGAGGTCTGTCGTGGTGGGCATCCGACTCTCGGACGGCGCGCGCGGCGTTTGTGGTGGGTGTTCTGGTTGTTGCTACCGGCGCCTCTGTTTCAACTGTTTCAACTGTTCCAACTGTTGCGGTTGTTGTAGGTGGGCTTGGTGGTGTGGTTTGTGGCCCTTTCGTAATCGAACATGTGTTCGATTGATGGTATCGTTGGGTATGAGCAAAACCGTTATGACGCCGCTGGATGTGTCCTCGTTAGAGGGGGAGGACCTGGTGTTCACGTGTCGTGAGTTGGCTCTGGAGATGAATCAGCTTATGGCGCTGCAAGCTGCGGTTTGTGAGCGCATTGAGTATGAAAGCAGGTTTGTTGAGGGACGGGAGGGTTTGGCTCAAAGCTATGGGTGCCGAAGTGCAGTGGAGTTGATTCAGCGTTTGACGGGGGAGTCTTCTCGGACGGTGTCGAATCGGTTGAAAGTGGGACGCCGGGTTGTCAGGCGGCAATCGCTGCTGGGGGAAAAGCTGCCGCCTTTGCAGGAACACGTGGCTGTGGGGCTTGAAACTGGGGTTTTGAGCTTTGAGTCAGCGGTTCATGTTTGCGCGTTGATGGAAAAGAATGATTTGGTTGCTGATCCGGCCGACCTTGATGCTGCCGAGCGCTATTTGGTGCAGGCAGCTACGGGGGTGAATTTCGGGGGCGATGATAAGCATTTGGTGCCGTTGCATTCGGACGATATTCGTTATCTTTGTGTGCGTTGGGATCATGCTTTAGACCCTGATGGGAGCCAGCCCAGCGAAGAGGAGCGTCAAAGCAGGCGAAGTGTGAATCTAGGGCCAGTGCGCGATGGTTTGGCTCGTTTGACTGGCTATTTGACTAGTGAGGTAGCGGCTGCGTTTGCGGCGGTCAGCGACTCTTTGAATAACCCTCGGGCCCAAAGCCCCTCCAACAACAATGCTTTCGGCGGCGACACTTCTAACATCGAGGGCGGCACTGACGGCAATGGCGCTGTTTTAGGGCCGGAGGCTTTTGGTGTTGACGTTTCGAGTTCTGAGGAGTCGGACCCAACTGATTCTCGGAGTCGGGCGCAAAAGGACCATGATGCTTTAGCGACTGCGCTTAATGTTGCTTTGGCTAGTCGTGAGTTGCCGGTCTTACAGGGAGCTAACGCCACGATCGTGGTGGAGGTAAAAGAAGAAGACCTGGTCGATCCCATGAGCGAAAACACGGATTCTTTGGTGGGGTGGTTGGTTGATCATCAGGGAAGCCAGACTCCGGTTCGTAGGTCCTCGTTGAACCATTTGTTCTGTGGGGCCCAGGTTCAAAGCGTGGTTCGTAATAGTTTGGGTAAGATCACGGCTTTGGGTACCCCGACCCGAATTTTCGGGGCTAATCAGCGTCGCGCGATTGCTTTGCGTGATGGTGGGTGTGTGATTCCTGGGTGCACGGTGCCCCCGGCATGGTGCGAGATTCACCATGTGGTTCCTTACGCTGATGGGGGCCCGACCCATACGGATAATGGGGTGACGCTTTGTCGTTTCCATCACCGCACCATTGACTCCAGTGGCTGGGAGATCCAGATGCGTGACGGGGTCCCTTATGTGCGGGCCCCTGAATGGTTGACGGGCATGTATCCAACTGATTGCCGGCACGGCTGGGTTGACCAGGGTGCCGCGAACCAGGAAACTCAGATCCACCAGGCGCTCCAAGCCACCAACGACCCAGATCCGACTTCGGGTTCGAGTTCGAAAATGGGGCGAGGTAGAACCTTGGAGATTCCCCCCGGCCCGGATCGGTCGGTTGTTTTATTTGACATTGACTCGCCTGATGATGGCGGCGGCCACGCGGCTGAAATGAGGTCATCCGGCGCGCATCTTTCACCGGACCCCTCGCCGGGTGTCTTCTGGCTGGAAGACGCCCCTGAACCAGAACCGCCACCCGAAAAAGGGTCGGACCCGCCCAAGACGTGACGCTTCGGCTGGGGGACGGAACACGGTTGCCTAGTGCCGGGTCCACTGCACCACGCAAAGGTGCAGTGGCCAAGGCTGCGGCTGCGCGGTTTTCTGTTAGTGAGAGTTTTCTGTTGGTGAGAAATGCAGTCGGAGTTTGTGGCGCACAAAACCTTAGCGGTCGGGTGTGCAGTCTCCGGCGGGCAGCGATCCCGCGAGCTTTCGATTTTCAGTCGAA
>CAYFRT010000113.1:0-4785 GCA_964345585.1 uncultured Actinomyces sp. | reverse complement strand
GGTTAATCCCTCTTTTTCACGCGATATGAGACAGGACTAACGTTACCCGCGATTGAGGCTCTCTACTCGTTTAGTGGACGGTTCCAAAATCATCTAGCATGCTTTTGTCATAACGAGCACAGCCGCTGCTGTCACGTACCGGGCTCGACGAAAGAAAGATCTGCGCATATGGCACCCAAATCCCGCGTCCTTCTCGCCTGGGTCGTTGCCCCGTTACTTGTCGGGTCTATAAGCCTGACGGCGTCAGCTATCCCTATCGCGGAAGCGAACGAATCTGATCTTGCAGCAAACACATCGCAGCTTGACGATCACTCACTCGGTGATGACCCTTCGGACGGCAGCGATGAGGATGGATACGGCGCCGATGATGAAGCGCGGCCTGATCAGGACAACCCAAGTTCAGACAGCGACTCGAGCGCACCTGAAGACACGTCAGAAGAGGACGTGGAGCGGACTCCCGAAGAGGACGAAGCGGTAGATGAGGACAGGACAGAAGAAACCACGGACCCGGAACTTGTCCAACCTTCTTCCAATCCCTACCCCGACGCGCTTGCGTTAACTCGCGGCGTGGATCGAGCGGGCGGTCAAAATCGCTACTTGACAGCGGTGGCTGTCTCGCAGCGTCTCTTCCCAAAAGGTGGTTCCGATTCGGTATTTATTGCGTCCGGCACTGCATACCCAGATGGACTCTCGGTCAGCGCTTTGGCTTCCTATGCCGGTGGTGCATTACTGCTCACTCAGCCACGGACACTTCCACCCGCAGTTCGGGCAGAAATCTCTCGACTCAATCCGAAGAAGATCTACATAGCCGGCGGAACTGCTGCGGTCTCCAGTTCGGTAGAAGCAGAGCTGGCCACCCTGGCTGACTCCGTGACTCGACTTGGAGGGGCGAATCGTTATGAGACCTCTATGCAGATCGCGGCGATGTTCCCTAAGGGTTCACCGGCTGTGGTGGCAACTGGAAGTGATTTTCCAGATGCGCTTGTTGCAGCAACAGCTTCCGGTAAAGCCGGGGGAGGGCCGGTCCTGCTTACTCCTAAATTCACCGTGAGCTCCGATCTTGCGGCGTGGGTTCAGACTACGGACCCGTCTAGCGTCACGGTTGTGGGTGGAAAGTGGTCTGCGGGTGACCAAAATCGACTGAAAGATGCCTCTGGACGCAAACCGACGATCCT
Source organism: uncultured Actinomyces sp. (assembly GCA_964345585.1). Taxonomy (GTDB): domain Bacteria; phylum Actinomycetota; class Actinomycetes; order Actinomycetales; family Actinomycetaceae; genus Scrofimicrobium. Next base: position 3,610 of record CAYFRT010000113.1, on the reverse strand, counting down.
CTCCGGTAGTGACCGATACGCAACCTCCGCCGCGGTCGCCAAGCATTTTTGGTCTGCTTCACCGGCGATCGTGTACTCCACTGGATCGGATTATGCGGATGCGATGTCTGGAGCCCCAACTTCCCGTGCGTACAATGCCCCGTTGCTGCTCACCAAGTCTAACTGTCGTCCTAAAGCCGTCGCTGCCGAAGGAAGCAAGCAGAGCCGAGTCCTTATTCTTGGGGGAACGTCGGCTGTCGCGACAAACGCTGTGACCAGTACCTGTCCTGTGCTTCCGTCCGTTGTCTCCGTCCAGAATGGTTACTACCGTTTCGGTATGACGCACCGCGCCCAGCTAAACGGCTACTACTGCGGGCCTGCGACAGCTCAGATGATCTTGTCTCGCCTCGGGTATAACCGCAGCACGACTGGATATGCGCTATCTCAACCCAACCTCGCTCGTTACGAGTACCTTCGAACGGACTACAATCGCCGTACTTTGTATGAGGATGCTCGGATGTCTGTTGGAATGAACGCTTGGATGGGCAAGAACCTCTACGTCCAGCAGTGGAAGCCTAATACGGCGCAATTCCGGACAGCAGTTTCAAACAGCTTCACCAGCACCGGACGTCCGGTGGTCGTAGACACACAGGAATACGCAGGCGGGGCACACTACAACAACCACCCGGCGTATTCAACGTTCAGCCACTTGATGCCGGTTGAAGGCTACAACCCATCAACCGGTCAGATCATAATGCTCGACTCCGCCTCGCACTTCTACTACGGATCACAACCATCGTTCACGCACTCTCTAAGCTCATTCACCCAATTCCTGCAGCGGTATGGCATCTACCGCTAGTACTGCCAGAGTGAAAAGGGCAATTGCGCTCATCGGAGTGCTGGTCGCTAGTGCATCGGCACTCGTAGGCTGCTCCACGGCCACTCCTACTAGCGAGTTGCCCAATGTGTCGACTGCGCAGTCGACCTCAACAGTAGAAACAACGTCGACTGAGCTAGAAGAGCAGGAACTAGACGGACTCCCTTTCACGATTTTGGCTCGTACGGATGCACTCAAAGATGCGGAGCTCGTCGGGGCCGAAACCGTGCCAGCTCATCCCTCGGTGACTATCACGGGTACGACCACGGTGCCCGAAGATGGGCTGCCTGGTCCGTCCATACGGACGCTCCTAATGAATGACAAAGCGTTCGCCGCCAAACTGGAACCGCTGGTGGACGGTCCGATTCAGGGCCTAGCGGAAGTTCCTTCGACTCTAGGATTCGTGGATGCCGATGGGTCATACAAAGAGATTCCTTCTCTCACCGAAGATCTCATCGTGCTGCCTAACTCCAATGATGACGAACTCTATTTTGAGCCGCAGGATGCGTCCTCGTTCGAGCACTGGGTGGTCTGGCGTGAAGGGTCTGCTGGGAGTAGCGATGGCTTCCCCACGCTTGACACCGATGATTTCCGGATAGTCTTTTGGGACCAGCGAACAGAAGCGCCGATTGAACTAGCTTCGAGCTTCTTGCTGCACGGTAGTCGCTTTGCTCCGAGAGGGACTTGGTCAGCCGCACCATACACCGATGGGCAGTCTGTCTTCTTCGAAGCCGTGCTCCCAGATCATCTAGCGTCCGGCTTGCCGGGTGGCAGCATGGTTCTCGTCGATGACGAAGGCAATGAATGGGTACAGGTCGTCTCCGAGGTGCCTATAACGGAACCGGGCGATGTATCCTTCTTGGCGAGAGGCACAAGTCCGGTCGCGACTACGAGCGGGCCACTCTGGGTTGAAGATACAAAGAGAGTCAACACGCCTCAAGGGCCGTTGTTCGAACTTCCTGCTGAGAACTGGCATATCGGTGCCGTGACGACCGATGGCAATCAGGTGGCTGTCACGGTGGTGGGGCCCGAAGAAGCTAACGCATGGATTCTGCTTTGGGACCCAGCTGCCGAGACACTGAGGGCAGCCGTGGATGCACGCGCACCGTGGGCTCAGGTTTCAGTGTCAGGTGAATCGATTGCTTGGGGGAATGGCACCTCTGGAGGAGAGGGGCAAATGTTCCTTTGGGAACTCGGGAACCCCAGCTTAGAAGCCTTGGGCAACTCTCCGGGCATGTCTATCCCTCATTTGAACGGTCGGCAGGTCGCCATTCCGTCGCTGAGTGACTCAGGCGCGGTACTTTGGACGCTCGCAGAGGTTGGCAAATAACGCTGGGGACTGGGATCCTTCGCCGATGGCCCCGGCCTAGAGGTCGGAGCGGTAGTACCGGTGGAACTTTCGAAAATGGTTCAGTCCTTGCGCCCACACAACCAACCGACGCTTTGGGTCGTTCTCTACCTTCGCCCAAAGAGGGTTGATCACCCTACGGCGCCTAGCCAGGTTAAGCACTTCTCTTCGTAGCGTCCGTTCCTTGACGTAGCGAAGGATCAGCGCCAGAGGGAGCAAAGTGTAGAGTGCATGGCGAGAAGCCTCGACGGGCTTCACCTTCTTCCCGTGTAAGAGGTCGTCCCCCATGATTTCGATCGGGTTGTGGCCACCTGCAACGATGAAATAAGAGCTGCGTCCAGCGCGCGGGTTGAGTTCGAAGAAATAGGGGGTCCCATCCCGTGGATCGACTTTTAAGTCGAAATTGGCAAACCCTCGATAGTCCAACTCTTTCAAAATCAATTCCGCTTTTTCCCACAGGTCAGGCATTGAGCGGCTTATCATGGCCGCAGGGTTGCCGACCATCGTGGGTGTCGGATCTTCCAACAAGACCTGAGCGGCGGCACGCAAGGTCACTCGTCCTTGCGAATCAACGTACATGGACACCGTTCTCTTGTGAGTGTCATCCCCCGGAATAAGTTCTTGAACTAAGAAAGTTCCTTGATAGTCGGCTGAGCGAAGACGGTTCCACAGAGCCGACAATTCTTCGGGTGTGTCGATAAAGTAAACCTTCTGCTTACCTTCAAACTGAATCCGCTCGTACTGATCAGAGGCGTCTGCCTTCGCGACCACTGGGAAGCGGAAAGGAATCTCAGGCTCGGCCCAGTCACCTTCTTGTGGGTCCCTGAGTTCGACGCTCAAAGAAGGTGGGGTTGGAACACCAACTTTTTCGCAAACCTGCGCGAATCCCTCTTTGCTGCTAAGGAGCTCAACGATGTCTTCAGACGGAAAGGGAACTATGACTTCTGAGCCAAGTTTGCCACGGTTCCGAGCAAAGAACGCAATCAATGCGTCGTTGTTTGCCAATAAAATGATTCGCCGGGCTGGGTGTTGTTCAGCAAGTTTCCGGATCGCCGCGAGCCGGGCCGAGTCACTTGCTTGCGCCTCAATGCGCACAACATCGAAGATCTTGGACTTCGTTATGAGCGCGACAGGCTCGTGAGCGACACACACTGGACGGCAACCGAATGCTTCGTAGGCCTCTAACCCCAGCGTGTAGGCGCCGACGTCCCCTCCAAAAACGATCACAAGCGGCATGTCGTTATCGGTGCGGGTCATATTTATCCTGTCTGGAGAGCGGACACGGGTAAGCCTCTGAACAGAAGATTAGCTCCATTCTGACGTTGAGGTCGTCCCGTCTGCCTTAGACCACGGGTACTCTGGACACATGATTGGATGGGACAAGGGAAATATCGTTGGTGTCTTGG
>CAYFRT010000112.1:0-4788 GCA_964345585.1 uncultured Actinomyces sp. | reverse complement strand
CAAAATCCCGCTGGTGTGACTCTGGACAAGAGTTTTGAGAAGTGGGATAACAAGGCTTGGTTCGACCTCTATCGGTGGGATCAAGACGGCGTTCCGCATGCCCTCGAAGACGGAAGCTCCCGCGCCCTCCGGCGCTCCTTGTTGCGGGAAGCGGAGCGCACCCTGCTGCACGTCCTGCTTGGTCGCGGCGACCGGGACGTTGAAACCAAAGGTTCCGCCTATGTGACGCTGCCTACCCAATCCGCGAGTTTCGACGCTCTAGATGCTGAGACCACTCACCAACTCGTCAGCTCTGTTGTAAGGCTGATGGGGCGCGCGTATCGCGTGAACCCAATGAGTACCAGCGGCTATCCAGCATCGCAATCCTTCCCCACGACGGTACGCGAATATGTCGAAAGTGTCGCTCAGCTCCACGGGAGCAATAGTGCAGTCTTGCTGTCGTCACTCCGCGATTTACTTACGCGCGACGACCGTTGGGTGATCGAGTCTGCCGACCTCAGAATTCAGCAGGCTCCCACAAAACAGTGGATTTGTGCCCGCTGCCGCACCGTGCACGCACACGCTTCCGCCGGAATATGCATCAAGTGTCATGACCCCCTTGATGACGAGGGCGCACCCTGTCCCCCATCGACCGGCGTGGCAGGCAGTCCCGCAAGAGTCACACGCCTCAAAGTAGAAGAGCTAACCGGTCAAACGGACAAAGCCGAGGCTCAGTTCCGACAAGCCGAGTTCCAGGGGAAGATGCTGCGAGAGCCTCGTCTACCTCTGGTTCAGGAAATTGATGCCCTCTCCGTAACCACCACGATGGAGGCGGGAATCGATATCGGTTCGCTGAAAGCAATCATCCTTGTAAACGTGCCACCTATGCGGTTCAACTATCAGCAACGGGCTGGACGTGCCGGGCGTCGAGATACCGCCCTCTCTTACGCGTTCACGATCGCCCAGATGGAGCGGAGCCACGACAAGTATTACTTCGAGAATTTCGGAGAACTGGTTGGAGCCCCGGTGCCGGCTCCGACGCTGGACATGGGGTCTCGCGTCATCGCACAACGCTCTGCCCAGGCTGAATTCCTAAATCAGGTCTTTGCATCTTCGGATGCCCCGTTTGCTCGTGGGCGGGCAGTGACCGGACAGTTTGGCAAAGTGGAAGATTGGACAACTGAGGATCTCTCTAAGTCATCCCGACAAGTAGTCAAGACCGCAATTGAGCGCCGCACTCCTCTCTTAGAAGCACTAGCCAGCATTGCGCGACCCGACGACGGATCGATCTTCCAACGAATATCGTCGGAGCTTGTTAGCCAAATCGATCAGGTTTGCGCCGAGTCCCTACCTGATGCTGAGCTTTCTGAGGAGCTTGCAGGCGCGGGACTGCTGCCCCTATTCGGTTTCCCAACCCAAGTGCGCAATCTCTATTTGGAGCGTCCCGGCCGAGGACGGCAAGGGGCCTACGTGGATCGTGAGTCCACCATAGCGATCCATGAATTCGCTCCCGGAGCCGAAATCGTCCGGGACAAAGCAGTCCACGTGGTGGTCGGAATAGCAAACTACGATTCAAATGGACACTCCACTAAACCCTTCTTGGGAATGCAAGACGCCTCCATTTGCTCAAGCTGCCTGACGGCGCAAGCGCATCACCAGGCCAATCGAGTGCCCTTGCCCAACCACTGCACCGTCTGCGGGGCATTCCCGCCTCTGTACAAAACGTTCAAGGCGATCGACCCTCTCGGCTACCGAACTGAGTATCAGTCACTCCCTTATGAGCCCGGGCGCCGTCACGGAAATAGGCGAACTCTGGCAAAGATCGGTTTCACGGAGACGAGCCCTCGCCACATCGCCAATGCTGACGCACCGTTGTTCCGGCCCGCGAGGATCTACTCATTCGCGCTCAATGGAAACGACGAGTTCAGGTTCCAGAAGGCACAGTCGGGCCGCGATCCATTGGACGGATTGATCGACTCGAGGTTCCTTTCCGACTACGACTTCCAGAATCGGGCAAATACTCAGGGTTGGATGAAAACAAGTGACACCGAGCTGAAGACTGCCTTCCTTGCCGAGCGAACTACAGACGCCTTGCTACTAAGAGCATTGAAGATGCCGCCGGAAGTTGTGCTAACCGGCACGTCACCAGAGGGCCGCGGCGCGTGGAGTTCTCTCGCCTTCGCGCTGCGGACGTTGGCGGCAACAAAACTAGACGTAGAGCCAAGCGAATTCGAAGTGGGACTTGCTCCGGCGTTCCATGATGGGGGCGCCATGGGTGGGCTATTCCTAGCCGACACAATCGAAAACGGCGCGGGATATGCTTCCGCTGTGTCGGAGCGAATCGAAGATTACCTCGCCGAGATTCCTGCGTTCTTCGACCGAGCGCACAGAATTGGAGGTCCTTGCGACTCAAGTTGCCATCGTTGTCTCCGCGACTATCAAAACTGGCCATGGTATCCGTTGCTGGACTGGCGAATGGCTGACTCCCTTTCGCGGGTGCTGCTGGCAAGAGACTTCGACTCCCACGTCTATGCGGAGATGGACGAGCGCATATCCCGGCAGCTGGTCAGGGAGTTCGGCGCCGAGCTAATCGAACCAGACAGTTCAGATGAGTGCTTCGGAATGCTTATGGACAGCCGACGCGGACGGAGGCTTGCGCTTGTCACACATCCATTCCTGTCGAAGGACGCGAAGCAACCACCTCGCTGGGTACAACGGCAGGCTGAACGTGTCGACGCAGACGAGGTATTTCTGACCAGCTACTTCCAACTTGCACGGGAACCTCAGGTCGTCCTCCAACAACTCTTGGGGTCTAACTAGCAGACTCTAGAAATCCAGGTCGACCAGCCGGACTCCATCCCACGTCCAGTACATCGCCCCCTGGTAAGCACCTGAAAGATTGGCACGCTTGTCCCGTTCCTTGAGGTGCCTTGTCAGTGGAGACAGGTGCCAAAGCGTGCCTTCGAACTCAACCTGGGAGTCGCTGATAACCCTGGCTTTCAGGGACTCATTATCGATGTAGCGAATCGTCTCTCCTACCAGCTGGTTTAGGACCTCGCGAGAGCTGAACTTCGTGTCGGAACTACCGCTCTGCTTCCAGTTGTTTGCCCGCTTGAATGAGTCTGGGAGGCCAAGTACGTTCTCAGAGATCAGTCCAATCAAGTAGTCTCGGCGATCTCTAATGGCCGCAGCATCCCAAGACTCGTGACCAATCACGTGGTTCTGCGCAACCTGCAGCCCAGAGCGCCCAGCGTAGACCAGCTTCTTCCTTGAAAACGGCTGATTTCCGAGCTCTTGGTTATGACGGATTAGGGTCACGTTTCCAAGGTTGTTCAGGTACTCCTGGTGGACCTCGTTTGCATCCTCGCCCAGGTCTTCTCTCCAAGCTCTGTTGAGAGTCTGAGGCATGATGTGCTCGAGCTGAAGATGCGTATCATCCCAGGCAGGACGTGATTTGGTAAGCAGTTCTTCGGTCAGAGACAACAGCAGTTTCGGATAGTTTCTAGACCGACCCAAATTGTAGAAGTTCATGGTCTCTAATCCCAAACGGAGCTCATCGTCGTTTGGGACTCGGAGCGCATATTCTTGTGAAGACAACTGTCTAAAGAGAGCTCCGACAGGATCTTCGGAGCGAACCAAGGCATTGATCCGGCCGCCCAACGCCGGAAAGAACTTATTCTCTGCCTTTGTCAGCCCGAGCACGCGCCGACGCAGCAAATACGTGCGAAGCGTGGAGAGCAAACCAGCCATCTGTGAATCGCTAAAGCCTCCAGACTTCCAAGCGGCAACAAGCTCTGCCAAATACGAATAAGCCGGCACTACGCCGATCACGTTCAGGTCAAAAATCACCTGATCTATTTCCGCTCTACCCGACGTTTCAAGCCCTAGAGCGATTGCGTACGGCTCAGAGAATCGCACAAAGTCTTCGAACAATTCTTCAACCGTCCGCCCAGACGCGATTCCTTTGAACGCTGAATAGAGCTCCTTGTAGTTGTTCTCCCTGGCAACTTTGTAACTCCGGTGTTGGTCGGCCTGCATCCAGTCCCGAATGAATTGAGAGAGCTTACCGGGAAGCCTTTTCTCCAGAGTGAGCCAAAAGTTGTTGTAAAGAGCAGTTTGTTGACGAGAAGTCTTACCCATCAAAAGATAGTTGCGCGTCAAATCAGCCAGAGAGAGAGGCTTTCCCAAAGAGTTCATCGACTCAAAGATTTCCTGAGGGTTTTCCCAGGGGTTCCTGTCTGGTTCAAGTTCGATAGAGATCGTGCTGAACTTCATCAGCCCCTTTTCCAGTAGGTCTTTTCTTTGATGCACAGGTGTGGCGCGGATCTGCCTACGAAAGAACTGATAGTTCTGATAAACCGTTGAGTTCCTCAAGGAGGAGGACACGTCTTGCCCCAGGGCGAGATGCTTGTACGCGTCCCAGTCCGATTCGACCTGCTTCAACTTAATTTTGTACTCAGTGTCGTCCCCAGCGCGATCGTTCTGGAGAAAGCGACTCTGGATCGTATCCCGATATGCCTCATCGTCTATCGAATCCCTTAAGGCCATCAAGAAGAGCATGGTAGTGGTGATGCGCTGCTGACCGTCAGTCAGCACAAACTTTGATGGACGCCCAAATCCTGCGTCTTCGACTACGTAAACGATGCTGCCGAAGAAGTGCTCATCTCTCACCCCTTTCGTGTTCGCCTCAGTCACCCTCTGGATGTCGTCAAACAAGACCTTGCACGTGTCCGTAGACCACTCGTAATTCCGCTGATAAGGCGGAATGAAGAACGTCACGTCATTGTTCGAAAGAGATTCCAGCAAGTA
>CAYFRT010000111.1:0-4810 GCA_964345585.1 uncultured Actinomyces sp. | reverse complement strand
CGCCCAACCACGCCCGCCCACTCCGTTTACTCCGCCCGCGGTTTCACACCGTGGTGTAGTCGCGCTCCAGAGGGCAGGACATGCAGCGAGGGCCACCGCGTCCGCGCCCAAGTTCCGAGCCCGAGATCTCAATAACCTCCACCCCCGCCTGCCTCATCGCGGCGTTGGCCAGCGGGGTGCGGTCATACGCAACCACCAAACCGGGTTCCAGGGCCAGCATGTTAAATCCGTCGTTCCACTGTTCGCGTTGCATCTCAGCCTCGGTGGCCTCGGGCCAAATGAACCGGGTGGGACGCTCTAAAGCGTCCTCAACTGCCGCTTTCACTCCCGTTCGGGGGCCTCTGACCTCTACTTGCCCATCCACATAGTCAAGACGGATCGAATCAAGTGCCCGCGCTCCCGGGTAGAGAACAAAACTCCCGTCATCAACCTGGGTGAACACCGTGTCCAGGTGCATGAACTCCCGACTCTTGGGAAGCATGAAAGCCACAACCCGGTGAGCGACTCCGGCCTCAAAGAGCCGCATTGCCAAATGCTCCGCCCCTTGGGGAGTGGTTCTTTCCGAAACGCCAATGGCAACCACTCCATCACCCAAAACGAGGATGTCCCCGCCCTCTACGGACCGCGAGATCCCCAGGTCCCCTTTAGTCCAAAAGTCAAACTCGGCCCCAGCGAATCGCGGATGGTATCGGTATATCGCCGCGTAGTGGAGGGACTCGCGGCGCCGCGCCGAACGGCTCATGGTGCTGACCGCGACCCCGTCATGCAACCACACCGACGCGTCACGCGTAAACAAGTGGTTCGGAAGCGGGGTGATCAAGAAATCGTCATGCGCCGTGGTTTTCTCCACCAGGGAAGAAACCGATGACAGTCCGGCCCATTCGCCCTTTGTCATCCCCTCGACGCACAAAAGCCCAAGTTGCTTGGCCGACAGCGTAGTTGTCCACTCCTCCAACACCGGGGCGAGGATGGGTCCCAAAAGTTCACGGTTCGCAGTGCCCTCGGTGACGAACTGACGCGCCTCGGGAATCTCCAACGCTTCACTTAGAAGGTCCTGAAACTCCAAAACCTCCACGCCGTGGTCCTGCATTTGCGCCACGAACTCCTGGTGCTCCGCCTGCGCCCGTGTTGGCGAGATCAAATCATCAAAGAGCAACTCCTTGTGATTCGAAGGGGTGAGCCGGTCCATCTCGGGGCCCGGCCTATGCACGATTACGGACTTCAAAGGAGAGATTTCGTCCTCGATACGCGGAGTCAATGGCTCCGAAGACGCTCCTGCGCTGGGCTCCAACACTTGAGTCAGCCCTCCTGCCTTCCAAAGGCACCTTGACCATTACTGCTTCTTTGCCGTGCCTTGAGAATACACGCTCTATCGGTGCAGGTTCGGGGCTGGTTCGAAGGGATCCTCGTACCCGCTTTTAGAAGATGGAGCCGTCAGCACGATTGGTTGGTTCCCGGCATGATTAGGGGATGGAAGAAAATGGTGCTGACAAACAAGAAACTACGGGTCCGATTGCTTTGTGGGGTGGGCGGTTTAGCGGGGGTCCCTCGGACGCATTGGCCGCGCTGAGCGTCTCAACCCACTTTGATTGGCGACTGGCCCAGGACGACCTGGCCGGGTCCAAAGCCCACGCCCGCGCATTGAACCGCGCCGGACTGCTCACCGACGAACAGCTTGAGGGCATGTTGACCGCTCTGGTTTCAATGGAAACGGATTTGTCCGAGGGCAAACTGGCACCCGACCCTTGCGATGAGGATGTTCATACCGCCCTCGAACGGATCCTCCTCGAACGCGCAGGAGCGGACCTTGGGGGACGGCTTCGCGCGGGCCGTTCCCGAAACGACCAGGTGGCAACCCTCACCCGCCGATACCTGCGAAGGGCTGCGCGGGGCGTCGCTTCAGGTGTCCTCGACGTCATCGACGCGATCCTCCTGCAAGCACAGAACGCCGGGGACGCGGTGATGCCCGGTCGCACCCACATGCAACACGCCCAGCCCGTGCTAGTTGCGCATCACTTGTTGGCGCACGCGTGGGCGCTGAGCCGTGACCTGGAGCGGCTACAAGATTGGGATCGGCGCGCCGCGGAGTCCGCATACGGGGCCGGGGCGCTTGCGGGGAACACGCTTGGTTTGGACCCCGAAGTGATCGCGGAAGAGCTGGGTTTCTCCCGCAGCTTCGAAAACTCCATTGACGCCACCGCTTCCCGCGATGTGATGGCAGAACTCTCGTTCATCTTCGCGATGATCGGGGTTGACCTGTCACGGCTTAGCGAAGAGATTGTCATCTGGAATACGCACGAGTTTGGCTACGTCCGCCTAGACGATTCCTACTCCACGGGCTCCTCCATCATGCCGCAGAAGAAAAACCCTGACATTGCGGAGTTGGCGCGCGGCAAGGCGGGGCGCATGATTGGCGACTTGGCGGGGCTTCTAGCGACTCTTAAGGGCATGCCTCTGGCTTACAACCGCGACTTGCAGGAGGACAAGGAACCGGTCTTTGACCAAATCGACACCCTCGATCTGCTGTTGCCGGCGGTTGCGGGGATGATCGCAACAATGACTTTGGACTTGGAGCGCATGGAATCACTGGCACCTCAGGGCTTTTCCTTGGCCACCGACGTAGCCGAATGGTTGGTTCGGCAGGGCGTGCCGTTCCGTGTGGCGCACGAGGTTGCCGGGGCCTGCGTCCAATTCTGCGAAGACCGCGGCATCGAGTTGCAGGATTTGGGGGCCGAGGATCTGCCGGGAATCTCGGAGCACCTCAAACCCGAGGTCTTGGACATTCTCACCGTCGAAGGATCCGTTTCCTCCAGAGACGCCAAAGGTGGCACCGCCCCGAAGCGCGTGGCGGAACAACTGGCCAACTTGAAGGCACTCGTTGAGGATCTCCGTAACGAGGAGTGAACCGGACCCCGTGAAAGCAGTGCCCGCAACGCGGGTAGGCTTTGATTTTGGCCTACGGCTGCGCCTGCGGGCCGGCCCATCAGGATTCAACAAATAAACATAGAGGAGAGACGGCGTGACCAACGCAGAAGCAACAGACCTGCTGGCAGAACTCCAGTGGCGTGGACTCATCAAACAGCACACTGATTTGGATGAGCTCCGTAAAGCCTTTGCCGAGGGACCGGTTACTTTCTATTGCGGTTACGACCCGACGGCCCCTTCCTTGCATCATGGACACCTCGTACAACTTGTTTTGATGCGCCACCTGCAGTTGGCGGGACACAAGCCGTTGGCGCTGGTCGGTGGTGGAACGGGCCTGATCGGGGACCCACGGGAGGTGGGGGAGAGAAGCCTTAACTCCGCCGAGGTTGTCGAGGCCTGGGCCCAGAAACTCCGCGGGCAAATCGAAAACTTCCTTGATTTTGATGGCGAAAACCCGGCGCGCATGGTGAATAACTACGAGTGGATCGGGACGATGTCTGCCATCGAACTGCTCCGCGATGTGGGTAAATACTTCCGCGTGGGGACCATGATCAGCAAAGACGTAGTGGCGAGGCGTCTTGCGTCGGACGAGGGGATTTCCTACACCGAATTCTCCTACCAGATCCTGCAGGCCAATGATTTCCTTGAACTCAATCGCAGATACGGCTGCACCTTGCAGACGGGTGGGAATGACCAGTGGGGCAACTTGGTTGCCGGGGCGGATCTGATCAGGAAATCAGATGGCAAGACCGCGCACGTCCTCACAACACCCATCATCACGAAGGCAGATGGCACCAAGTTCGGTAAGACTTCCGGGGGTGCCATTTGGTTGGACCCAAAGATGATGAGCCCGTACGACTTCTACCAGTTCTGGTTGCAGACCGATGACGCAGACGTGGTGAAGATGCTGAAGGTGTTCACCTTCCTTGACCGCGATCGTATCGAGGAACTGGCGCGGGAGACCGAGGAGAAGCCGTACCTCCGTCAAGCCCAAAAGGCGCTGGCAGCCGAGGTCACCAAGATGGTCCACGGCACCGAAGCCTACGAACAGGCACTCCTTGCCACCCAGGCGTTCTGGGGGTCGGGGGATTTGCGAGAGGTTGACGCTGACACCATGCGCGCCGCCTCCGCTCACCTGCCAACTGGAGAAGTGAAGTTCGGCGAGGCCACCATTGTCGACGCCGTCCTCGCAACCGGTCTGGAGACGGGGCGCCAAGCAGCGCTCCGCACCGCCAAGCAGGGCGGCCTCTACTTGAATAACCAGAAGGTGACGGATCCGGATCTGGTTTTGACTGAATCCGACCTCCTGCCCGGAGATATCGCTCTGATCAGGAAGGGCAAGAAGACCCTGGCGGCGGTGAAACCGGAGTAGAACCATCCCTTCCCGAGATGCAAAGAAGGGCAGGACACGCCCGATCGCGGATACGGGGATCGCCTGACGACGCTTTCATTTGCGCAGGTCAGAGAGGGTTTCAGGGGCTGTGTCCGGGGTCACCCGAGTGGTGGTTGACGTGGCTCGGGGGAAGTGGATAGAGTTTGTATTCGTTACGGAGCACTGAGTGACACAGCCCGGATCAATCGGGACTCACTCGAACAACGTAACTACCCCTTCAAAATGGCGGGACATTTTGTCCCCCTGTTTTGGGCTGGGGGTGTTGTTTGTGAACTTGATAGTGTGTTGTTTTTTTGTTTGTTTGTTTTTTTGGTTGGGATATTTTTTCTGGCTGAACTTTTTTGGTTTTGTTGGAGAGTTTGATCCTGGCTCAGGACGAACGCTGGCGGCGTGCTTAACACATGCAAGTCGAACGGACCGCGCTGGGCTTTTGTTTGGTGTGGTTAGTGGCGAACGGGTGAGTAACACGTGAGTAACCTGCCCTCTTCTTTG
>CAYFRT010000110.1:0-4812 GCA_964345585.1 uncultured Actinomyces sp. | reverse complement strand
CGTCTCCTGGGGCATCGACGTTTTCATCCACGAGGATGGCGGTAGCGGCCGCACGCGCTTCTTCAGGGCCAACGGCCTCGCAGGCGGCGGTGGCGGCACGCTGGGCTTGGTCCAAGGTGACCTCGGCCAAAGCCAAACGGACCTCGGGGATTGCATCGGGCGCCATCGAAAGGGAATCTGCTCCTAGCCCGATCATGACCGCAGCCAACAGTGGGTTACTGGCTCCCTCGCCACAAACTCCCAGGCTCTTTCCTTCCTGCCTTGCTGCATCCCCCAACATGCACATGAGGCGCAGAACGGCGGGGTGCCACGGGTCCTGATACTGCGACATCGATGCGAGGGTGCGATCCGCAGCCAGAGCGTACTGGGTGAGGTCATTGGTTCCCACGCTGACAAAATCTGTCACGCGTGCCACTTGATCAGCCATGACGGCGATCGAGGGCACCTCGGCCATCACCCCCAACGTCTTCAGACCCGCAGCGCGACCCGCCTTCACGAATGCTTCCGCTTCGGGGGCGTCAGCGATCATCGGGGCCATGACCCACAGCTCTGCCTCGCACCCCTCGGCCGCATCTGCTAGCGCCGCCAACTGCGTGTTCAGAACTTGGTCATGCCTGGTCAAAGCGCGGTAGCCACGCAGCCCGAGGGCGGGGTTGGCCTCATCCTGGTACGTCAAATAGGGCAGAGGTTTGTCTGCACCGGCGTCCAGCAGCCTTACCACAACCTTCTTCCCGGGGAACTGGTCCAGAAGTTCTCGGTACGCCGCGGCTTGCGTCTCACGGGTGGGAGGCTGAGTGGAACCGATAAAAAGAAACTCGGTGCGAAACAGGCCCACGCCTTCCGCGTCTGCCCGAACTGCGCCGGCGGCTTCGTCAATACTCCCCAGGTTTGCCAACAACTGAATTTGGGTTCCGTCCTTTAAGACACCCGGGCCGCGGCTACTTTCCAGGCGTGCGTTCCGAACATCAGCGCGTCCTTTTGCGTCCTCTACTTCAATGTCCGAGGGGTGCAGCAGCACTTTCCCATGACGGGAATCGACAATGACGGGGGCACCTTCCTCAATGTCTAACGCCCCCTCACAGCCGATGATCGCAGGCAGGCCTTTGGACCGAGCCAAAATTGCGGTGTGACCTGTGGGGCCACCCTCTTCTGTCACCAGGGCCCGGACCACGCTGAAGTCAAGGGTCGCGGTGTCGGCGGGGGCTAAGTCTCTTGCCACCAGGACGAAAGGGGTAGTCGATCTGGGGACGCCGGGCACGGGGACCCCGGCGATATGAGCGCGGATGCGTTGGGAAATGTCATCCAGATCGGCTGCCCGTTCCGCGTATTTGCCACCGATTTGCAGCAGTTTCCGGCGGAATTCGGCGAAGGATTCATACACGGCTCGTTCAGGGTTCAGCCCCTGCTGCACGCGCTGTTTGATGTTGCGGAGGACCGCGGGGTCCTCGGCCATCATCGCGGACGCGAGGAGTATCTCCTCGGTTGGGCCGTCAAAGGTTTTGGCTGCTTGACGGAACCGGTTAGCGACTTCTTCGGAAGCGCGTTGGGCCTGAGCCCAGCCCTCGTCGGGTGAAACCAATGACATGGAGTTCTCTGGTTCGCGAAGCGGGGGAGCCATATGTCTGACCGGACCTATGCCGATACCAGAGCCGATACCGTGTCCGCGAAGGACACGGTCCCTCGTGTGCTCTTCCATTGTGTTGGCAGACCTTCCGTCCTTTGCGCACTGGGTCGATCCGAGGGGTTTCCCCTCCCCTTCATCCTACGCAGAGCGAAGAAACCAATCAGTTTGCAGGGTCCTAGTTCACATTGCTGTTGGTCACCAAAACGCATTATCTGAACGTGTAGTTATTACAGTGGAGCGCATGAGCCAATCTTTTGCCGATGAGCAGGCGAGCAACGCCATGCTTCGGCGCCGCATGTTGGAAGAAAAACAGAAGGCAGAAAGCGCGCGTGCCTCCGAGTATTTGATGCAGTTTGTCGAATCCGCCAAAGAGCAGGGACTTCCAACCGAACCGCTGATAGTGCGCGGCTACGGGGGCAAGGGCACAGCGAAGACTCCGCTGGTCGGATGGTATTTGAAAAATGACAGGAGCATGGCCGTCGACGTTGATGGCAACTTCTACCTGTTGATTGAGCAGTTGTCATTCAAGGACAGGCTCACTGGGGTGACTCCGAAGCCCTCTGCACCACCGCTGATTTTGGGCGCGGGTGGTCGCGATGGGGAATCCATTGATTTGACAGCAAAGCTAACGGAGCTGCTGCCGAAGTGGCGACGGAGCGCAGATTCGTGACGCGGACATCGCGAACCGTCGCCCCAAAGACGCCACTCTGGGCGCGCACCGGACTGGTTTTCGCATTGGTGTTTCTGCTGGCCGTCGTCGTACTGGGCGTCGTCTTAGCCGTCGCGGAGCCCTTTTCTCCGCTCCAACCCCTGGAGGTTGCGGCCCAATCCGAACCTCAGTCCGTCCCCGCTGCCGAACAGGCACAATCTGAAGAGGTCCTGGCAGAACCTGAAGAAGAGGTCATCCCCGACCCTCAGCAGTTCATCATTTCGGCTGCTGGTGACGTACTTATTCACGAGGTGGTTGCGTACTCAGCCTGGAACGGTGAGCGGTATCAGTTTTCCTCGCAGTTTGCGGATATCGAGCCTTATTTGGCGGCCTCGGACGTCTCCATTTGCAACATGGAGATCCCCGTGAAGGCACCGGGAGAAGGGCCGACGGGCTTCCCCGTGTTCGGGGCACCGTACGAACTAGTAGAAGAGCTGAGCCTGTCCGGATTCACTGGCTGTACCACGGCTAGCAACCACGCGATGGATCAGGGGTTCTCTGGCCTTGCACGCACCCTGGATGCCTTTGACGAGGCGGGGATGGGACACCAGGGCACAGCCCGCACCGCTGAGGAATCCCAGCAGGCACAGTTCTACACGGTGGAAAAGGGTGACGTTACCTTGACCATCGCGAACATTGCAGCCACCTACGGCACCAACGGGATTCCGCTGGCTGATGATGCGCCGTGGTCTGTGAGTTTTATCGAATCTGAGGAGCTGATCCAGAAGGCACGTGAGGCACGGGCGGCTGGGGCAGACATTGTGGTGGCCTCGTTGCACTGTTGCGGGGTCGAATACATAACCTATCCCGATGAAGGGCAGTTGGACACCACGCAGGCACTTGCCGCATCTGGCGAAGTTGACATCGTGATCTCTCACCACGCGCATGTGCCCAAGCCGATGCAACTTCTAGAAGGCGGCCCTAACGGCAACGGCATGTGGGTCGCCTACGGACTGGGCAACATGATTTCTAACCAGGGCGCCAGGTGGGGCCAGATGGAGGAAACCGAGTCTGGTTTGTTGGCGTTCTTCTTCGTGGACTTCGATGGAGTCAACCCACCCGTGGTGACCGAGGCAAGCTGGGCTACCGTCACAGTTGACTACGCCAACGGGTACCGTTTGATTGTTGCTAACGAGGAGGGCGTGGAGGTGGCTGCCCAAGGCGACCGCCCAGCCATTTCCTCCGACGCCATTTGGTACCGAAGAGAAGTGATCTCCCGAGTCATGGAGCAAGGCGATGGGGTGGAGCAGACCGGAGTCCCCGAAAACGAGCCGGGCGTAACGACGGTTGTATCGAGGTAGCGGGTCCGCCCCTTCCCCAATCAGCCACTACTTACTAGCCAAAGGGTGCAACCACTCCAGCTGGCGACGCCACTGAAGGTTCTGGCCCCCTTCGTGTCCGTTGTAGGGATAAACCTCGATTTCCGCGGGGCCGCCGTGCCAGTTCTTCGCTGCGAAAACGGTTGAGGGTGGGGCAACCTGGTCCATCAGCCCGACAGAGAACAGCGCGGGGCAGGACGCTTTCTGCGCGAAAAGAACCGCGTCAAAGTAGGAAAGTGTGTCGAAAACCTGGCCTATTTCTTCCCGGCGGGTTGCGAGGTATCGCACCACTTCCTCGTACGGGTACGCATCCGTGAGACCAATTGCGCGTTCAAAGTTGCATAGGAAGGGCACGTCCAACATCGCCCCTCGCACATTGTCACGAAGGCCCGAGGCCACCAGCGCCAACCCTCCCGCCTGGCTAACCCCGGTGACGAAGATGCGGTCAGGGTCAACACCGGACAAGTGTTCGCACAGGTCGATAGCGTGCGCAGCGTCGACGTAGAGGCGACGGTAGTAGTAGGTGTATGGGGATTGGATCCCCTTTGTCATGAAACCGGGATATGAGCCGCCGGTCTCATCTGGCGCACCATGGTCGGGCGTTATGCCGCCGGAACCCCAGGTGCTCCCTTGTCCTCGAGAATCCACGATCAAACTGGCGTAGCCGCCGCTGACCCAGGTGAGGTGGTCTTCTGGGATTCCTCGTCCGCCACCGTACCCCACGTACTGGACAACGATCGGCAACAAGCCGTCGCGCTCCAGGGGTGACGACTTCGGCATCAGCAACCATGCCGCGATCGATTCACCGCCGTAGCCGGGGAAGCGCACGTCGAAAATGTTGATGGTCGCCAACTGAATCTCGGCCGGCACAACAGTAACTGCATCCGGGTTGAAGGGATTCTCCTCCATCGTCTTAGTCCAGAAGGCATCAAAATCAGCGGGCCTTTTTATTGAGGGGCGGTACTGTTCCAACTGGTCGAGGGGTAGGTCGAAGAAACTCATCTACATCTTTCTTATCTTGGAATTGTGGCGAATGTTACTGGGGGCTGCTCGGTCTGCACAATGCGTACGGGGCCGGCTGGGACAACAGTCTGCCCTTTGAGCACCTCGTTTGTCAGGATATCGGTGCCTTGATGGGGAACCGACACGTCCGGACGGTG
>CAYFRT010000109.1:0-4815 GCA_964345585.1 uncultured Actinomyces sp. | reverse complement strand
TGAACGTTTCTTATTCCGCGTGGGCTGTACTGTTTGGGTTCTTGCTTCTGCGCGAGGTGCCCTCGCTCATTGAGGTGGTTTCTGGATTGGTGATTTTGGTGGGGACCATACTTGCCGCCTCCGCGGATTGGTCCCAACTTGTTCCAAGCTACAGGGGCGCTCAACGCCAGTGATGTGAAGTGTGCCGAGCGAGAGCAGGGTCTTCTTGATGAGTGGCTAAGAGTCGAGGCTCGCGATGATTTCTTCGAGTTGGGCTGCCAGATTCTCATAGTTGAACTTTTCAACTTTGGATGGGATCGGAGTGTACGGGACGGTCGCACCCTCGCTCTTGGCATCCAGGGCCTTCTGCAGGTACTCGGTAAGCTTTTCAACGTCTGCTTCTTGCGTGGATTCCTCGACGGTGGCGCCAACATTGAGGTCTTTGACCAGGGTTGTCAGTTCGGCGTTGGGTAAAGAACCCATGACAATTGAAATGATCGGTTTGTTTGCCCCCAGATACTCTGGGAATTTGCCGGAAAGAACACCTCGGTTGGTTGGTTCATTCCAGCCCAGAGCCAAGAGAATGTCGGCTTCTTGCTGCAAATGGAGAGCTTCCTCGCGGGGGACAACGCCGTGATTGATGATGAGCCCCTCAAGTCCCTCGGTGGCGGCCATTTCCCTGAAGGAGTTGGCGGAGCGGCCAGCATAGTGGACCTCTATGGGCACCGCGCCTCCGGAGGTGTCGAGGCGGCTCAGCGCCTGGAAGAGAGCTGAGGCGTCTTGCCTGCCCGTGTAAAGGGAGCCGGTGTAGACGATCTTCAACGGCCCCCTCTCGGTGCCACCGGACGGGCGGACATCAGGGGTCGAAAGAGTGTGAGCTCCTCGCTTCAGAAAACCGTTATAGAGAACGTCGACCTTGCCTTGGTGCTTCGCGGTTCCCGAGCTTTCTAGCAGATCATCGCGTAATCCAGCGGACACTGCTGTGACCGCGTCGGCCTGACGCAATGCTTGTCGCTGCTGGTGTTGTCGGAACACACGAAGAGGAAGGAGCGAACCCGGCTGGTCCATAAGGTCCCGGAAGTCAATGATCAGGTTCCGCGCGATCCCTTTTGAATGGAGGAACTTGCCGAGCCAAACCGAACCGTGCGTGCTGTAGGTTGCCAGAACGGCGTCGTAGGGTTCCCGATCAGTAAGTTGCTTCTCTGCGATGGGAGCTGATTGCCGGTACCATTTCCGGTCTTCGGAAATAGCGCGAGTTCCGGAGGAGGTCCGATATCGCTTGGCATTCAGTTCGTCGAAACGTTGTTTCGCAGCTTCTGGAGTGAGCCCAAACATTTTCGACAAACGTGGATGTTTGAGGATGATGGCCTTGGGCACGGATGGCAGGACGCTGAGACCTGCCAGTATTCGGCGAGCAATGGGGAGGTCGCTTGCAGGTGCGAACACTGTTTCGTCGTAAGGAACGGTTTCTATTACCTCGACTCCCGGAGGATACGGGGCGGTTGTCTCGGGTGGTGTAGCCATTGTCAACACCGTTACCTGGTGCCCTCGGCGCGCAAGTACTTCCGAGAGGGCTCGAGGTCGCTGTGAGGCCATTCGGTCGCCTTCGTTGAAGTTGACCGCAGAGATCAGGATTCGCATGGCAAAACTGTATCAATCGGATCGACCGTGGAGCCCGAAGTCCTGACTGGTCCAAGTGTCGACCTTCCGGCGTCAGTCGACGGACGGTTATTCCGGGAGTTCAGCAGAGGGGTGGCCTTCCCGCCAGAAAGCTTCTCCGTGCGGCGGTTTGAAATCGGGCTGCGGTGTTTGCCAGTCGTCTCCGTACCATTGCTCAAGCAGAATTTCAGGTCGCGCAAAGGTCTTAACCTGCAGGCCGTCAATTTCCACGTACGTGAAGTCATCGACGTGGGCTCTGTCTATCAGGGCATCCTCAAGTTCGGTCCATCCGAAGTAATCGGCAACCACGCCAGCCTTCTCGTAATCAAACTGGGACGCGACAGCCTCAGCCCACCCCGCAAGCGTTGCACGCGGCAGCTTCGAGGCTGCGGCACCGACAGTCTTCTGCCGGAGCCTAGTGTTCTGCTCCTTGAACCAGGCTGGCAAGTGTGTTGGCTGGTTGAGGACCTGCCAGACAAAACGTTTTGCAGTTTCGGGGATGGAAGGATCTTCTCTGACGGCATGAGGCTTGTCTTTTGGATATGCCTTGTGCCGGATGACGGTTAGCTCTTGGACTGCCCAGAAGTGCGCCTTCGGCACTCTGGCGGGGACTCCGTCCAGAGGGAAGATGTCCAAGTACACACCGTAGTTGGCGGGGAAAAGGTGGTCCTTCGATTCGAACCTTGTTCTAGCGCTTACCAGTTTGGCGAACGAAGACGGATAGTCCGTGTCACCAGGGACCATGAGAATGAAAGAAGGGTGAGCGTTCTTCGCGTATAGATCCTGAAATCTTTCATAGTCTGGTCGGGGCATCAACACGTCAACATCGTCGTCCCAGGGGATGAAGTCGCCCTCTCGCACTGCGCCCAGCAACGAACCGTATGCAAGGAAGTAGCGGAGGTCGTGTTCGTCGCAGAAGGTCACGAACTCGGTCAGCAGCCTCTTCAGTTCCGCGTGGACCTCTCCACTAGTCATTCTTCTTTCCATGTCAGAAGTGCACTCCTTTTTTGAGAGGCCTACAGAGGAAGACCGTGTGGGGTTGGCGCCAGTCAAGCATAGCGGTAGGGGACTACAGGCAACCGTGAGCTGTCTACCCGGCAACGGTTTGGCCATATTTTCGACTAAAGTGGGCTGCAATCCACACGAACAGACAAGGGACGCTTAGGCATGGGAAGATCAGCACTCGGGGCACTCGCGAAGGCAGGCGCGGTGGTCCAAGCGGCCGCCGTCACCGAGGACATCACCCCAAAGGGTGAGGTCACCCTGGGGGCCGGCTATCACGACGCTCCCGAGTGGAAGATTCACTCTCACCCAGAGTTGAACATGCTCGCCATGTGGATGGGGCAGCCTGCTCCTCTGGTCCTGGTCACGGTTGACGCCCTTTATGCGGGAGCCAGACTGCGCGCCACGATTGAGGAAGAGCTGGACGGTGTCCCGCCTGAGAATATCGTTGTGGCTGCCTCGCACACCCATGCAGCTCCGATGCTGGATGACACGAAGCCAAAGCTAGGCCTCCCTGATCCCGAGCACCTTGAGTACGTCCTGACACGGGCGCGTGAGGGAATTGAGAAACTGCTGGATCCCGACCGCAGGGTGGCTGCGCGGGTACTAGCGGGGAAAGCCCGCGCCGACCATTCCATAAACAGACGTCAGGTCAAACGTATTACGTGGACGTGGCCTCCCCAGTTCAACAGTCTTCGCTGGCGGCCCGACTTCTGGGGAAAAAGGGATGAAACTGTTACGGCCCTTCGGTTCCAGAAGCTGGACGGTGCTGAGCTAGCAGTACTTTGGAACTACGCGTGTCACCCTGTCGGCTTCCCTTTGCAACGCACGGTCTCAACAGACTTTCCAGGTATTGTGCGCGACGTGTTACGTGAGGATCTCGGCGAGGATCTACCGGTGCTTTTCTTCCAGGGCTTCTCAGGAGACACTCGACCACTGGATCTTGCCGAACCCAGAATTCCACCCTCGCTCCGCCATCTCAACAGACGTGTGCGCTTCGGACCAGAGTGGGACAGCCGAGAAAAGACTCTGGCCGAGTATGAGGCAGGGGCACATTCCCTGGCGGAACGAGTTCGCCGAGCTGTGATCGCTGCAGTTCCGATTGACTTTGAACGTTTCTCCGCGACGCGAGTGAACGTGAACCGTTCGTTGTTTGTAGAGAGCGAGGGGAACGATCTCTCTTTCCAGGCAATCAAGCTGGGGGAGGCCTTCGGCCTGGTCGCCGTTAGCGGCGAGGTGGTAGTCGAGTACGCCGCCAGGGTCCGGCGGTGGCTGGGCACACGTTATTCCATGCTGGTCGGATGCGCGGATGACGTCATGGGCTACCTGCCGACGAAGAAAATGATGCACTACGGCGGTTACGAGGGCGATCGTTTCGTCGAACACTTCGACCTTGGTCCGCTGAATCCTGCACTGGAGGAGAACACCCTGGCGCAGCTTCGAAGGGTCACCGGAAAGGCTTGAGCGCGGCCTCCTTGAGCCGCCAAGCGGCTACGAGGGGCGCACGCCTCAGCTGACGCTTCCTCTCGTTGGCCTCCAGGACGCCGTTGGACCAGCGGATAGAGAAATAGGGTGTCTGGTGCGCGCCGTATTTCCGGTTTCTGTGCTCAATCCCCCGCACCATAGAGCCCTCGAAGTCAAAGGTTTCGGTGAAGGTGTGAGCCCACTCTATTGTGCGCCAACGCGCCACGACGCTTGCCCCAGACTGTCTCAGGGCCGGATCTGCACCGCTCATTAGAGCGTAAACACGCTTCGAATCTCCAAACGCATAGTTCGCGGCGTGCGGAAGACCATCTTCTTTGCCGCGCGCGATCACTATGAGACGTCGCGAGTGCTTCTGCACCGCTTCGTCAAGCTTTCTGACGAACGCACGACTGTAGGGCAGTTGCATTCCTTGTCGCTCGAAAGTCATCTCAGAGAGGTCTAGCAGGGTCTCCAAGCCTTCGGTTTCCGACTCGGTCAGGACCAGCTGTTCTTTTCCTTTGTTTATTCGAGACCGGTTGCGCTTATCCATCCCTTTATGGAGTTCTTCCAAGCTTTGGCGCATGTCGAGCGTGTAGGTGTATCGCGTTGTTTGCGTGAAGCCTTCCCAGTAGAACGGGAGCCAGTTAGTCACTTGGGTGGCGAAGTGCTGCTTGAAGACATCGTGGTCTGGCAACCCATCGATTAGCTCCT
>CAYFRT010000108.1:0-4844 GCA_964345585.1 uncultured Actinomyces sp. | reverse complement strand
AATCAGTGACCACCAGCGATCGGGGTGGGGGTAGACGGGTCCGCCCTCGTACATACACGTGTCAATTTGACGCTACGGCTGAGGGCGAATGGGGACAAGAGGGTGTCCGGCAGGCGAAGACAGACGTAAGCCCGGCCTCCCAACAAAAATCCGCCCAAGTGTACTAGTTCTTGTACCCCCATCCCGCTCACTTTAAGTGTCACGGATCATACAGTGCTGACAAGAGAGAGGAGTGAGGCATGTCATCTGAACCGCAGCATTCGCAAGCTCTGCCGGACGAACCCGAATCAATGAACGTCGCGGGCACCGGGGGTAAAACCTCCGCATACGAGAAAGCAGACAAGGCTGTTGACGGCTTGTCCGCAGCCGCCAGCGCGGCTGGACGCGGCCTAATCATCCTGTACGCATTGGCAATTATCGTTCTGGGCGTGTGGTTCCTTTTTGGATACCCAGGGTGGGAACGAATCATCGGCATCCCGGTGGCGGGGTACGGAGTTTATCTCTTGCTCGGCGGCAGCATGGTGATTTACTGATGATGAGCTGGTTGATCGCGATAATCATCTTCGTGGTAGCGATGACAATCGCTGTCGCACTAGAAAAGGGACGGGACAAGCTACGAGAACGCGCGGAGGAAGACCGCCGCAGGCGACTAGGTGAACCTTTAGTTCGGGATCAGCCTGAGTGATGAGCTCGAAGACGCATAAGCGGTTCTGGGATCTGCACGCCGCGTGGTACGACATCGCGTGGGACTCACCAACGACCAGCAGAGTTGCTTGCGCAGCCCTTGGGGACGACCGGCCACTCAACATAGTGGATTTAGGTTGCGGGACCGGCCTGTTCTCGAAACCGGCTTCATCTGCAGCTCATGTCACGGGAGTTGATACGTCGCCCCAGATGCTCGAGCGCGCTCTTCAACGAGACCGCGTGCAGCGGACCATACTCGCTGACGCTCACCGAACGGGCCTTCCTTCGGGAGGATCAGAGTTCGTCCTCTGCGCGAATCTGCTTCATCTTCACCACGACCCCCGACTTGTTATCCACGAAGCTGCGCGGATAACAATGCCGGGCGGGAAGATCGCTTTCGTCATCCCGTCGCTACCTCTGCACCCCAATCAAGTGCTGATTGCTGACTTACGTGCCGGTCGCTCGCCACCTGAAGCATTAGCCGCACACGTTATTCGCATCGCGACTGGTCTAGCCGCACGGTTCAGCAGCATCCAGGCGAAGCCAATAGACCACCTGGTGCCCGTTGTCCGGGAAGCCGCCCACGAAGCCGAGCTAACCCAGATAAGTGAAGAAAGCTTCGACGGGACGCAACTTCTTCTTGTATTCCAAAAGATCCACTAGATGACCTCTTCAGACAGAAAAGACTTCAAATATGAAAAGACCATTGAGGGCGGCTATCCCCCGCAAGGCTAAAGCCGTCGCAGCTGTGGCGGCCCTAATGTTGGCACTGCCTCTGACCGCATGTTCCTCGGGGTCAATACCGACCTGTAGCGAATTCGCACAGATGGCCCCCGACACCGGGCTTATGTCAGATTTCAACTCGCAGCAAGAGAAAGCAGTCCGTGCCGCATTGTCTTCCGGCGGATATGAGACTGGTGGGACAAACTACGCGATCGGCCGCACCGCTATTTTGGCCTACTGCAACATTTATGGCGGGGTTGCGAATGCGAATAAGGATTCGCCGATCAGCAACGCCATCAAGTAGTCCTGCGTAGAAAGGAACACGTTTGAGGGCGTATTCACCACCTAATTCTCAATGGTTGTGAGTACGCCCTCGCTATAAATTGTGCCTATCGCTTGCTGTCTGGGTCGGAAAAGCCGAATTACCACGCGTCTTTCGCGTGCTTCATTCAAAGCTTCAATCGCCTTTTGCTGCATCTTTTCCGGCAGGCGCCCTCTCCAATATTCTGGCGCCATATCGTCAAGTAGCACCACCTCAACACCTCGTTGCCGAGCTTCGCGTGCGGCAACGGCCACTTGAGTTCCTGTGAATGAGGGCGCGCGGATGCTGTCCCTCAACTCGGCCTCCAGCAGTGCGGCCTCGGTGCGTTGGGCGGGCAAGAGAGGAAGCCCGTGCGCGATTGGTTCTAGAACGGGTGTAACTACTTTTCGCAGCCGGCTCCGCGTCCAGTTCATCTGTCGCGCGGTCTGATCCAGTATCAGCTGTTCTCGGTGTGTCAGCAGCCGTTCCTTATCCAGCTGCGCCAAGTTTCCGACCGTGCGCGTCGACCAAACGACTATCAAAGACCAAAATGAAAGCAGCACTACTTGCCCAGCCGTCATCGCTGCGACAACTGGAAGAGGCAGTCCCACTTGAAGGCCCCACGGGAGCGTTGTCAACAAGAGGAAACAGAGAAGCAACCACGCGTAGCCCGGCCGCCCGCGAACGAGCAGACCACAAGCGACCAGCCCGGTCATTCCCAAGCTCCAGGTGAAATCACCGATGTCCGGCAGAAGAGGAACCGGAATTAAAGCAAGGTAGTTGGCGCCCGCTCCAAGACCCACAATCAGAATGGCTATCCGAGCCGGCAGCCGACCCCCAGCCCCGCCTCCGCCCCTACCCCGGCCTCGAATGAGCAACGCTATTGCAACTAACAAGTAGAGGCATAAAGCAGCAACCGAAAGGCCCACGGAAGTCAACCACGGCGCGATGAGGGCGACGATAACGGCATGCGCCACAAACAAAGTCGCAACAAGAAATCGGGCGGAGCTCGTGTCCATTGAATTGCCGATGTCAGACAGCCAGCGTCGGCGTGCTAAGGCGCGCTCTGCAGCAGTTTCGGAGACTTCCGAGCCCGGCCACTCAATGGTCACTGTCGTCCCCTTGTTCGGGGTGGAGGAGATGGCCACTTGCCCACCAATCTCCTCTACTCCACCGATGATCCCCTGCCTGACACCAAACCGTCCTCGCCCCACAGAAGTAGAAGTAGAGAAGCC
The DNA here is from genome assembly GCA_964345585.1 of uncultured Actinomyces sp. GTDB lineage: Bacteria > Actinomycetota > Actinomycetes > Actinomycetales > Actinomycetaceae > Scrofimicrobium. The sequence continues at coordinate 1,901 of CAYFRT010000108.1, read as the reverse complement.
TCGCCCAGTGTCTTGAACAACCAGGCGTAAAGTCGGGCCGTCTGTCGTCATGGACACATATACGTTGGGCTGCGCGCCGTCGATCGTTTGGCCGTGCCGCAGCGCATTATCGACCGATTCCAATGCTGCGTTGAAAAGAACCGGCCCAACATTGTCGAGGTCGAAATTCTCTGCCGAGTGGTCTAAGTACACTTCAATCTGCGGAAAACGTTCCAACAGGGCACTCGATATGTCCCGGACGTTCATTGATTCGCTCGGGGTGGCGTTTCCAATCGCAGACAGAGCGTCTTGCGCTGCAGTGCGCAAAGAGTCGCCATTTTCATGGTGCAGAGCCACCGCGTTGAGGACCGAAAGAACATGGTTATGGGTGAACTCGTCCGCACGTCGTCGGGCGGCAACTTTTGCTTGTGTCTCTGCCAGAAGAAGGTGGCTTGTCCGCACTGAATCGCTCGCTGTATCCGCGTCGTCCGCTCGTGCATACACCCAAGAAAGACCAAGAAGTAGTGGCAGGTTGAAACAGAAGACGTAAAGGACATTCACAACTTCAAGTGGACTCCATGGGAATCCAGACCTGACTGGGAGGGTGGCCAGCAGTATGAAAACGACGCCAAACAAAGCAAGCCGGCCCCACATGGGTAGGACGACAACCGACAGCGCGGTAGCTCCCATCCAGTAGGACGTGAGCAGCATTATCAGGGCATATTCCAAGCGTTTGTTGTCACCGGCTGGAAGTAGAAGAAGAAACCAGAGATAGGCAATGAGTCCGGTGGCCACCAGTGCCCGCCAAAGTCCGTCACTAACGGCTGTGGTCAACTGCCGAGGCCGCGAGCGGAGCGCGAGAAAGGCCGCCACACCCCCGGCAACCGGCGTCAAGAATAGAAGCGCCAACAGCAAAGCGGATTGACGGAGAAGAAGGTGGGCGGCATCTGGCTGGAATGCCGCGAACATCAAAAAGTTCGCAACCGCACCAACGGATACCACCACCGCGGAAAGTCGCCGGATGCGCTGTGAGTGAAGGCCTTTTCTGTTCACTGCTACGGGCCGTCGAAATAAGATATGAGGCCGTCCTCGGCTGCACGTCTAAAAAGATCGACGCGCGTATCTGCTGGACGTCCAGACGAACGATACTTGTCGCGAATGCGGCTTACTGCCTTGTTGACTGTGTGCACCGAATAGAAGAGGGCTGCTGCGACTTCTGCGGCACTTTGCCCACCCGCATATAGTGCAAGAACTTGAGTTTCGAACTCGGTGAGGCTATCCGCCACCCAGTCTTGATCAGCATCTAGGGCTGCTGCCCAATCAAGTGACGCAGAAGGTTCGCCGTCCGCAGCCGCCAGTACTGCTGCGACCAATTCCTGCTCTGGGGCGGACTTTCGCGCAATAGCTAGCGCTCCGGCAGCAATCGCCTCGCGGACCAAAACCGGGTCGTCCGCAGATGTGTAGATGACTACCGGCAGACCAAGCTGGTCCGCGTGTGCGATCGATTGCGCAGGTGTTGTTCCGTCTTGGAGACGCAAATCCAACACGAGCACATCAGGCAGGTCGTCCTCGGAAATATCGAAGACTGACTGAACTGCTTTGACGGTGACATTCAAGCGATGCTGCTCGAAAATCAACCTGACCCCATGTCCGATGACTGGGTGATCGTCTACGACGACGACTGACAGGACGCGTTCAGGTTGGCTCGGAGTGGATGAGGGCACTAAGCGGCGAGAACGCATTCTCTTTTCCATCAGATCAGCCTTCCTACTGGCGAAGGTCCACCCTCAAGCCCAACAATGCAGCGTCATGTACGGCTGCCCACAGATAAATTACATCAAGGTAGCACTATTTTGTGAGTTGTATCCCCCCTTTCCCCTTGGCCCATCTGGGCAGGTGCCGCGGCAATGGCGTACCTTCTT
>CAYFRT010000107.1:0-4846 GCA_964345585.1 uncultured Actinomyces sp. | reverse complement strand
ATGGCAACCCTAACGACACGCCGACCCCATACACACATTTCTGCCTATAACCCCCTATGAGACACGACGAAACTCCACTAAACCCCCACTCCTCCTTGTCGAGAGAAGCTGCTTCGGCCCACAGCGACTTGGAAGAGATGACGTCAAGGGAGAAGATGTTGTCCGGTCTGCCGTATGACCCCGGTCTTCCGGACCTGCTGGATGAGCAGGTACAGGCTCAAGAACTCATGTACGAGTACAACGCGACCCGCCCCCGTCAGGGTAAGGAGCGGCAGCGCCTGCTCAGAAAAATGTTTGCCACGATCGGGACAGGTTGCCTTGTAGAACCTCCTCTTCACGCCAACTGGGGTGGGCGCCAAGTGCACTTCGGCAACAACATTTACGCTCACTTCGCGCTGACGCTGGTTGACGACGGCGAAATTTCCGTCGGCGACAGCGTCATGTTCGGGCCCAACGTCGTGCTGGCAACGGCAGGACATCCCGTTTTGCCGGAACCTCGATCTCGAGGAGTCCAGTTCAACCTGCCAATACACATTGAACGCAATGTTTGGCTGGGTGCCAACGCGACTGCGCTACCCGGCGTGAGAATCGGCGAAAATTCGGTTATCGGAGCGGGCAGTGTTGTGAGCAACGATGTTCCTCCCAACGTCGTCGCGGCCGGTGTGCCGTGCAAGGTGTTGCGCCCCATCTCCGAAAGAGATCGCGAGTTTTATTGGCGAGACCTCCGATTCCCTAACTGACGGCAAACACACGCTTGAGTTGAAGGCCTTAGTCCTTGCAAACGCAACCGCCCAAAATAGAAGCCGGGTCGCGACTATGAGCACAGGGCCACAGGTAATTGGGGACTCCTCAATTACCAAAAGCGATCGCTTGTCTTTGCCCATCTCCGCGGTGATAAATCGGCAGCTTCGCCGTCCCGACACGTGCGTTCGGAGCCCCAGTTGTAGGCTGATGCAGAGGCGATCAGCTGAAGCCCAATCCCATCACAAGGAAGCTAAATGGACACGAAAGAGATCTCAGATATCCGACCCCAGAGCAGACGGCGGTCGTGGATGTCACGCGCCGGATGCTTCTCCCCCGAGGCAATGCTCATAACGATGATCATCGAGTTTGGCGGTGCACTGTGGATTGCTGCCCGCTACAAGCTCAACCAGGTTGGCTGGCTGATCCTCGCGCTCCTGGTCTTCCTCGGCGGAATGCAACTGTCAGAGTTTGTAATCTGCGAAACGGGGGCCGCCCACTACTGGCCGCACATCGCATACGCATCCATCACTACGCTGCCTCCCCTTGGGATCAGTTTGGCGATGGCGATCGCTGGGAAGAAATCCACAATCGCCCAAGTGATCATGTACGTCGCATGCGGTGGGTTCCTCATCTACTGGCTACTCCAGATGCGCGGAGTGGACGGAGCTACCTGCGGCGGCAACTACGTGGTCTTCATCGCTAACGATGACGCAATGTGGCTGTTCGGTACCTATTACTACGTACTGCTTGCCATCGGAACCTTCGTCTCTTTCTACTGGGGCGCCAAGGCCGCTAACCGTAGGACCAGCTGGGCTCTGTACTGGCTGGCCATCGGCTACATCGTTTTCATCGTCCCAACCATCACGGTTGCGCTCCTTGATCCGAAGACTCAGAACGCAATCCCGTCGGTCATGTGCGGTTTCGCGCTGTTCCTGGCTCTCACGTTGCTGTTCTTCGTCGCCCCGCGTGCGGCAACAAAGCGCGGTGACGCGGAGGTTGGCCCCGGTTCAGGTCCAGACGACTCGGATGACTTCGGTGATTCGGTGGAATCCGCCGATGACAAGTCTGTCAACGCTTCAGTGAACGGCTGACTCGGTCACAACAGTCTGGGGCACAAAGAGGGGCCTGCTTGATGAGCGATCAAGCAGGCCCCTCTTTTTTGTCGAAATTGCTACGAGGGTATTGCACCACCAAACAACCCCCATGCTGTGAGATCCAAGAAGAAATCCGGTTCCAGGCAGCACGCCAGATGGCTGTGCTGGCTACATCCTTTCTTTGATCCCCTCGTGAATCAGGAACCAGTTGACGGGGTAGGCGGTTACAAACCCAAACAGCATCGCAATCTGCATCATGAACCAGAACACGGGGGTATCAGTGGCGACCGGTGCGCCCAGGAACGTGGGGAAAACCCAGAGCTGGCCGATCGCCATGCCTCCGTACATCCCGATCTGCCAGGCGGACAGCGAAAGGACGTCGGCTTTCGCCGCGGCCCAAATGTTTCCTGGGACTCCTCTGCGTCGATTCATTGGCGCAATTGCGGCGTATTGGAACCCGATTCCGATTGCCAAGGCGACGACGTACGAGATGACCCATCCCGCGAATAATTCATTCGAAAAAACCCATCCGAGGCCTCCGACCACGGCGACGCTGGGCGCCAAGAACAACGCCCATTCAACGATGAGGTCCGCCGTGGAACAACCGGCGCCACAGTGGCTGGTCCCAATGAAGACAGAGACCGGCATGCTGTGAGGCTTTCCAGAAATCCCAAGGGCCGGGTGCATCTTCATCCCACCCATGTTCATCCCAGCCATGTTCATCGCCCCGGGCTTCGCGGCCGACGCTTTCCCGCTCATTGGTGCCAGGGGGATACCTGCGCGGCCGGCGGCATGTGCTGCGACGGTTTCCGCCTTTTGTGGATCTGGAGCCTCGACGGACGTCGCACGGTCAGGGACAGGTTCTTTCAGCGGGGCTCGTCCCCACCACAGGTAGGCTGCCACCCACGCGACAGACCCCCAGAGCCCATCGATTGGCCAAACCACGTTCATAACTTTCATCGGCTGGGGGCGGCGCCACACGTCGAACGCAATGAACAGGGCACTGGCCACGCCTAGAGCGAGGCTGATCCACGCGAGACTCAGCAGCCACGCGGGCAGATCCGCATTGTGAAGCTCCGGCGCGGTGGTGGACGCGCTTGCGGCCAGCCAGACTGAAGGTGAAGTGGTTGGGAACATCGGGTTCCTGTCTCTTAGTCGCCTTGTGTCTGAGAATTCAGAAAATCCTATCTGACCTCGGACTACGCCGCGATTGGAGCGGTGCCGATTCCAGTCTTTGTTGCCTCGGCCCAATCGATCTAGTGGACGAACTGGACCTGCGCGCTTCGGCCCTCGGGAACCACGAATTTGAGGGCAACCCGGCGAACGTAACGCGAATCCAAGGTCTTTTGAGTTCCTCTATGAACAAAAGGAGTAGCCCCTGACCTCCGTAGGCACCGAGCTCAGGGGCTTTCTGCTGTTGCCGACGGCTGATTTACTCCATCGTTACGAGGATCTTAACCTCGTTGTCCTTATTGGAAATCAGGCGTTCAAAGCCCTTCTCAATGAGGTCTTCAACCTGAATCTTTGACGTGATGAACGGTGCGAGATCAACCTTCCCGGTGCTCACCAACTCGATCGCGTCGGGGTGATCATTCGCGTAGCCGATGCTGCTCCCCATCACTCGATCCTGCATTGTGAGCAGCCCGGTGATGTCGAGTTCAACGGGCTTCATGTGGATCGCAATGACCTCCAGTCGACCACCAGCGCGGAGCACGCTCAGCAACTGGTTCACAACGGGGGCAACTCCGGCCGCGTCGTATGCTACGTCTGCGCCGGCACCGTCCGTGCACTCGTCCACGATGGCGGCGAGGTCTTCAACCGAAGGATCCACGACGACATCCGCCACACCGGAGCTCAGTGCCTTCTCCCGACGTGCATCAGAAACCTCACTCACGATGGTCTTGAGGCCCTTTGCGCGAAGCACCGCAGCCGCGAGCAAACCGATAGGCCCAGCGCCGCCAACGACTGCCACCTGTCCTTCTTTAGCGCCAGAATGCTTGATCGCGTGCACCACAACCGCAAGAGGTTCGATCAGTGCGGCCTGATCCAGCGGAATGTCACCGACCGGGTGCACCCACCGTTCCTCCACCACGATGAGTTCGCTCAGGCCTCCGCCGCGCCCGGAGATTCCGATGAACCCCATTTGCTCGCACAGGTTGTAGTTGCCTTCGAGGCAGGCAGGACAGGTGCCGTCAACCATCAATGGTTCATGGCCTTCCCCCTGGTTTGTGGACATCTTGTAAGAGAGGATGTTCAACATGAAGAGACAGCGTCAGGCGTATTCGCCGGAGTTCAAGGATGAGGCTGTGAAGTTGGTGGTGAATACTGGCAGGCCGGTAGCTCAGGTTGCTGCTGAGGTAGGTCTGCCTGCTCAGACTTTGGGGAAGTGGGTGAATCTTTACCGGGACCGGGTTGGTGAGACTGAGCCGCTTTCTGAGTCGGAGCGGGCGGAGCTGAAGCGGCTTCGTCGTGAGGTTCGTGAGCTTGAACTTGATCGGGCGTTCCTAAAAAAGCGTCAATCTTCTTCGCCCAGGAAGCCGCGGATACACCTTAGCGGCCTTCAAACTGATGCTGGCGGAGAAGAGTAACTTCAGCATCACTCGTATGGCCAGACTCCTGAGGGTTTCTCGGTCGGGGTTTTATGCCTGGCTGAACCGTAAGCCTTCCAAAAGGGCGGAACGCAAAGAAGAACTTGGCCGCAAGATCACCGAGTTCCACGCAGCCTCTAATGGGGTGTACGGGGCACCAAGGATCTTGGCAGACCTGCGGGATTCAGGGGAAACCATTTCTCGTAAGACGGTAGCCCGAACTATGGCTGACCTGGGTTTACAAGGCGTGTTTCCAAAACGATTCAAAACCACCACGCTGCGCAACAACGCTGATTCCTACCCTGAGGACCTGGCCAGGCGAGCCTGGGACAAAGGCGCAGTTAACCAGCTGTGGGTCGGGGACATCGTGCGCCGCGAGGCGCTTTCTTACCCTGCGGCGGTGAAAGGACGTCGCCTCGC
>CAYFRT010000106.1:0-4945 GCA_964345585.1 uncultured Actinomyces sp. | reverse complement strand
CTTTTCCCGCGTGAGCGGGGGTGTTTTCCGGTCACGGACATGCAAGCAACCCGTGGGCGTGATGCACAGTGAGGGCAGAGCTCAACGCCCTTGCAGCGCCTCTTGCACTGCCCGGACAATCGGCTCCGTGTTTGCTTTGATCCACGTGGTGGTCAGGTGGTTATCGTCCCGATATTGGAGGATGGTGCCGTCGACGACACCGCAGGTGTCCCCATTACAGAACAAGTCGGTCAGGTCCAGAAGAGTGACCCCATCGATCTGGGGGAAGTCCAGGTCAGCATCGCTGACGTACACATCACCTCGGGCAACGGTGCATTCATCCCAGTCTGTCTCTTCCTCAACGCAGACCACTGGATTGAAGTCGAATGCCGGATTATCTCGGAGGGCAAGTACCGGGATGCCTAGCTTCGAGAGTTCTTCGAAGCGGGTGGTGTAGCCCTGAGGAACCTGCTCGACCCCTTCCACTCGCCGCGTCCCGATTGTTACGACCAGGTCTGGTTTGGTGTCGCGGAGGATCTCCATCAGTTCCTCGTTCCACTCCGCGCATGACGCATCTCGTTCGAAACCGAATTCCTCCACCACCCCGAAAAGACAGTTTGATTTCGTGTACTGGTAAACCTGCGCGTCTACTTGCTCGGCGGCCACCAACACTGCCTCCAGCCACTGCTGCGAGTGTGAGCCTCCGACCAGTGCGATGGTATTTGAAGCGTCCGGGTCGCCCCAATCGCATTCGATGATTGCCGCATCGTCTGCCTTTTGATGGCATCCACGCGCGTACGCCATGGACACGTCTTGCCGGGCATCGACGGGAGCGGGCGTCAGTGAGTCAACCGTGACTTCCACGGCGGCTTCCGGCTCCGACACTGCGGGTCCGTGGCTTTCCTCGCTCTTTACCCAGTTCCAGGCCCCGAGTGCGCTGAGGCCTAACGCCATCAACGCAGCCAAAACGACGAGGGTTTTCACGGCCGAGGCGACAAGGGGTTTCGAGTTCCTAATGGGATCTTCAATTGCCTTGGTGGTTAGGACCGCCAGGGCTCCAGCGACGAAGATGATGGCGAGGCCGGCGGCAAAAGAAACCTCGTACCCAAACTTGTATCGGTAAAAGACAAGCAGCGGCCAGTGCCAAAGGTAGAAAGCAAACGATGCGTCCGCCACCCACAAAACCGGTCGCCACGTCAACACCACGGGTTCAACGTGCTCCCAGGAAGCCAAGATGAGGCTGAGAGCCGCGAGCACTGGAATCCAAGACAAGTAGCCGGGTAGCAGCGTTGACAGGTCGAAAAACGCGCCCAGGAGAAGCAGGGCTGCCAAGCCGAGCCAACCGAGGACGCTCAGTGTTTTCTTCCCCCCAAGATCGTTCTTGAGCAGCAAGAACGCGAGTGAGCCGACCATGAACTCCCACAGTCGAGTGAAGGTGCTGAAGTAAGCGGCACTCTGATCGGCAGCCGTGTAGTAGACGGAGTAGGCAAAGGAGATCGCCAGGACGACGATCACCAGAATGCGGAAGCCTTTGGAGAAAGCATCCGGACTCTTTTTTCGGACTGCGACAAGGCTGAGTAGGAACGCGGCGCAGGCGATCAGAACATAGAACTGAACATTCACTGACAACGCCCAGAACTGTTGGAAAGGGGAGGCCTCTAGGTCTTGTTGTAAGTAGTCGGAGGATTCGCTGATCAGATGCCAGTTCTCGTAGTTCAGCAAAGAAGCGAAGCCATGTTTGATGTTGCTTGCCCAATAGGCTTTTGGCATCCAGAACAGCGCCATCGCCACAGTGCCGACTACTACTGCTACGGCCGAGGGAACGACCCGGCGCCCTGTACGAAGCAGATAACCCGTGAAAGAGGCCCATGACTTCTTTGGTGAGTCGGTCGCCCCGGCGAACAGCCTTGTCAGCGATCCAGCCGCGAAAAACCCAGCGACCACGAAAAAGACATCAACACCGCCAGAAACCCGGTGGAACCAGATGTGGTAGACGGCAACCAAAAGCGCGGCCACGGTTCGCAGCCCCTGGACACCGGTCAGATATCTTTTGGCGGGGGCAGACGTCGTTGGCTTGGCACTTGTCGCCACCGCGGGTTTCGCGGCATTTACACTTTGGCTAGCTATTCTTCTGCCCTCCTGCCGCCGACCTGTGCAGCCTGTTCAGGCAGCCGGGTCATGCGGCCAAAAAAGCCTAGCGTGAATGCTCGATTGCCCAAAGAGGACGCTGGCCCCGCCCAGAGGACGTCGACGTGACTAACGGCCCAGGTGTGGCGCGTGAACGCATGTTGCGCGGGGGACTTGGGTCCCGGACACCGCTTCAAACGTGTCAAAAAGAGCATTCCGACACGCCGAAGGCGCAAATTTCGACGAGCAATTTTCGGACGAGGATGCGCTGAGATTTCAGAAATGTTCACAGAAAAACAGGAGAAAATTCTTCGCGCACCGTTTCAACACAAAGTGAGCATTTCGGCGCTGCCTGGGGGCGGAGATTGTTGGGCGGGAAATGGCGTTCTTCCGTTAGCGGGTAACCGGGGAAAAGCGGGCTCGAGCTGGCCTTTTCTAGGGGTTCAGTAGAATGCTTGTCCTGTTGAAGGCAGTGTGGGGTGGCTTTTTGCCGACCCCTCAGCACGAAGGAGTGAGCATTGTCCACACAGAAAATTATGGGCGAATCGGAACCCACGGAACTCTATACTCTTGAAGAACCGATCGCTGAATCAACGGAGATTGATCAGCAATCTCCGGGGGAACGAGCCCCGGCAGATTCCAAACCAGTCAACTTGCGTAGATGGGTTGGCTTCTTTGTCGGGATCTTGGCGGCCATCGGAATCTATTTCATCCTTCCCGACTCGCTTGCCCACGAAGGCAAAGTCACGGCCGCCATCGCCGTATTGATGGGAATCTGGTGGATGACAGAGGCGCTCCCAATCCCAGGAACAGCCCTCGTACCACTGGTGGCATTCCCCGTGCTATCCGGGGTGGATATCAACGCCGTCGGCGCCTCTTACGGCAACAACGTCATCTTCTTGTTCATGGGCGGTTTCATGTTGGCTCTAGCAATGGAACGCTGGAACCTGCACCGGAGAATGGCGTTGCACGTGCTGAAGGTCATGGGTGCCAAGACGGGGGCAATGATCGGCGGCTTCATGATCGCCACAGGGTTCATCAGCATGTGGGTGTCGAATACGGCAACCGCAGTCATGATGCTCCCAATCGGAATGTCCGTGTTGCTCCTGGTTGCAAAGGTTGTGCCTGAGATGGGCACGCAAGGTACCAACGAACACGGTGACCCGGTCGTCAAATCCAACTTTGCTACCGCCTTGATGCTTGGCATTGCCTACTCCGCATCCATTGGCTCGCTGGGCACAATCATTGGGACCCCACCAAACACTCTGCTGGTGGGTTACATGGCGGAGAACTTCGGCATCCAGATCGGTTTCGGGCAGTGGATGCTGGTGGGGGTGCCCTTGGCGATCGTATTCATGTTTATCGCCTGGGTGGTTCTAACCAAGGTCATTTATCGCCCAGAGATCAAAGAAGTGCCAGGCGGCAAACAACTCATTCAAGATGAACTGGAAGCCTTGGGGCCGGTCTCCAAGGGCGAGATCCGTGTCCTTTTGACTTTCATTCTCGCGGCTGGAGCATGGATCCTGATTCCGCTGATATTCGAGAACCCACCAATCTCCGACGCGGGCATTGCCCTAGTCATTGGGCTGATCTTGTTCGTTTCTCCTGCGGGTTCAGCACGGGGGGTTCGCCTCCTTGACTGGCATTCGGCCGTGCAGCTGCCGTGGGGTGTTCTGCTTCTCTTTGGTGGTGGCTTAGCACTATCAGCACAGTTCAGCGCTTCTGGCTTGACAGAGTGGATCGGGGTGCAAGCCTCCGGTATTGGTGGCCTTCCGGCATGGGTGCTTGTCGCGATCGTTGCAGGTGGAATTCTGCTGCTTACTGAGCTCACCTCGAACACCGCCACTGCCGCGACCTTCCTACCCGTGGCGGGCGGAATCGCAATCGGCATCGGTGCAGACCCAATGCTGCTCGCGATCCCCGTGGCGTTGGCGGCAACGTGTGCCTTCATGCTCCCTGTTGCGACCCCACCGAATGCGGTGGCGTTCGGATCCGGTTACGTGAGCATTGGTCAAATGGTCAAGGGCGGCGTCTGGCTTAACCTGATCGCGCTGGTGCTGGTGACACTGACAACCATGACTTTGGCGGTGTGGGTGTTCCACATTGTCATATAGCCGGTCATAGCGGCGCGAGCACCCGGAGTAGTGCTCTCGAGGCGCAAGAAAGAACTGGAGTGAGCCCCATTTTGTCGGGGTTCACTCCAGTTTCATTTGTGTGCCGCTTCGTTGTTCACGGCCTTGTTGCTTGTGGGACGGGCTTACTGATACTCGTTGGGGACCGGGAACTGCGAAGGCACACTGTCGTAGTGCAATGCCAACGGGTTCGAGGGGACTAGGCCAATTGTCAGGAAGAACACCGTACCCACACCGGTCAGTCCCAACAGCAGCCACCAGGACGACATGTTCACGTCGTGCAGGCGACGCGACACCAACGCCAGCGACGGGATGATCACGACCAGGGTCCAAAGCGACATCAGGACGCTGGCCAGCCCAACCAACCAGTTGGCGCTAAAAGCCGCGCCCCAGCTATCCGGGGAAGAACTGACAACGCCGCCTTGCATAGACGTCCCCAACCCGATACCGAGGAGTATCAGGAAGGCGAGTTGTACCAGCAGGTTGAACAGAACAACCCACCAGAATTCTGACTGTGACGCGCGCCCGGAGAACGTCACGTACTTCTTGAAGAAACGGCCGACAGCCTGACCGAAAGTCGCCCCGGGAAGAGGAGCCCAAATGGGCGCTGTGTTTGGCATCTGTAAACCACCTTGCGTAAAGACTGGGCAAAAACTGTGCGGATGAACATCAAATAGTAACAATGTCCCCGCCAGACTAGTTGATCC
>CAYFRT010000105.1:0-4998 GCA_964345585.1 uncultured Actinomyces sp. | reverse complement strand
ATTGCCACAATCACGAGAATATTGGCAACGTGGTTCCCTGCAAGCCTTGGCTGCGCCACCGCCCCTACCTCCACAAAAGCAACGGGGACAATGCCAATGTCAGTCCCACCGTGAAGCGTCTTCCCCCGTTGGCACGCCAGGTGGCTAGGTCCATGACCAATGCTGACGTTATCACGACACTACTGGCTCTCAACCGGCGAGCCCGGATTTTCATCCATTGTTTTATAGTTTCGAAACCTTCTGGGTGTTGGGCACGCGTTAAAGCAGGGAGCCGTCCGTGCGAACGGACGACTCCTGCTGCGATATAACTAGAACACTCTGAAGAGCTGCGAGTGTTGGCGTTAACCCCTTAGCTTTGGGCCTTCTTCGCCTCCCTAGCGGCCTTGGCAGCCGCGGCAGCCTTAGCCTTCTCTTCTTCTATGAACGCGTGGTGCTCCTTACCTGGAATCCATCCCTTGTTGGTGAGTTTGACTTGGTACAGCCAAGCTCCACCAACTAGCACGACTAGGAACACGAGAATGAGAATTACTGACATGGCGGTTCCACCTACCAACATGGAACCACCGAGGACGATCCCCACCGCTCCGAAGTCTGCATCGCCAAACGTGGCGCCACGGATCGCCTCAATACCGGATATTTCCGAAAGGCCGTTAAAGACTTTCATCAGGAATGCTGGAAGGAATGTGACAAGTAGTCCGTTGACGAACCCACCGGCAATGGCACCTTTTCGTCCACCAGTGGCGTTACCGAAGACACCCGCTCCACCACCAGTGAAGAAGTGGGGGACCATTCCAGGGAGTATCAGGGCTAGACCCCACAGAGGGCCGAACCAAAGCGCTATCAAGAAAAGTGACAGCAGTCCGGCGATAAACGACGAGATGAAACCGATTAGCACCGCGTTCTGAGCGAAGGGGAAGACCACTGGGATGTCAAGCGCAGGCATTGCTCCAGGCACGTACTTCTTGGCTATGCCTTGGAACGCTGGAATCAGTTCGCCTAGGACCAACCGAACACCGTAAAGGATAATCGCCACACCGATGCCGAACTGGAGAGCTTGGGCGAATGCGGCCATTAACCCAGACGGGATCGTCTCCGTCCCGAAGATTCCGATGAACTCTTGAGCTGGCAGAGCCAGCGCACCCCAAACGCCGAACACCAGGTAGATGATGACCATCAAGAGGGTAGTGGAGACAAGAGAATCCCTTAGGAAGCGCAGTCCCTGTGGGAAGACTATGTCTTCAGTGGACTTAGACTTCTTACCTACCGCTGCCCCAATGCCGCCAGCCGCGATATATCCCAAGGAACCGAAGTGGCCCACGGTCATAGAGTCATTGCGCGTAATTGCTTTGGTAAATGGTGTAACAAAAGCGGGTATGGCCACCAAAACCGCTGCCAGGATCACAGAGCCCAAGACGACTACCAGCACGTCGGATCCGCTTCCAAAGCCCAGTGAGAGCACGAAGACAATCATCGTTGACATGAAGACCAAGTGATGGCCGGTCAAGAAGATGTACTTCAGCGGCGTGAACCGGGCGAACACCAGCATGAGAAGGAAGCCCAAGACCAGTACATAGGCTGCGTTAGCACCGTACTGTTCAGAAGCCATAGCAACGATGACTTCATTCGTTGGGACAACGCCTTCGGAACCGGTTATCGACAAAACCAGTTCGCCAAGAGGGCCGAGTGAGGCTACAACTACGCCCGCACCCGCGCCTAGAATCAGGAAACCCATCGTGGCTTTGATGCCGCCACCGATGATTTCGCCTTTGTTTTTCTTAAGCGCAGCCAGGCCCAGCATCGTGATGATGCCGATCAGGTACGCGGGTACATTGAGTATTTCTGCGCCGATAAACGACAGAATGTCAACTAGCCAATTCACAGTGGTTCTGCCCACCCATCCTTAGGTCGGTCGTCTACAGGGATTAGTCTTTTCTAGACGTTTTCTCGCAGCTTGGCGATCACTTCGTCGTTGTCGAAGAAGTTGTCCACGACAACGACAGGACAGTCGAGTCCCTCGAGTTCGTGAGCTAATTCTTCTGATGTCAATACAAGGTCGGCGCTACCAGCTGCCCCTTTGGCGGTGCTGATGTCCGATGCTTCAACGTCTGCGTCAACACCGAGCTCATTTAGAGCATTCTCGATGTTCATTTTCAGCATCACTGACGTGCCGATTCCCATTCCACACACAGCAACAATCTTCATTTCTCTGCCTTCCCAAATCTTTGTTACCTGCCATTACGTAAGGTCGCAGGTAGATGTCTCTTGACGAATTACAACAACGGTACGCCGGCCATTACGAAGAAAGAATCGATTGGATCTCTTCAACGCTGTCTGCGTTGCACAGGGCATCTACCTTTGCAGGATTTGCGAGCACTTTCGCAAGTGCTTTCATGACCTCAAGGTGAGCATCGTGGTCAAGTGCAGCTAGACCAACGACCAAGCGGACGGGGTCGTTCTTACTCCCAAAATCCACGCCTTCAATCAGCGTAGCGAGGCTCAGTCCGGTGCGGAGCACCGCGGGTGAGGGACGACTGTGCGCCAGGGCAAATCCGGGGGCAATGACGATATAGGGGCCGAGTTTGATAACGGTGTCGATCATCTCTTGCGTGTAGGCGTCGGTGGTCGCCCCACCGGCAACTAACAGGTCACCAGCAATCGTAATGACCTCTTCCCACGTTTGTGCGGACGTCTTGACCGCTATGGATTCCGGAGGTATTTGTTCGGAGAGGTTCATAGGCTTCCTCGCCCCAATCTTTTTCTGCAGTTCCCAACATCGGGCTACTCTGACCAGCCTTAAAGCATTATTTTGGAGGTCGGAGCGCACTACCAAAGTTTGATTAGAGTACCATGGGCGCAACTGCATAATCCTGCAATCGCTCACTTGGTGGGCATAGGGAAAGACAATCATGCAAGCACAACTCGGTGACTCGCCAACCGATGACATGACTGCCGCAGCTATCGCTGTGGCCAGGGGAATTCCGTTGGAGGTTGTTCAAACCAAAGGCCATGGGCACGGCGGCACAGCCATGGCATTGGCACCTCTCATGCACGTGCTGTTCTCAGAGGTGATGAGGCATGATCCGGCAGAACCTGACTGGGAAGGACGCGACCGGTTTGTCCTATCGGCTGGGCACGCCTCCCTGGCTCTTTATGTGCAGCTGTATTTGACGGGATACGGTCTGGAGCTACCCGAACTAGCCAAGGCGCGCGCCTACAATAGCCGCACTCCGGGACACCCTGAGATAGGTGTTACCCCCGGCGTCGAAGTGAGTACGGGTCCGCTAGGTCAAGGTTTGGCGACGGCGGTAGGTTTAGCCGCTGCTCTTTGGCACAAGCAAGCACTACTTGGCGACTGCTCGCTGTTCGATCAAACCGTATGGGTTGTGGCGGGCGACGGTTGCCTCCAAGAAGGGGTAAGTTCGGAAGCATCCTCTTTAGCGGGAACCCTCTCCCTACCGAACTTGGTTGTTGTGTGGGATGACAATGACGTGACCATCGATGGAAACTCAGCTGTATCTTTTCGGGAGGACACCAGGGCCAGATACGAATCTTATGGCTGGACCGTCTTAGATATACCTGATGCTAACGACGTCACCACCATACGAAAGGTGTTGGAAGAGGCACGCTCTATCGACGGACCGGTCTTAGTGGCATATCGCAGCGTGATTGGATGGCCGTCGCGCGCTATGGCTGGCCAACCTGCAGCTCATGCTGGGCCGTTTGGCAAAGAAGAGGTCGCGGCCACCAAATCCGCCCTTGGATTCTCACCGGGGGCCGCATTGGAAGATTTGGTTTCCGAAGAGATTTTATCTTTTACGCGCAGAAGCCTCGCTAGGGGCGAAGACATGCGTAAGAAGTGGCTTGAAGAACTGGATCGGAAAGTCAAAGATGACCCCGATTTCGCTGGAGCTTATCGCTTCCTGCACGACCACGTAGGAAATAAATCGAAGGCTCTCGAAGTTCTGAAGAATCTGCATCCATTGGCATCCGATGATGCGGCTACCCGCGTTACTAACGGGAAAGTGATGAATGCGCTGATCCCGTTGGTCCCTATGTGGGGCGGCTCGGCAGATTTGTCCCAATCCACATCGGTCGCTATCGAGGGAACCGGCTTTTCGGCGGAAGACCCCAAGGGTTCGTTTTGGAACTTCGGTATTCGTGAGCATGCAATGGCCGCAATACTGAATGGAATTGCCATTGAGGGCACGTGGCGTCCGTACGGGAGCACCTACTTGGCATTTAGTGACTATCTCCGCCCTGCTTTACGCATCGGTGCCTTAATGGAGTTGCCAGTGGTCTTAGTATTCACGCACGACTCTGTTGCAGTGGGAGAAGATGGGCCAACTCATCAGCCTGTCGAGCAAATATCGGGTATGCGTATGATCCCCGGAGTAGCAGTAGCCCGACCAGCGGACTCGGCTGAAGTCCTCGGTGTCTGGGAGCGTGCCATTGAAGATCCCGATGGTCCACTCGTTCTTGCTCTTTCACGCCAGGCACTTCCCGCCCTAAATTCCAAAGACTCAATAACAGGCGCGAAACGAGGCGGCTACGTAGTCTGGCAATCAGGAACTGGCTTGGACGTTGCTCTGCTCGCCACAGGTTCCGAAGTCCACTTAGCCTGCGAGGCCGCTAAAGAGCTAACTGATCAAGGGCTGCAAGTGCGAGTAGTTTCCATCCCTGTTACCTCATGGTTTGACGCGCAAAGCGACGAGTACCAGAACGAGGTCTTGCCCTCGGAGATTTCCATGCGTATTGCTATCGAAGCCGGCTCCGCAGCGTACTGGTGGAAGTACGTTGGCTTGAACGGACGTGTGATCGGAATCGACAGCTTCGGTGCCTCGGGATCGGGCCAGCAAATATTAGAGCTTCGCGGAATTTCTACGGAAAACCTACTGCAAGTGGCGCGGGAAGCACTGGAATCCTAGTCCAGCGGTTCTTCCATATGTGGAGCCAAGGGGACTCGAACCCCTAACCCCCTGCTTGCAAAGCAGGTGCGCT
>CAYFRT010000104.1:0-5022 GCA_964345585.1 uncultured Actinomyces sp. | reverse complement strand
TTTGTATCCGGCCAACTTTTCGTTCCTATCTTGCAGATTGGGGAATGATCCCCCCCGGGTCAGATAACTCGGGGAGGGGGACCTGCCTATCCGCGCTGCCGCGGCTGTGAGTGTAGGAGGGCTCGTGATCGAAACCCCCTTACACCCTCTGGGTGAATTGGCCTGGGTTTAGTTCTGACCGGTTTTCCTGTCAGCCGGTTGGTGACAGAAGCGTCTCGGTCTCAGCGTAGTATGCCTGCTCGACCCCACCGCAGTCCGCGGCACGTACAAAGTATCTAGAGTGGCCTCTGCCTTCAAACAACAGTGGCCCGAGGAAGGCCGCAGCGGTGCTCGCAGGTTGAGCGGTAGCGCGGTCCCCGTTTCGAACGGTTGCAGAGTTGATCGTTTCCACGGAGACATCACGTGCGCTTGCTTCAATGGCGCCCGCGCACCTGCGCATTCTATGCAAAGGATCTCCCGACCTGACCACGCCATCATTGCGCGACCGAGATGCGGGTACTGTCCCATGCCGTTTCGTGGTCGGGCGCCGGTGGGTATGCACGCAATGTGAGGCGGAGGAGTCTCTAAGCTTGACCTCCGGCGCCTTCTTGGCTCGTCTCGGGACTACGTCAGTACATCGCACCCGAGGTCGGTAAACGCTAGCCGTCGCCTCTCATATCGGTCATGCCAAGCCCACGGGCCACCTGGGCGATAATTTTGCTCAAGACTCCAGGGTCGGTGCTGATGGTTTCAGCGATCGCGCTTGATTCTTGGGCTGCCTGGAAGGCGGCGAAAGTGACGAAGTCCCCCAAGAATCCTCGTTGATTCGCCTGGTTATCGCGTGATAGCGGTTGCGCACAGCACTGACCGTCGCCGGCGTCATGCGGAGATTCGACTCGAACCTGCGAAACAGGGAATCTTCGTTCACCATTTCTCTCTCGTCTCTACTGGTAGTCGCTTGCAGCGTTGGATTCGTAGAGAATCTGGGCATCGGTCGCTTCTTCGACTTCGGCTCGCACGACTGGGCGTGTGAGGTCCAGGACTCGCATCTTGTTGCCGACGATTGCCACTGCTTCGATGCGACGGAACTCGGCTCCGTAGGCTTCGGCGAACTTCGCCAGGCCTCGAAGTTTCGGCAGGGCATCGGCAAGATGGAACCCGTGGGGGTCGACGATGTCGACAACGACTTGACCGTTAACTTCACTGAAGAACAAGAAGTCGGGGCGTAGTGCCCTCCATGTACCCGCGTCTTCGTAGGCGACGGCTAGGGACTCTTTGACGCCTCGTTCTGGGTTTCGGTACCAGCCCACAAAGTCCGGCTGTTTCTCTTCAGCCTCCACGACCTTGCGTTCCCAGTCATTCAGTTCTACCGGGTAGGTGCCCTCTGAACTCACAAGCAGGTGCTTGTCATCGGTCGGCAGCACTTTCTCGGTGCCGTCGGCCTCGCGTACTTTTGTGTCGGCCTGTGCCGTCACTGGAACAACGAGGTCGAGCCGCTCAGGCTTCAGGGACATCCCTTCAAGGCGGTCGTACTCTGCCTGCTTCTCATCGGTCAGGTTCTTGCGGGCCACGCGAGTTTCCGCGAGCCACTCGCGGCTGAGCTTGTCCGCTACTCGTTCGATGTCTGCTACTAAAGCGGGGACGCGCCCAAGCGATGCAACCGTTACTTGCGCATCGAGGAGGTCTTCATCGTCAGGTGCTATGTGGTTCACGTAGGCGTTCGCCAGGGCGGGACTTAGCGTTCGGGCCGCGGCCCGGTAAGAGTCTTCTAACGCCCGCAGGTCAATGGCTGCCGTGAACGAGATAGATTCCCACCCTTCTGTGCCGATGCGTTTGCGTAGTTCTTCTCCGGACATCGATTCGACGTCTTTGCGTGCCGCTTGCACTTCGTCCGCGTACTCGACGGCGCGCCCATCTATTGCTTTGCACAGTCGGGAGAATGCCTCTGAAACCGCGTCCTCGCGCACGTTGTCCTTGGCTAACGCTGCTGCTAGAGCCGTTAGGCGTTTGATTGGTTTGACGTGAGCTTTCGGGATCGTGGATGAAGGAAGTGAGCCGAACTTGTCCCATACGGCTTGCGGCACGTCGCCGCGCGGCACCAGTTCGACCGGGTCGAATAGGACCCTGCGCCCCTCGCCGCCGCCGGTGTCGGAGTCTTTTCCAGTTGCTCCGCTCATCAGCATGTCGGCCACACGTTTCGCGGTCTCGGTGTTGAAGAACGGCAGCAGGCAGTCCACGGAGTTCAGCACTTCGTTGCCCGCGATGCGCCGTGCCAGTGGTGTGCGGATCATGCGTCCCAGAAGCTGGGTGATGTGGGTTGGGTCCGAGGCTGGACGAAAGGACACGAGGACTTCAGCGCGCGGGCAGTCCCATCCCGTGGAGATTGCGGTCTTGGCTAGGAGCACTCGACACCAGGTCGCGTCTTGCACGTTTTGTGGCTCGATGTAGGGAATCTGGTATCCGCCAACGTGAAGGTCTTGGTGCTCGCCGAACACGTTAGCGATGGCATTCGAGGGCAGTTCCGGCCACTGCTGGTGGATCGTGTCGATGGTGCGCACCAGGTCTTCTGTGGCGGGTTTGTCACCCATCTGCACCACCAACAAGGGATTCACTGGCTCCGCATGGCCTTGCGAGGCTGCGTAGTCAGACCAGGCTCTGGTTGAGGCCTTGATCTTGTCCACTGCGCGCGTCAACAGCACCGTGTCGAAGACGCCTGACTCTGCCGGGATCGACAAGACGATGTCATCCTTTAGCAGGCCAGATGCTTGCACCAACGCTGAATCGACTTCCACCGATGGCAGCGCGGTTCGGCGTTCCGCTCCCTTCATCGCATCGTCGAAGCGTTCCACCGTGGCAGAAATCCCTAGGACAATCGGTATCGAGGGTGTCGCCCCGCGCCCGTTGATGAGGCGCTGAACAATCGTCTGGCGTTCCTTTGCGGGTTTCATCCCTCGATGCGCCTCGTCCAGAATCAAGTACAGGGTGAGTTCTTTGTCGTTGATTGTGTTTGCGATGACGTCGTAGATGCTGGCCTGCAGCATGTCTGGTGGAGCGTCGAACATGCCGCCTGAGTATCCCTCGAAGTCTCTCTCAGCGCGCACTAGCCTGGAGTTCTTCGACAGCTTTTGAGTGTTCAGGAAGTACACCTTGCCTGGGGCTAGGGTCGTCTCGGCGAACGGAGGCTCGATTACGGTCATCCGGTTCGTCAGTTCTGGACTGGCGGACTGGATGCGGTAGCGAGACTGCTCATTGAGCGAGGGGTCATCAGAGAACCAAAGCACGACCGCGCCAGGGTCTGCCGGGAAATCGAACTCGTCGGCACCGAAGAACAAGGCTTCGATGATCGCTGCGGCCATAACGGTCTTGCCTGCGCCGGTGGCAGCTGACAGAGAGAACTGGGAGCGGTCCCCGTACCGCTCGTACATGTCCTTGGCGCGTTCCAAGTTACCGAGAACCTCACGCACCGCCTCAGCCTGGTAGTCCTTGAGCGTATAGCGCATCAGTAGCGCCCCCTATTGATCTCAAAGTTCAACAAGTACGAGGAATACAACCGCACAGGCACGACGTGTTCCGGCAGGTCACGGCACACCATTTGGTACGCCGCATCATCATCCGTCACCAGGAAGACGGTGCGTATCCCTTCGGATTCAGCCAATGCCGCCAGGAATTCCGAGGAGTTATCGAACCTATCGAGAACCCCGTAGACCTCAGAGAGGTCCCAACCCTGTTCTCCAAGGTCAGTGATTATGCGCCCCTCGGCTCCGGCACGCATCCAGAGCATCGGTGCGATCTGCCGGAAAGCCCGATTGTGCTTCACCGCCAGCGGGGACTCATAGGTCAGCGTGAAGAAAGCGGCATTCTCCTCAAATCCCTCAGCCATCGGGAACTCATCCGTGAACTTGTAGTCACCCTTGATCGGATCCCCATTGGGTGTCAGTCCAGTGATCGCGGCCTCGATGCGCGGCTTCGTGATGTAGTCACAAATCCCCAGCGCTTCCCATTCGGGATCCCCGGCGCGAAGTCCCTGCTTGCGAAGCTTCACCTGCTCAGCCGCCGACACTTCGTTGTTCGTTACCGAGATGCACTGCCGGCGACCCCCATCTTGACGATTCAGACGCATCACAGCGTGCGCGGTGGTGCCCGAACCAGAGAAAAAATCAAGTACGACTGCGTCGGGTTTGTTTGAGATTACGGTGCGGAGACAATCTTCGACTGCGAACAGTGATTTTGGGAATGTGAAACTTACCTCGGGTACGAACTGTTTCAACAGCCGCGAACCATACTCTCCAGCATTGTGACGTTGACGGTTCCACGTAGTCGTCGGAACCTTCGAATATGCTCGAGGTGTCGGTTCAAGCATCACCGCTCCCACATCGTCCTTACCAATTATACGAATAGCACCATTATCAATGCGTCGTATTTGCGCTTTCCCCAAATAGAGCAAAGACCATCGATCATTCTTTTTGTCATATGCTCCGAGTCGCGCGTATCCAAGCATGACAAGTTCACGCAAGTAGACGTGCGAAGTTCGCCAGTTAGCGTGTTCGCCTGATGCTCGAATAGGCCATACCGCTCTTAGGCCTTTGGGTGGTTCAACTTGTTTCCAGTCGTCATCTAATCCGATTGGCTCTCCAACTCCACAGATTTGTCGGTTACTTTCGTCGATGAACACGGGATAAAACAGGTTTGGACGGTCTACCCTCCGAGAATTTGATCCACCTCGCATTAACCGTTCCCAGCGAACGGTTTTCGGCTTTGTAGGCACCTCTTCTCCAAAAAGAGGGTCGCTCATCGGGGCCGGCGCTGCATTTCCAAAGAAACAGTAGTAGGCATATTCATCTGTTCGAGAGAATTCTCTAGACCGTGATGCACCATTATGGTTGATTACTATGCTGACCATTTGAATCCGAGCCTCTGGGAACGTTTGCTCCAGCAGTAGCCCCAGTCGGAGGTACTCCTTCTCATCGATCGTGACGATAAGCACTGAATCGTCGGGGTTGAGCAGCTCTCGTGCGATCTTCAGGCGCCGCTCCATAAAGGCCA
>CAYFRT010000103.1:0-5062 GCA_964345585.1 uncultured Actinomyces sp. | reverse complement strand
AACGCTGCAGAAGGACGACCTGACGTTCCTCATTGGTCGCCAGCGCACGGGTCGCTCCGAATGCTTTGTCGACGTATCGGTCTAGCGTGTTGTGAGCGGCCACCAGGGCGGGGTCCATCGCCAACGGGTTGTAGTGATCAGCCAAACTGCGCTCAGGATGCCTCTCACGCACCTCCAGGACACCTTTCCCGGCTTCGATGATCTGCTGGCGCAACTTGTCGGAGACCTCGGGTAGTGGCAGGTTGTTCCACACAATCGTGTTCGAAAATGACGGCCGAGACTCCAGTCGGCCGCCGATGAGCTTCTGCCAGGTGATGAACATGGATGAGCTGATGATCCCAAACAGGAAGCCGTCCGGGTCGGGCGTCGTGAAGAGCTTGATCGAGGCAATCGTGTCCCGTGGCAGTCGCATGGCGGTGAAGTAGCGACGGTGCTCACTGAAGGTCTGGGGAATCCCTAGGTAATCGCCGTCGGGCTGTCGGATTTCCCCGAAAAGGTGGGGCGTAGACGCAGCTTTGAGCGTGGCCGCACGTCGGCTGCTGGCCCGGAGACCTTGCACCGTCTGCACGCGACCCATCAGTTCGCTGGAGGCAGCTAGGTCCACCGGATCCAGGTCCTTGAGCCACAGACAGAACCTTGGTGCCCCGTTGATCAGTTCCTCGCCTCCCAGGTACTTGCGAACGTACTTTGAGGCGATCTGGTCGTGGGCTAGTGCCGCGACTTCCTCTCCGTCGAGTGTGTAGTGGCCCCAATCAACTGCCTTTGATCCGGCTGTCACCTCGGGCAGAGCCAGATTCAAGGGCGACATGCGTTTATCGATCCATACGTCGGCTGAATCGACTAGATAGTTGTTGATCCGCGCCACAGGGATTTCAACAGGAGAGCTTTTGATGTCGGGATAGGTGAAGAGTCGGGGTTTGATACCGCGTCCTTTTTCCAGTCCGATGATTACCGTGTGGACATGGGCCATCCCGGGGGCTTCCGAGGACCAGGCGAAGGTCTGGTGAGCGAAGAAGATGCGCCAGCCCTTGTCGAACAGTGGCCTGAACAGGGCTTGGACGGGTTGGCCTTGGACGATTGAGTTGGTGGAGACGAAGGCGAACTGTCCGGCAGGGCTGGGGCGGAAGTAGTCGGCGGATTTCTTGTACCAGGCAGTGACGTAGTCCAGGTACC
This sequence comes from uncultured Actinomyces sp., assembly GCA_964345585.1. Classification (GTDB taxonomy): domain Bacteria; phylum Actinomycetota; class Actinomycetes; order Actinomycetales; family Actinomycetaceae; genus Scrofimicrobium. The sequence continues at coordinate 3,889 of CAYFRT010000103.1, read as the reverse complement.
CGTCGTACAGGCTGCCCCAAACGTGTTTCAGGTCTTCCCGCTGCGCGGCCGTTTTCTCCTTCTGCCCGATGAAGGGTGGGTTTCCCATGATGTAGACGTTAGGGCTTGGCTCAAAGATTGATTCCCAGGGGAGGCGTAGGGCGTTGCCGACGTGGATGGTGTTGACCTTGTCGAGGGGCAGCGGCTCAGGGGCTTTGCCAAGAGCGAGTTCCATGCGCTGGTTGGCTTGGTGGTCGGCTAGGTGCAGCGCGGTTTGGGCGATGCGGGCGGGCCATTCTTCTATCTCAATGCCTGCGAAATGGTCGAGGGTGACTGGTAGGTCTGCTTTTGTGAAGAACAGGGTGGGGATCTCGCTGGTGTCGCCGAGTTCTTGGAGTCGTGTGAGTATCTTCAGGTCGAGGGCTCTCATCTCCCGGTAGGCGATGACGAGGAAGTTTCCGCTGCCGCACGCCGGATCGAGGAAGCGCATCTTCCCGATGTCGGTGCGGAGGCGCTTCAGTCCGGGGATGGAGTGCCAGTTCTTATTCAGACGTTCGTTGAGGGCGTCCATGAAGAGGGGGTTGATGGTTTTGAGGATGTTCTCTTCGGTGGTGTAGTGCTCCCCTAGCTCTCTTCGGGCTCTGGGGTTTTTGACTGCTTGGAAGAGACTTCCGAAGATGGCAGGGCTGATGCTGGCCCAGTTGAAAGAGCAGGCGACAAGTAGTCGGTCGCGCATCTGCTTGTTGAACGCAGCGATCTTGATGTCGTCGGCAAAGATTCCACCGTTGACGTAGGGGAAGCGTTGGACCAACGCGTCCTGGGTGACCTGACGGGTTTCTTCGGGTGTGTTGACGACTTGAAAAAAGTTGGCGATCTGCCCGCCGACGTCGCTGCCGTCTTCGCTGGTGCGTTCCTGGATGTATTCCTCGAACAGTCCACGTTCCCACACTCCCGCGTCATCGGCGTAGAGGGCGAACAGGAGTCGCACGAGGAAGATACCGGCGTCATGTTCGGGGTAGCCGACTGCTGTGAGCATTTCGTAGAGGTCTGCCATGATGCCTGCGGCCTTCACGGTGGCTGCGGCTTGGGCTTGATCCCCGTACTGGCGGACTTGGTATCCGGCGAGGAACTGGAGGTCTTCAACGTGCTGGGGTAGTTCCGTTAAAGGGAACTCGATGGTCTCGCGACCCAGCAGGTCTGTGAGGTGGAAGCGTTTAAAGTCGCTGGTGAGAATCCATTGGGGGAACTCGGCGTCGGTGAGGTCGTCGAGGTAGTCCAAGGCCTGGTATTCGGCGGCCTCTAGGTCTTTGCCTGCGCTTTTCATCTCGATGACACAGGTGCCCGGGACTAGCGCATCAATGTAGCCGTGTCCACCGGTCGAGGTTCGCCTGGCTCGCCGCTCATAGAGTGCGGCTCTACGACGGGTGATACCAAACGCTGCGAGCAAGTCGGCAACAAAAGACTGTGCCTCTTGGCGCTCATCCCCGGCCGCGTCCGCCCATTCGGCTACGAACTGGGCGGCGTTGCTGCGTAATTGGTTCAGGCTCAGCGCCTTTGCTTTCGCCATTGTTCTTCTTTCGATTCCGGTCTGGCCGGTTAGTTGGCTTGAGTCTTGTCGAGGTAGTCCTGAATGGCTCGTTGGACTGCTTCAGTCATGGAGATGCTCTCTTGGGCGGCTCGCACCTTCAGTGCTTGGTGCATGGGTGCTGGGATGCGCAGTCCGAGGGTTTTCTGGGGGATGTTGCCCGCTTCGTCGCGGTCGTCAAACATCTCTTTACGGACGTTGAGTGCGGCTCTGAGGTCGTTCATGCGAAGGCTTCTTTCAGTTCGGTAGCGACGTCCTGGTAGCCACTGGCGATCAGGTCGCGGGCACTGGGGTGTACGAGAGCAAGGCGCGACGTCCGGGCACGCAGAGGTATCTGTGTGGACAGCAGGACCACTCCGTTATCTCTGAGTGCTTCTAGCGCGTCATCGGTTTCTTTGACTCCGGCGCGGGTTTGCACCAGGAGTACCGCTGCGGGTGTTCCCACTTTTGTTGCTTCATCGAGGACTGGCGTTAGTTGGAGTAGATCGAGCGCGCCGGGTCGGGTCGGCAGGACCACTAGATCAGCCCACTTCAAGGCTTCTCTGATGATGTCGGGATTTCCCGGGGGAGTGTCCACAATGACCCAGTCACTACCGGCTGGGACTTGCTTGGCAAAGTTAGTTCCACTTTGAGCGACAGCGAACTTCAGTGGCATTGCTTGGTGGCCGACGTAGTCCGCCCACGTTGCCGCTGACCCTTGCGGGTCTGTGTCCAGTACGGTCACGCTCTGCCCGTCTGCTTGTAAAGCAGCGGCGGTGAGCATCGCTGATGTGGTCTTACCAACCCCACCCTTAGCTCCGATAAAGGCTATCTTGTTCACGGCTCAAAACTAGCCGCTAGATTGCTAGACGCACTGCATTCCTCAGTATTCGGCGCGTTTTTGTGTCCGCTAGATTTCTAGCGGATAGTTCTTGCTTAGTTATTGGGTAGCGAAGGTGGCGCTTCCCGCGTCGTAGCCGTTTCCATCGATTGCTTCGAGGTGGACTTGTCCCCCAAAGTCGGCACCCTCGAAAACGTAGGAGTAATTCGCAAACGCTCCGGCCCCCAGATCGGTTGGTCCAGACATGAGGGTGGATTGAGACTGTCGCCCATCTGGGGCTGTGTAGGTTGCCGTAACCCACATCCCATCGACGGCAGCCGATACTTCAAAAACAGCCACGACCGCTCCAGAGCTGGCCTTGAAAGCGGCCAGCATCGAAGCAGAGCCCGCTTCGCCGAGGGGTTGGATTTCACCGTTCCCAAGTGAAAGGCGACCTGCTAGAGGTGTTCCGCCTGCATCGAAGTCTGCGATCTGTTCGCCGTCGTGTTGGATGTTCGTGAACTCAAAGCAGGAGTCCCCGCTGCTAGCGCCGTCATCGCAACTCTTGAAGCCTCCCTCAATTGCCGTCACCTTTGACGGTTGATTAGTGAAACCTCCATCAAGGTCGGCTTGAGCGGTGCCTCGACGATAGATTGCATAGGCCTGAGCATTTGAGCCTGGGGCAGCCATTTCTACTGCTTCAGATATCGCGCTCGGGTTTCCTGAGGTGAGAGCTTCGAAGTATGCGAGGAGCTCTGCTTGGGTCGGCCCATCCACCTCTTCTTCAGCTTGTGCATCTGACTGCGCAGCATCGTTTGATTGAACGACATTGGCCGTTGGGTTCTCCGCAGGGGAAGAAGAGGGCTCGCTCGAGCACGCCCCGGCCGCAAAGGTGACACCCAGCGCGAGAGCCACAGAAACAGAGATTTTAGGTAACTTCGTTGTCCTCATGGATCGATCGTAACAGCGCAATATTGGGATATCTTGAGATGTTCATGGTGCGCGGTGCGGGTTTGAATGTTTCTGGTCCGCACTTGCCTAGCACGTCGAACAAGCCAAGGATCGCCGCTTCGTAACTGTCGATGAACGCCACCACTCCCTCGTAGGTGATGGGCAGATCAATGTGCGTCCCGCGGTGTTCCAAGAACACCTCAGTCATTTCCGTAACGAAGGGCGCCCCGGTTTCGTGTGCTTGATGAAACTGGTCGCCCACGTTCGCATCGCCTTCTTAGACGTTGGTTAGGAGTCCTTGACGCAGGGTTTGGCGCAGATATTCGCTGGTGGTCACTTCGTGTTCAGCGGCTTGCTTTTCCAGCAGTGCCCAGAGCGACTTAGGTACGCGCACGCTCTTGGTTTCCATCGGCTCGCCGCGTACCTCCCACGGCCTGCCCGGGGTGGCGGTGAAGGTCGAGTTAGGAAACCCCGTGTCTGCTTCTTCGACCCACTGGTCAATGTCGGCATCGGTAAAGGTGACGCCGTTCTCGTCAACGTAGTTGTTCATATGCTTCTTTCACCTCCGCTAGGAA
>CAYFRT010000102.1:0-5078 GCA_964345585.1 uncultured Actinomyces sp. | reverse complement strand
TTAGGGACAGGGAACCGATTTGAGGACAGCGAAGCCCCTACCCCGCCGCCTACCACCACCAACGCGAAGGTCGCTCGCGCTCCTCAACCTACTTCCCGATCCTCAGAGTCCTTCCCGGTCCTTAAAACGCTTCCCGGTCCTTAATGACCGCGTTGTGACCCCGTTCAGCCTCAAAACTGTCACGCCTAGAGCTCCGGGAAACGCATTAAGGACAGGGAAGCGTTTTAAGGACTGGGAAGCGCGGAAACTGCGGTGCAAGAGAGCAACGGGGAGAGCAGGACAGGACCGGGGAGAGAGGAGCGCCCCGTGACAGCGATGCGATGCACAACAAAAAGAAGCCGGGCCCCGGCAACGCCGAGACCCGACTTCTCACTAAGTTCGAGGCACCCTACTGGCTGTGCCCCTTCATGACCATCCGCATGATTCGGAGGTCGAACCCAACAAACTTCACAAGCTGCGCCGGGATGTTCATCCGCGACCGCAGAGTCTTCTTCGTGGGTAGCGGCGCGCCTGACAAATCAGCGATCGGGCCACCCGCAAGCTCGGTGCTCTTCACAGTATCTTTCTCACTATTCGCCATTTGGATCACTCCGGAATCAGGAACCAGAAGGGCAATGCCTTCGCCTTGTAAATGAACAGGTAATGCAGCATCAGCTTCACCCAGTGCCCAGACAGGCCAATGTCACCAAGAGTGTCTTTGATGTCGCGACCAGTCGGGTACTTCTGGTAGTCAGGAACCACCGGCATCATCGTCATCGCAGCCGCAGTTCCGGTAGTCAAACCAGTTCCCGCAGATGCGATACACGCCGCACCCATGTGCGCCATTGATGCCGACTCCGCCACAGCGTTCGGGTTCTTGATGCGCTTAGCGATTGTCGTCGCTACAGCCTTACCCATAACACCCGAAGGCATACCGGTACGCGGAGGCGCCGGCGCGATCACCGTGCCGTTAGGCGTGGTCCGCGGCTTCGAGATTTGGTGCGGAGGCGCGAACGCGATTCCAACACCGAACACGTTGGGGAAACCTGGGCATTCGTAGGTCTTGGGCCAGTCTTCTGCACGCCATTCCTCGTACGGCTTAGGCGTGTAGTCAGCATCCACCTTCATGAACCCAGATGGAGCGAACATCTGCGAGGTGATGTCGGAGCCATCCTTGTCAATCGCCTTGATCGGCTGACCGCCAAACGGTGGGAGCAGCATCGCGAAGTCGAAGCCAAGTTCGTATTTTGAACCGTCCAAGGTCTCATAGGTGATGACGCCGGGCTCAATGCGCTCGACGTGTGTTCCCACAATCGCCTCAACATCGCGCTCCCGGAACAAAGACCCAGTCCACAGTTCCGACGAGGTTTCAAAGCCCCTCTCAACGAACGTCATTCCGCCGACGCCGAAGTCGCCCAGCTGAGCCTCATTCGTCAAGAAAATCAGGCGCACGTTGTCGCGCACGCCCGCCTTGCGGAGCTTGTCATCCACGTTGAACACGTATTCGAACGCAGCGCCTTCACACGTACAGGTTCCGTGGCCGGTGCCGACGACAGCCGTGACTTTCTCCCCAGTAGCTGCGCGCTCGATGAGCTTATCGAGCTCCGCGGCCGCATGAACTGCATGGTCAGCAGTACAAACAGAAACGGTGTATCCGTTGTCTGGACCAAGCCCCTCCGTCGCCTCAAACCTCAGCTTCGGACCGGTTGCGTTGACGAGGAAGTCGTATTGAATGCGACCTTTCCTGCCCTCGCTCCCCTCCTCAGTGCTTTCAATGTCGACAAATCCGCGATCGATGTTCTCATCTCCATGCGGGTGGATGGCCACCGCTTTTGCCTGGACGTAGTTGACTCGCTTGCGGTTGTAAATTGGTGCGAGTGGGAAAACCACTTTCTTTTCGGGCATATCCCCGACGCCTACCCAGATGTTTGAAGGTATCCAGTTGTAATGACTGTTTGGAGTCACCACGGTCACACTGTCATCCTTGCCGACCATTCGGCGAAGGTGAAGAGCGGCTGTATGACCGGAGACGCCCGCACCCAGGACGACTATATCCGCCATGCCTTATCTCCCTCGATTTAGCTCAGGCGCCCATCCTTGGACGCCACCGACTCCGACCATACACCTATACCCTGCGGGGTATCGAATTTTACTGACACATATTCTTTCGTTATCGCCGATCTGGGGGAAAGTGGACGAGGAACCAAGGCAGCGCCCTCAAACCCCTCACGGCATCGCGTTATCTCCGAAAATCGCCGCCACCCCTCCCTACCGATAAGTTCTTCTTTGATACATTCACAAAGGACGTTCAACCAGTTTTTCGTGGGTTCTGCGCCCTGCCCAGACAAACGTCGAAGATTGCCGAGGTTCACCCCCCTATGTCCCCCACCTCCTCCGGATTTCAGGCACTGTGGTTGGACGCAGAAACGGTCGCGTGGCCTGAAGCGCTCCACACCCTGGGTGCCCGGTATGGGCTCCTGGGCCACCCGGATGTGAAGCTCACCGCGGGCACCCTCGACCCTGAGCACCTGGAGATGGACTGGCGCACGAAGAAGCAGCCTTACCTCGCGCTTCACCTGTCGGGCCAAGACGGACGCCCCCTTGAACGCCCCCGGGTCGAGGAGATCCTGAAGGGCCCAATTACTTTTCAAGCCCTCGTCGGAGAAGAAGTCGTGGCTCAGACGGGCGGCCAGATTGCCGGCGTCCTCGACGATCTATATGCGGAGGCAGAACAAGAGGACTTGGGTCTCATTTGGAACGAGGCCACCCCGACCCTCCGCATCTGGGCACCGACCGCAGAATCGGTGTCGTTGGTGATTTGGGATGAGCCCTCGGGCAACCCGGAAATTGTGCAGGCAACGCGCAAACCCACCGGCGTGTGGGAAGTGGTGGGCGAGGCAACTTGGGAGGACCGCCAGTACCTGTGGAACGTCCGCGTTTTTGCCCCCTCGGTTGGGCAGGTCGTGGACAACCTGGTCACGGACCCGTACTCGCTGGGCCTGACTGTTGATTCCAAGCGTTCAGTCCTGGTGAACCTGGATCAGCCCCGGTGGAAGCCGGAGAAGTGGGGCCACACTCGCCCCGCTCCCCTGCGCACTCAAGCCCAGCAAACCATCTATGAACTGCACGTCCGCGACTTCTCAATCTGGGACCAGAGCGTCCCGGCGGACCTTCGAGGGACTTACAAGGCCTTTACGCTTGCCAACTCAGACGGCGTTACCGCCCTGAAAGACCTTGCCGACGCGGGAATGACGACAGTGCACCTCCTCCCCACGTTCGACATTGCGACAACGAGTATTCCCGAGGCCCGCTCCGAACAAACCCTCCCCTCCCTGGACGGGGTCGCGTTGGTGCCGGGAAACCTCGAACAACTTCGCCAAATGCCCGGTTGGGGACCTGCCTCCCCCATCCAACAGGAAGCCGTGCAAAAGGTCTTAGACGTCAACGGGTTCAACTGGGGTTACGACCCGTTCCACTGGTTCACGCCGGAGGGCTCCTACGCTTCGCCGGGGAATCAAGTTGGGGGCGCCAGAACTCTGGAATACCGGCAAATGATCGCCGCAATCCACCAGATGGGTTTGCGTGTGGCGCAGGACGTCGTCTTCAACCACACGGCGGGGGCCGGCCAGGACGACATGTCTGTGCTGGACAAGGTGGTGCCGGGTTACTACCACCGGCTCTGTCCACTTGGAATGGTGGAACAATCGACCTGCTGTTTCAACGTTGCCACTGAGCACACGATGGCCCAGAAAATGATGATCGACGCCCTGGTCACGGCGGCGGTCCAGTACCACGTGGATGGGTTTCGCTTCGACCTGATGGGTCATCACTCACTCGAAAACATGAAGAACATCAGGGCTGCTCTGGACGCCCTGACCATCGAGAACAGCGGCGTTGATGGTGCCAGCATCTACCTTTACGGGGAGGGGTGGGATTTTGGCGAGGTCAGTCCCGATGCCCTCTTCGTCCAGGCCTCTCAGCGGCACGTGGCTGGGACCGGGATTGGGGCGTTCAACGACCGGCTGCGTGACGCTGTGTTGGGGGGAACGCCGGCAGATAGCGACCCTCGTCAATCGCAGGGTTTCGGCACGGGCCTCTACACGGATCCGAACCGGGAAGTGGCAAACACGCAGCACCCCGGCCAACAGTTGGGGCACCTGAAAGAGTGCATGAACGCCGTGAAAGTTTGTCTGGCGGGATCGCTGAAGAGTTACGAGGTTCCCACTGATTGGGGCACCATCCGCGCCTCCGATTTGTATTTCCGAGGGCAGCCCGCAGCCTTCGCCGACAATCCTGAAGAATCCGTGAACTACGTCGAGGCTCACGATAACGAGACGCTCTTTGATTTCCTCGTATGGAAACTCCCCACGGACACGCCGATGGAAACCCGCCTGCGCATGCAGGTGCTCGCGAACGCGGTGGTGGCGTACGGGCAGTCGCCAGCATTTTGGGCCTCGGGCACCGAGTTGTTGCGTTCGAAGTCGCTTGACCGAGACTCCTACGCCTCCTCCGACTGGTTCAACGCCATCGACTGGACGGGGCAGTGGAACCAGTTCGGCGAGGGCCTTCCCATGCTGGGCTCGAACGGCAACAAGTGGGACGCGATGCGTCCGTTGCTCGAGGATCCCGCGCTGAAACCCACTCCAGACGCCATGGACCTGGCCCGGCGAATGTCTCTGGACCTGCTACGAGTTCGCGCTTCCACCCCCCTTCTCACCCTGGGGGACGCCGAGGCCATCAAAAAGATGCTCAAATTCCCCAACACAGGGGCGAACGAGGACCTCGGCGTCATCGTCATGTCGATCACCGATCCGGACGAGGGCCACGGCTCAACGCTTCCGGACTCCGAGTGGAGCCGCGTCGTAGTCGTGTTCAACGCGACCCCGATTGCTTGGACTGGCACGGTTACCGGGATGCAGGGGGTGGAGCTCCGGCTGCATCCGGTCCTCGCCGACGGGGCCGACCCAGTTGTGAAGGCAGCACGCTGGGATGTGGGACGAGGGCAGGCTTTCGTGCCGCCACGCACTGCCGCCGTGCTGGTTGGGTGAAACGTCGTCCTGGTTGGATGAGAAGCCGTCCTGGTTGGACAAGAACTAACG
>CAYFRT010000101.1:0-5090 GCA_964345585.1 uncultured Actinomyces sp. | reverse complement strand
CCCGTGACTTCTGAGTATCGTTTCGCGATGTCCCGAGGGGTTTTGCCCGCGGTCACCCAGTAATCGAGCTGATCCGTTGCTTGCGCGTGCCACTCAGTGCGGTTGGTGCCGAACACGGCCTGCCCGATGGCGGGGTTGTTCCACAGGAATCCGTAGCCTTCGCTTGACATTACGAAGGGCACCGTAGCCTGAGAGTTTCGTTGCGTGAGCGCGAACGTTGCACCCTTGAGGTCAATGAGGTCCTCTTGGTACATGCCCATGCCCACTAGGTGTTCCGAGGGGGAAGACTGGAATCCCGCCGTCAGCGAGAAACCTCCGCCCGCCAAGGGGTGAAAGTCTCTGGCCTTCCGCTTCAAAGCCCCATGGGAGTCGAGCTCTCTCAAGAAAACCTTCCCGCTGGAGTCCAAGAACTCGATTTCGCACGCGTCGACCGCATACCCCTGCTGGCCGTCGAAGTACGAGTTAGACGTTATGACCGCCGTAATCTCACCGTTGGTGATGGAGACGGCCGAGTCGGAGAACGTAACCACAGGGTCGACCGGGTCCACCTCTTGCAGTGCCCAGCCCGGGCTTTGGATGGGCTCTTTGATCCGGGAGCGCACGCGCAACCCGTCATGCCCCCACGCTTCGATCCTGAGTGTTTCACCATTGCCCAACCACTCGACCCCGTGGGGCACTAGACGGAACGCTGAATGTTTTGATGTCACCTTCTGTTAATCCTTCACTGCGCCGGCCGTCACGCCAGCAGCTACGTACTTTTGTGCAAATACCAGAAGCAGGGCGGCCGGTACGGACGCCAGAACCGCGGTTGCCATAACTGCGTTCCAGTTAGTGGCTTCTGCCCCGACGAAACGGAACAAGGCCAGGGTGATCGGGACGACGCTGTTGCCGGTGGTCAACGTCTTTGCGTTGAGGAAGTCTCCCCAGGCAAATAGGAACGCGAAGAGGCCGGCCGTGACCACGGCGTTGCGGCTCAAGGGCATCGCGATCGACCAGAACGTTCTGAGCCTTCCCGCACCATCGATTCGCGCGGCTTCAAAGAGCTCATTTGGAAGCGTTCGCATGAACGCCTGCAACAGAATTGTCGCGAACGGCACGGCAATTGTCCCATCAGCCAGGACCAGACCTGGCAGCGTGTTTAACAGTCCCACGTTCTTGTAGAGAGTGAAAAGCGCCGTAACCACGACGATGCCCGGAACCATCTGCGATAAGAGGAAACCGAACATGATGATTCCAGTTCCCGGAGCCTTCAGCTTGCTCATCCCGTACGCGGCGGGCAGCGAAATTGCCAAGCAAAGAACGACGGAGCTGGTCGCCAGCCCAAGGCTGACGAGAAGGGGATGCAGATTCTTCTCGAACGCCAATCTATACCCCTCCAGAGTGGGGTCAGCAGGAAAAAGATGGGGTGGGATGCTGACCAGATCTGCCGGCTTGGTTAGCGACACGTTGATGATCCAATACAGAGGGAAGAGCATGATCGCGGAGAACAGCAGGCCGAACACCGTGTAAACCCACGCGGGAGTCTTCTTTCCGGTTCTCATAGCTGGACCTCCTTCCGCTGAGTGCGTAGATAAACCGCGCCTAGGATTAGCGCCAAAAGGAGCAGGAGAGTAGAAACTGTGGCACCCAGGCTCATGCTCTGGTCAATCCCGCCTTCGAACGACAGTTTGTAAGACCACGTAGCCAAAGTCTGCGAACTATTTACCGGACCGCCCTCAGTTATCACCCAGATGATGTCGAATGCTTTGATCGTGTAGACCATCCCGAGAAGCAAGGTCACGGTCACCACCGGTCGAAGCAAAGGCCAGGTGATGGAAGTGAACTTACGCCATGAGCCGGCACCATCCAGCGAGGCTGCCTCGTACAGGGTCTCGGGAATGGCCTGGAGGCCGCCGTACAAGAGAACTAAGTTGAAGGGAATCCCCAGCCAAATGTTGGCGATAATCACGGCCCAAAGAGACCACGCTGGGTCAGAAAGCCAACCGATGTGTGTGCCAAGGGCGGCGTTGATGATCCCGTAATCCTTGTAGAACATCCATCTCCACGTCGTCGCAGAGACGACCACAGGCAGCAACCACGGGACAAGTATCAGGGCTCTGAACGTTGCCGAGAGAGGAAATTTATTCACAAAAAAGACCGCCAGGGCAAGCCCGATGATGAACTGGACCAAGAGGGAAACGAACACGAAAAGGAACGTGTTGAGAAGCACTCGGCCAAACAAGGGGTCTGTGATAATCGTCCGATAATTTGCCAGGCCAACGAAGGGAGCCTCTCCTGAGAAGTAAGACTGAAACGTGTAGTCGGTCAGGCTCAGTTGCACTGTGCGGAATATCGGGTAGATGAAAAATCCGAGCAGAAACAGGGCGACGGGAAGAACAAAGGCGAAAGCAGCGATCTGCGACTTTCTCTGGCTCCTCTTCCGGGCCGCCAGCTGATTCTGCCCGTCATCCGGCGGCTCGGAAGCCCGTGATTCTTTCGTTGCGCCATCGGAGATGGTGGAAAGCGTCACTGCGGCAGCCTTTCTAGTTAGCTGACTCTTGGGCTGCCTGCAGCGCCTCTGCTGGGCTGGTTGCACCGGCTACAGAACCCGAGAGCGCTTCACCCAACCGAGTAGCGATTGATCCGTATCGAGGTCCTAGATCGAGGCTTCGAGCACGAGCAGCGTCAACGGCCTTAACCCAGGGGACCAGGCGCGGGTCGGTATCGGCCTGTTCCTGGGCCTGCTCGGGGTATGGGGAAATGTAGGTCTGACCTTCTAGCCATCCCGTGAGATTATCGGCTTTCGTGAAGCAGTTAACGAAGTCTCCCGCAGCCTTGATTCTGTCGGTGTCACCGCTTTGTACCACGGTTATGAACTCGCCGCCGAGGGGGCTGGGTGCCGCGCCACCGTCCGGATCTGGAATGGGGACTACCGCGTACGGAATGCCGGATTCGTCCAGGGTGTTGAGTTGCCAGGTCCCGTTCACCATCATCGCCGCGTTTCCGGCCATGAACTGATCGCGGACCTCTTGCTGGTTGAGGGTGACGTTCTCGGAAGAGGCGTATCCGTCGGAGACCAGGTCCACCCACAGTTCCAGAGCAGAGATGGCTTCGGGAGAATCAAGCTCCGTCAGCTCGGCGCCCGCTCCCCAGAAAAAGGGAAGAAACTGGAACGTTCCCTCAGCGTTGGGCCGCGCGGAGAAAGCAATTCCGTAACGACGGTCTGCAGTGACAGTTGTCTTCTCAGCGACCTCTTTGAGCGTGGCCCAGTCTGATGGTGCCTCAACACCAGCCGCTTCCAACATCTCGGTGTTGTAGTAAAGGGCCAGGGTGTTTGACCCGAACGGTGCGCCGTACGTCTTGCCCTCGTAGATACCCGGTTCCACGACATTGGACATCATACCCTCTGTGCTCACCCCAGATTCTTCATTGTCAGCTAGGATTCCTGTTGCCGCAAACTGGGAGACTTCTGGGTTGTCAATAATGGTCAGATCCGGAAGGTCACCAGTGGCGGCCGCTTGGGTGAGCTTCGCTCCGATGTCCTCATTCACCGTGCGATCGATGGAGATGCCCGTTTCCTCTTCGCAGGTCGAAATCAGGCCCTCAAGCGGCGAGTTGCCGGTGTTGTACTGGCTGAAGCCATCCCACAGTGTCAGCTTGCTGACACTTGGTGCTTCGCCTCCGCTCTCCGAGGCTGTGGAAGAGCCTCCACCCGAAGTGCAACCTGCGGCGAGCGCCAGCGCTACTACGCTTGCTCCGCCGATCGTCATTGCGCGTGCGGTTTTCATAGACATATTCCTCTCTGAATATCGATATGGTTACGCTTCCGTCCGTGGCTGGGAGAGAGCGACCAGAGCATAGTATCGGATTTGGCGAACCGTTTCACTATTACAGGTGAAACGGTTCGCCATTGTTACCATTCTGTTACGTCTTTCAGGAGATTCGCTGCTGGTGGAGTGTTTCTGTCACCGTGTACGTGGCGGAGCCGTCGACCGTTTCACGGTCAATTCTGGCGGCAGCAAGCGAATCTCTCCAGGTCGCGTGGACCCCTCTAGCTCGGAAACTGCCATGTCCACCGCAGCCGACACCATTTTGCGACCCGGGACGTCGATGATCGTCACCTCTGGAGCCAGGGGCCCGAGGGCTCTTTCCGACCCCACCGCTAGCAAGGATAGGTCATCGGGGAAAGTGAAACCGTGATTGCGGAATGCGTCCATGACGGGGGTGACGAGACCTACCTCCGTGACGACGATGGCCGTGACGTCAGGGTGTTCTTCGAGGCATCCCGCGGCCCATTCGTCCAGGTTCGTTGAATGGCGTTCTACGGGGTGGTGAGACAGTCGGACGTTACGCTCTTTTGCGCGACTGTCCGCGCCTGCTCGGAAGAAAACGCGGTGCGCTAGCTCATCGTCCTCACCATTTTCCACATATTGTGATTCCACATGGACTATTTCGCGGTGTCCCAGGTCAGACAGTGCATCGACCGCGAGCCGTCCGGCCTGACCGAAATCTAAGTCGGCGGCTGAAAACCCGTGGGCGTCGGACGGGCATCCGATCATGACCGTGGGGACGCCCCTTTCGCGGAGGATAGAAAGTCGGGCCTCGTTGTAACGCACGTCCATGAGTAGAACCGCGTCCGCCACGAATTCTCTGCCCAAGTCTCCTTCCCGCCCAAGAATCAGAAGGTCGTAATCATGCTTGCCCGTAGCGAAGACCGCTTCACTCACAAACTGTGTGAATGCTTCAAGATCGGCCTCTGTAGCTTCCGGGGTTACCTTGGCGAGGAAGCCGATGATATTGCTACGACCTCTCGACACCGAAAGGGCGCGTGCAGCTGCGGATGGGTAGTAGCCCAGCTCTTCCGCACTTGCGACAACCCTGTCAACTGTGGCGGCGGGCAGCTTTTTCCGGCCAGACAGCGCGTAGGATGCGGTACTGACCGCCACTCCAGCCTTGGCTGCGACGTCCCGTATTGTTGCCATTTCATTATTCTAGCGACAGGTGAGAGTCGGCACCGCGTTTCATTTGGAACCGCAACCCACGAAAACGCTCTATGTGCGCTAGTCAAGTTTTTGAGACAGGGTGTTGTTGTTTTTCTTCTTATGCGGCTA
>CAYFRT010000100.1:0-5170 GCA_964345585.1 uncultured Actinomyces sp. | reverse complement strand
TTCTCCTCGTTCTGGGGGAGGAACAGTTCGTACGAGGGGAGATCAAGAACCCCGGTGCCTGAGACACCGACGACGATGACTTCCTCCTTGTCCTTGCCTTCGCCCTCCAGGTAGTTAATTGCGGCGGCGATAGCGTGGTTCGACTCGGGAGCGGGGACAATACCCTCTGTCCGGGCGACCAGGAATCCCGCGGCGAAGGAATCATCCTGGGTGATGGCAACCGGGTCGATCAAGTCAAGGTGACGGGCATGTGACACTGCCGGCGCCATGCCGTGGTAGCGGAGCCCACCGGAGTGGATGGGATCGGGAACGAAATCCTGGCCCAGCGTGTACATCTTCAGCAGGGGAGTCATTCCAGAGAAGTCCCCGAAGTCGTAGCGGTACTCGCCCTGAGTCAGCGACGGGCATGCGGCTGGCTCCGCGGCAACAATCTTGATGTCCGCTTCGCCGGCGATAACGTGCCGGAGGAACGGGAAGGACAGTCCAGCAAGGTTCGACCCGCCTCCGGCGCAGCCGAAGATGACGTCGGGAAGGTCCTCGCCCGCCTCCCGCAGCTGAGCAATCGCCTCTTGGCCGATGACGGTTTGGTGCATCGCAACGTGGTTCAACACGGATCCAAGGGCGTAGCGAGCGTTGGGTTCGCTCATGGCAACTTCGACTGCCTCCGAAACGGCCATTCCAAGAGAACCTGTCGTGTCGGGCTGCTCGGCCAAGATCGCGCGCCCAACTTCGGTGAGGTCCGAGGGGCTGGAGTGACACTGCCCTCCATACACCTCCATCTGGTACCTGCGGTAAGGCTTCGAGTCGTAGGAAGCCCGCACCTGGAACACTTCGACATCAATGTCGAACAAGGCACCCGCCAATGACAGCGCCGCACCCCACTGGCCGGCACCCGTTTCCGTGGTTAGCTTCGTGACCCCGTCCTGCTTGTTGTAGTAGGCCTGCGGGATCGCAGAGTTCGCCTTGTGAGAGCCGACAGGGGAGACCCCCTCATACTTGAAGTAAATGCGCGATTTCGTGCCCAGTTTCTTCTCCAGCCGTTTCGCACGAATCAACGGGGTGGCGCGGAACGTGGCGTAAGCGTCTTGAACTTCTTCAGGGATCGGGATGAAGCGTTCGGTTGAAAGTTCCTGACGTGCCAGTTCAGAAGCGAACAGTCTTGCGAGTTCTTCTTCCTTAATGGGTTCTTTCGTCGCCGGGTTTAGGTGAGGCGGCGCTGCCTCCGGGAAGTCCGCAGCGATGTTGTACCAGTAGGTCGGCTTCAAGGTGTCAACTGATTCCGGCACTTCCTGGTCGTTTGGCAAAGTCCTTGTTTTTTCCATGAAGCAAACAGTAGTTCAGATTTGCTGCGCACTTGGGTTTGTTCCACTTACGTCCGCTTAGCCCTCGTCGTTCACTTCTTCGTCGTCTTCGCCAAGATGAAGCTTGTCGATCCCTAACCGTTTCCGTTCGGTTCGCAGTGAGAACACGGCCATAGTTGTCGCCATCGCAGTTGCGCCGGCAACCATCAAGAGAGACGCCGAGGCGACCCGGAGTGGCATTGACTCGCTGAAGAAGAACACCAGCAGCATCAGCACGATGCTTGCAGCAAGGAAGTACAAGGAACGCGTATTCCAAACCTGGGCCCTTTTCCCGTACGCAATCAGCTCTTCGGGAGTTTCTTGATCAATGTCCTCAGGCAAAGGTCTCGGCTCGGATCCGGGTTCGAGTCCATCCTCAGGTGTGCTGCTCACAGATTTCTCCATTCTAGTTTCGCGTTCCGCCTGTCAGAGTCGCCGAGCCCTGCTCACTTGCCATCCGCACTCTGGGTTTGCCCGTCCCCGCTTTGTGAGTTGTCCAAAGAAGTGGGGCGGTCCAGCAGCAGCGAAACCTGGTTGGCTTTCGTTGGTGCAATCTTCGCCCACAGAACCGAATCTTGGAAGAGGTACTTGGCGGCCAGCGCCCTGGTTGCGAAAGACTCCGACTCCAGCAATTCCAGGTCCGTGTAAACGAGTTGTTGAAGCAGTTCGTCTGCCGTCGCATCCGCGTAAATGCAGCGGGGCCCGCGCGCGTCATAGGCACCCATTTCTCGAAGCAACACGACTCGCTGTTCCAATTTTGTTGCGAGTTTTCTCACTCCCGGAATGGTATTTGCCTTGGAACTTTCGACGCGAAGAAGAGATGAGGCGACGCAGTCGTAAACATTCAAGGCTGACGACTCTTGGACGTTGCTCAGGCCTGGGGCCTCGCTCAAAGTGCCGCTCTGGCCTGTATCCAGTTGGGAACCCGACTGGGGGAGAGCCTCCACCTCGACGTCATCGAAAAGTCCTAGGTACGGGGTGGCCGTGGGGGTTTTGCCCGAGGACACTTGAAGAGCCGCCCCCGAGACCACACGTCCACTCAAGATGCTCGCCAAAGCGAGGCGCTCACTGGCGGTTAGACCGGGCGAAGTGCTGACCAGTTGGAGTTGCGCGGCGCCTGTTTCTAGCATGAACTCCGCCAGTTCTTCCTCCCCGCTTGGGGCGGACTCCAAAGACATGGGCTGCTCCACAACCAAATTGGGGCGCTCTTCGAAATCCACGTCAACCCACGGATCCCACAGTCCGCCACCTGCCTCTAGGCGCTGCTCTGCGGCCAGTTCGACGTCTGGTAGATGCAAACCTGCGGCGCTCTTTGCAACGGCGGCATCCACACGGACAATCTCGTCGCGCAGTTCTTCGGTAGCCGAAAGCGCCGGAAGCGCGAGAATCGGTTCGCTTTGGGCGTTGGTGTCCGAGGGCAGAGAAGTGGTGCAACCCCCAACCAAAATCAGAGGCGTCACCGCGCCCAGCAGCAGCGCCCTTCTGGCCCTACTTGGCCCCACATCTTTGCGCGTGGTCTGGGTTGCGCGTTGTGAGGGCTGGGAAGGCTTTCGAGGAATCACATGCAGATCATTGCACGGTAGGGGCTAACATTGCACGAGGAACATAAATGCCGGCGCACACCACGCGCCAAATAACATAGAGGCCACGGACATCAGGGTCGGGGCTGCAGGAACCATTGAAAAGGGGCTTACGCCGTGGAAACAGCAGAAATCGTTTCGAAGGTGAAGGAAATCGTGGACCCTCTGGCGGCAGACCAGGGTGCACTAGTCGAAAATGTCACTTACAACCCCGGGTCGAATCCTCCTGCGCTCGCCATCATCGTTGATCGGACAGATGGGATTGAATCCCTCTCCTCGGATCAGGTAGCGAACCTAGCCAGGCTCTTCTCCAAGGCTTTGGACGCCGCGGACCCAATCGCGGACCAGTACAACCTTGAGGTTTCCACGCCTGGCGCAGAGTCCGCTTTGACCACCGACCGGCAGTACCGCAGGAACGTGGGTCGGACCATTCGTGTTCGCCTTCGTGACGGCGACAAGCTTGAAGGTGTCCTCGCAAACGTTACTGACGACGGTGTGGTGTTGGACGTCGATGGGAAGAAGAACAGCTACCCATTCGATAAGATCCGCTCTGCACGCGTCATCGCTCAGGTCCCGACGGAGGGGTAGCTTTGGAAATCGATATGACGACCCTCCGGATGGTGGAGCAGGAACGGGGGATCAGCCTCGACACCCTGGTCGACGCCATCGAAGAGGCACTCCTTCGCGCTTACCACAACATGCCCGGGGCGATTGATAAGGCGCGTATTGAGATCAACCGGAAGTCCGGTCGCGCCTCGGTGATAGCAACCGAGGTCGACGATGACGGCAATGAGATCGGGGAGTTTGATGACACGCCCTCCGACTTTGGCCGCATCGCAACATCTACCGCGCGTTCCATCATCATGCAGCGCTTGCGGGAGGCCGAGGACACCCGTGTTCTGGGTGCTTATGCGGGGCGCGAGGGCGCGGTTGTAACCGGCATTGTGCAGCAGTCGAAAGATCGGCGCACCACGCTGGTGAAACTTAGTGATGACTTTGAGGCGGTCCTCCCGGACGTTGAGAAGGTCCCCGGTGAGCGCTACGAACATGGCGACCGGATCCGCGCTTACGTGGTGTCGGTTGAGCGGACCGATAAGGGGCCGCGCATCGTTTTGTCTCGCAGCCACCCCGGCCTGGTGGAGGGCCTGTTCCGGCGCGAGGTTCCGGAGATTGACGAGGGCTTAGTTCAAATCAAAGCCATCGCCAGGGAAGCCGGGCACCGGACAAAGATTGCCGTGGCTGCGACCCGTGAAGGGGTCAACGCGAAAGGCGCCTGCATCGGCCCCATGGGTGGTCGTGTGCGGAACGTCATGGCGGAACTGGGCGGAGAGAAGATAGACATCGTTGACTGGTCTGCAGACTCTGCACGCTTTGTCGCGAACTCGCTTTCCCCCGCACGTGTTAGCCGAGTTGTTGTTCACTCAGAGGCCAACCGAACCGCAACCGCAATCGTGCCTGACTTCCAGCTCTCTTTGGCGATTGGTAAGGACGGCCAGAACGCTCGGCTTGCCGCCCGGCTGACCGGTTTCCACATCGATATCCATTCCGACACTGCGGAAGATGGGGAGGTCGAGGCTTCTCGTTCCTCCATGCCGGATCGGCCCCAGGACTGATTCAAGGCTTGCAACACTTCATGGCGCTCGGGAACAATTCTTGGTCCCGAGCGCCAAATGACGTGATTAGTCGCTCACATCTGTCCACCGGAGCAGCCCAATAGCTGGTCTACACTTGTTTGCGGAGATCACAGATCTGTCAACAGATCTATCAATGGTTTTCGCACAGACGGAAGTGAACGGGCCGACCTCGTTCAAACGATAGGAAAGCGGGTTGGAAGCTGATGGGCACCCGATGAGTACCCAGCGATGAGCTGCCAGCAGTTGTAAACGTCCGTCCTCCTTTCCGGGGATGGACCCGAAGAGGAGATTTTGTGCCTAGGATGCGTGTCCACGAGCTGGCGAAACAGCTCGGAATCACGAGTAAAGAACTGCGGGAATACCTCGATACCAAAGGCGAATTTGTAAAGTCTGCTTCATCAATGGTTGAAGCACCAGTGGTCCGACGTGTTACGGAACATTACGAAAGTCTTGCCAAGACGGTAGAGGAAACCGCACCTAAGGAGAAGGCTGGCAAAGCCGCTCCTGCCGACACTAAGAAGCCGGCAAAACCAGCAGGGAGGGCCACACCGGCGAAAATGCCGGGAGCAAAGGCCAAACCGGGGCCGACCCCCGCAGCGCCAGTGCCTGGACCTGG
>CAYFRT010000099.1:1418-5176 GCA_964345585.1 uncultured Actinomyces sp. | reverse complement strand
AACAACGGGGGCGGCCCATGGGTCTCAGTAATCAAGCCCTCGCCGACAAGAACCAACGGAGCCAAGATAGGCGATGCAGCAGGCTCTACAACCTCTGTATCACTTACTTCCTCATCAACGACAGAGCCCTCACCAGTCTGCGCTGCAAACGCCGCTGGCGTTACTCCTAAACCAACCAGGGCAGCAGTTGCTAGCGCTGCTAAAACCTTCCCTGGACCACCATGCGCCTTACCCGGCGCATTCTTACTAATAGCCATCTGGCTCTCCTTAAGCTTTTTTGGAACGACCCCCACAGACGCAGGGAAGTATGCAAACGGACTACCCCGCAGTGTGCTTATCGCTATTTGGTTTCTTCGACCGATTCTTCTTCAATAACTTCGCCGTCAACGGATTCATCTTCAGTGACCTTTTCGTGGTCACCTTCGGTTTCGTCGGTGATTACTTCTTCAACGCCATCGGGCTCTTCGATGACCTCTGAGTCCTTGGAGGTAGAGCACCCGCCGAGAGCGAGAACTCCAAGTGCTATCGCTGCAACTGCGCCAAGTGCCTTGCGGCCTGGGTTAACCATTTGTGTTTTCCTTTCTTGGTTCCCAGAACATCTGGAAGCCAAGACACACTATGCGGAACCAAGAGATTGGAGCCGACACAATTAGTGACCGATCCGACCCAGTTCTTAAGGCATGGCCTCGTCGTCGAGCCACCGTTCCAGGGCTCCTAGTTGGTACCTGATGCGGGCTCGTGATTTCGACTTAGATTCCCTATAGGGAGGGCCTTCATTTTGGTCCCTCCACGTAGAGAGTGTCCGTTCGCTAACATTGAGTAGCTGGGAGACTTGCCTGGGGTTAAGAAGCGTGGTCGGCTCCCTGGTTTTGGTGTCCATACCTACCCTGTGGGGCAACGCAGCTTCCGCAGGAGATTTGATGGGGTTTTCGCACCAATATCTGGTGGGGGAGATTCGAGAAAGTGTCATAGTAAATGACATAGTGCTGTCTTCACATGGCGTTTATCCCCATATTTAGCTACCCTTTATACCGCTCGTTAGGAGCGAGATTGCAACGAAAACGCATGATTTCAACGAAGAGGTGGATGTGCCAAATTGGTCCAGAGGGTCGCAGGTTCAAATCCTGTCACCCCGACAAATCGAAAAGGTCAAAGCCGACTTTTCCAGGGAACGGCAACGAAAAGTCCAGGTCTTTGGGGGCGGAAAAGTTCCTGGGTCCCCTCACTAACGTGCTGCTTTGCGGCTCTGGTGCCGGGCGCGTTGTTCGATTTAGACACGCGAAGACGGCGAAACGGGGTGTGAGCAGCGTTATGGTCCGCTCAGAAGTCTAAAACGGACATAGCGGAGCCTGTCGCCTTGTTTGGAGTCGGCGATCTACGCTCGTGCTGGTTCACAACTTATCGAGCACGTGCGACAGTCTTTCCCCCAGGAACTCAGAGTCGGCGAGGCAGTTGCGACCCCAGGCTTTGATCTGCCCGCCGAACGCATCATTCACGTCGTGGTCTCAATGAGCCAGCCTGGCACAGAGGAAGCGAATGCTGGTTGCAGCGTACAACCAAGCGTTGAAGGTGGCCGCAGATGCCGGGGCGAGAACCGTTGCCCTCCCGATTCTGGGAACCGGCTTCAACAGGTGGGGCTTCGACGTATCAGTGGAAGCCGCCATCGAATCACTTCGCTCGCCCTTTCCAGGAATAGACGAGGTTCGCCTTGTCACCGACACCCAGGACAAAGGGAGTGTTCTGGAGAGACTCTTAGTTGAAGACACGCCACCTCGCCTTCTGCAGGGAGTGCGTCGTCTGCACCAGAGAGGCTTCGCGCAGTGCTGTTAGTTTTCACGCGACACGAGGCACGACCGCGTTGCTTCACCCTGGGGTGTCAGATGGGGGATACTTGGGTGATAGTAAAAACCAAACCCTCTCAGGCTTGTGAAGGAACACCCATGGAGATTTCAGAAAAAGACCGCGCGGAACTGTTGGCGATCAAGGAGAAAATCGACAGGGGAGAGAAACTTGGGCGCTATGAACAGACCCGGTGGACAGGAACGCCCGCCTCGTTGAGGCGTGAGATCTCCAAGTAGGGTCGCCGCCGCAAATTTGAGTTTTCAGGAGCGTTCCGCGAGCAACGCGAGCAGTGTTCTCGACCTACGTGCGGACTTCAGACTGCTTCCCGGCCCTTAGATACCGTGTCATGAATAGGCAATCGTCGAAAACGGTCACGCCTGGAGCTCCGGGACCCGAATTAAGGACCGGGAACACTGTTGTGGAACTTCTGGGCTCCGGATTCGGACGTACTCTCAGCGCTCCACGGCCCCTCAGTGGTTTCGGCGCCTCCGTGTCTTCGGTGCTCGGTGGTCCAGTATTTCCGGCTCCCAGGCGCATCAGGTGCTCCCTGCGTTCTGGGTGCACCCAGAACCACTCAGCATTCCCGAGTGCTCGGCGACCTTCGGCTGGTCTTTAAAAACTAAACGTTCGGCTGGCCTTCAAGAAAGAAGAGGTGGGAGTCGATTAGACCGGGGAGCCTCGACTTGAACGGGGGAACCTCGCTCAGAAAAACGCTGGCAGGCGGAGACGACGTCCGCAGGGGACAGCCACGGCAAGGAGGGAGAGAGCACCGAAAGAGGATTCACGAACACACAGGCAGGACTTAAGCCTCAGCGGTTTTGGTTTAGGGAACCGGCGGAAGAGTGGACCTCGGCGATCTCCCTCGGAAACGGTCGCATCGGCGCGATGATTTTCGGGGGTGTGGGCGACGAAGAAATCCTAGTGAACGAATCCACCATCTGGTGCGGGCCTCCCACCCCGACAGACAACCCTGGCGGCCCAGAGCTGATCAGCCAGATGCGGGAGTTGTTGTTCGCAGGTAAGAACGCAGAAGCGGAGTCCATCTGCCGTAACCAATTCCTGGAACCTGACAGTGACGGGGAGCGAAGGAGTTTCCAGCCTTTAGGTTTCATCCACCTCGAACACCGGGGCCTGGGAGAGACCGAAGACTACCGTCGAGAACTCTCCTTCAACACTGTGACTGCGAGGACTACCTTCCGATCATAGGGCACCTCGTACAAAAGAGAAGCATTCGTTAGCGAACCCGATTAGGTGCTGGTCTGCGAATACACTGCGGATAAAGCCGGGGCGGTCTCCTTCGAAGTGACACTGACCAGGCCCTCCGGCGCTACGGTCACGGCCACCTCCGATCGCCTCCGGTTAACAGGTCGTGCCGCGGCAGAAAACGGGGAGTTCCCCGGCACCTCATTCCAGATGACGGTCACGGCGCGCACCGAAGGTGGAAGCGTGGAGGTGGTGGGGGACCGACTGCTTGTTTCTGGCGCAGAGAGTGCAACACTCCTGGTCAGCGCGGCAACGGACTATAACTTCGAGGATCCGAAGACGCCGCAAACTCAAGACTTGAGCGAGGCGTGTGATGAGGCGTTGGCCCTCGTAAACGCGATGGACATGAACACGCTACGGCAACGTCACGTCGATGACTTCAAGGCGCTGTACGAGGCCTCCGCGCTCCGACTCACCGCCACCACTAGCTCCCTTCCAATCAATGAAAGGGGCATGCGGGCCAGCGAGGGCACCGCAGACTCCGGCCTCCTCCTGCTTTATTTCGCTTACGCTCGGTACGTCTTTATCTCCGCCTCCAGGTATGGCGGACTGCCCATGAACCTCCAAGGGCTGCGGAACCCGCTGATGCAAGCGCCGTGGCTTCCGCATCCTCCGCGAAAACGCCTTCTTCTGGATCGACTGGTTGGTGCCCG
>CAYFRT010000099.1:0-1318 GCA_964345585.1 uncultured Actinomyces sp. | reverse complement strand
ATCCGGTACCGCGACCACGTCACGCACGTATTCATCCCGGCCGGGGGCGCCATCCAATACACAGGTAGCGGTCGGGTGGGTGTGTACGAGGGCGAAGGCTGATGGGACCGTGTTTGCAACACATCAACGAGCGTGCCACCCCGGGATCTTCTGAGTGGCTACAGACGCCTGAGGCCTTGAAGCAGGCATCACGGTGTTGACGAGGCAGCCCAGTGTTGACAGTGACGGCAGCAAGCTGTGGAATCGATGTACCCGCGCGTGACGATCGTGCCGGTCCTCTAGCCAATTGGAGTGGAACCCAAATGAGTATCCCGATCATTCTTGATTGCGACCCAGGCCATGATGACGTGTTTGCCATCTGGCTGGCGGCAGCCAACCCCAACATTGACCTGTTGGCGGTCACCTCTGTCGCTGGAAACGGCATTTTGGAGCACACCACCTTGAACGCGCGCATCGCGCTGACAGTCGCAGGAGCGGAAGGGGTGCCGGTTGCTGCAGGGGCGGATCGGCCCATCGCTGAGACGCTGCGCCCGGCAGTTTGGATCCACGGGGAGAACGCTTTGGGTGGTCCCGAACTGCCCGAACCAACGGTGCCATTGGAAGACATCGGCGCCGTCGATTTGATGCGCGACGTGATTGAGAATCACCCAGAACCCGTCACCATCGTTGCGACTGGCCCCTTGACGAATGTGGCAATTCTGGCCCGGGAGTACCCGGACGACATGGCCAAGGTCGCCTCAGTCATTTGGATGGGTGGCTCAACCACCCGCGGCAACATCACGCCGTACGCGGAGTTCAACGCTGCAACTGACCCTGAGGCCATCGCAATCGTCCTCGACAGTGGGGTGCCATTCACGATGGTTGGTCTGAACATCACCCACCAGGCGTTGGTGACATCCGAGGTCATCGATCGGATCGGCGCCATCCCAACCGAAACCGCGAAGTTCGGCGGTCAGCTATTGAACTTCTTCCGCGCCGCCTATTCCTCTTCCAGAGGGATGCCTGACGCCCCTATGCATGACCCCATCACCGTCGCAATGCTGGCAGACCCCACTGTGGCGACAACCCAGCCCACACATCTGGACGTGGAACTGAAGGGCGAATACACCCGGGGCGCCACCTGCACAGATCTCACTGATTTCCAGAACAAGCCTCACAACGCCACCGTCGCATTGGACCTGGACGTGGAGAAGTTCTGGCAGATGATCGAGGATGCGCTTAGAGCACTCCCATAACGCGACGTGAGCTACGTGAGCGTAGCGGCGTCTCCTGGGGCATCGACGTTTTCATCCACGAGGATGGCGGTAGCGGCCGCACG
>CAYFRT010000098.1:1921-5347 GCA_964345585.1 uncultured Actinomyces sp. | reverse complement strand
AAACCGGTGAAGTAGAAGGGCTCACCGTTGATAAGGAACTCGGTGCCGCGAACCTCGACGGTGCGGACCCCGACGCTCTGGTTGTAAACATCAACAACCTCGTCGCCTTCGAGGACCTCGACAACCATGTTGTACAGGTACCCCTCGCCCGGCTTCCACAGGTTCACATCCACGATTTCAAGGTCGACCACGCCGTCCTTGGCTTCTCCACTTGCAACCTCGACACCCTCAGCATCCACCAGGGTGGCGCGAACCGCGGCTTCGTCAGCCTTCTCGCCTACAACCACGAACGTGGCGTTGACCTTGCCAGTCTTGCCCTCGTAGTCCGTGACAACAGTGACATCATCCAGGTGAGTCTTCGGCACCGAAACCAGTTTCACCGGCCGAGCGATTCCCGAGTAGTTGTAGAAGTCGTGGAAGTAAAGCTGCTTCCCGTCGACCGTCACACCCGGAGGAATGGTCTCAAACGTGAGTTGGTTGTTCACGCAGACGGTGAGCAGGAACTCCTCGCCCCCCTTGACCAAATCGGTGACGTCCAGGTCGAACGGCAGGTAGCCGCCCTCGTGCGTCCCAATCTCTGTTCCGTTTACCCAAACCTGCGCGGCGTGTGTGGCCGAGGAGAAGTAAACGCTAACCCGGCTGCCATCCCAACCCTTGGGGACGCGCACCGTGCGCTGGTACCAAATGTCTCCGTGGAAGTCGCGCTTGGAAGCATCCGCCACGATGTCGTTGAAGGAGGCGGGGACAGCCATCTTCTGCGATTCCGGCAGCGGCTTAGTCTGCCAATCCTGTTCCCGACCGACTCCCTCCTCATCAAGTTTGAAATCCCAAAGTCCGTCCAGGGAGATCAGTTCGCGTGTTGGAGTTATTTCTGGTCGTAACATATGTGTTTCCTTTCTTAGAAACTCGGCTTCTTTGCTTTGTTTACTTGGTCTAGAGGGATCAGGCGTTCTTGGCTTCTTCAGCCTCAGCCTCGAGCGTCTCTGCGTTGCGCTCGGCGAGCTCCTGCAAGATCTTCTGGTGCTGCTTGTCACGCATCGGGTAGAAGAACATGAGGAATGCGGCGAGGACCATGACGATTGCCGGGAACAGGCCAATCGCGATACGGATACCTGTCAGCGCGGAGGCGGACTGCACTTCAGCTGCACCTTCGTAACCGAACCATCCCATGATCCACAGGCCTGCGGCGCCACCGAGAGCCTGCGACATCTTCCTAACGAAGGAGAAGATTGCGTAGGTGGTGCCCTCTGAACGGAACCCGGACTTCCACTCGCCGTATTCGACGGTGTCCGCTTCCATGTTCCACATCAGGGTGTTCACAAACCCGTTACCGATACCGAGCAGGATTGCGCCAATGATGGCCACCCAAATCGCATCCGCTGAAGCGACGAAGTAAAGGAAGGCACCAGCCGCGGCGAACAGCGCAGAAGCGATGAACATCGGCACCTTTCCGAACTGCTTGATGAGCGGCGGAATGAACCATCCCAGGAAGATGATCATGCCAGCACTGATCGGGATGAATATTGCCAGTAGGCCAGCGTTCCCCAGAATGTCACGCGTGTAGTAGGTCATCAAACCTGACTGGGTGAACATGCCCGTAAGGAAGATGAAGGAGATCAGGGAAAGCATCTGTAGCGCACGGTTCTGGCTGACAACCTTGAGGCTTTCCTTGATGCTGACCCGTTCCACGACGCGCTCAACGTTTTCGCGAGCCACCAGGAACAGGAAGACGTACAGCGCAATGGCAACAATGCCGAGGGGAATCAGGGTCTTCAGCAGGGCTGCCTGGAGCGCATCCGGTTCACCCGCGTACTGCTTCAGCGCCGGGGAGATAGCGACCGCCAAGATAACCTGCATAACCGCCGCGCCAATTGACCTGAACAGGGCCAGTTTGGAACGTTCCTGCGAGTTGTCGGTCATGGCTGCGGCCAGCGAGCCGTAAGGAATGTTGACTGAGGTGTAAGCAATTGAGCCCATCAGGAAGTAGGCAATAGCCGCGTAAACAACGGCCCCACCTGTTCCGTGAAGTGCGTTGGGCATCGCGAAGTTAGCGATTGCCAAGACCACTAGAGGTACAGAGCCGAATAGGATCCACGGACGGAACTTGCCCCAGCGGCTGTCGGTGCGGTCGATGATCATACCCAGGAGGACGTCGGTGAACGCGTCAACGAAGCGCATCAGGAGGAAGATCAGGGCGACGATTGCTGGCTTAATCAGCGCGACGTCTGTCAGGTATAGGGGAAGGAATGTGACTGCGAGCGAGAAGGCGAGGTTGTTCGCCATGTCGCCGCCACCATAGGCAAAGTATTGCACCAATGAAAGTGTCTTCTTGCCGCGGTTTGGTGCGCCACCCGCGGCTTGTGTTTGATCCGTGACGGCCATGTTGGATCTGCTCCGTTCTTCAGCGTTCTAGAGGCCTCGGTGCCCCATAAGGGATGCCACGCTGCTGCCAGAAGCCTATGGAGAGAAAGGAATTAAGTAACGCGGTTGCCGCAAGTTGTCAAAGTTGCGCGGGGCCGCTCTTGGCCGAGACAGCCACGAATAATGACAGGTTTATGCAACGGTTTGATGTTTCTACTCGGCGTCCCACAACAGGCGGTAATACTCGATTCGCTCCCGGTCGGGGGTGAGGTCGTAGGAGGACCAAAAGGTGGCCTCGTCGTACCTTGGATAGTTCCATTCCAACGACATGGTGATCACCGCCAAATCCGCCCACCGGTCCGCCAACCCGAGCCGTCCCATGTCAACGTGAGCGAGGAATTGCCCGCCCTCCCCGATCAACGTATTTGGCGCACACGGATCCCCGTGGCACACCACTAACTTGTCTATTGGTGGCGCCTGGCCGAGCACGCTAGGCGGCGTATCCTTGATGCTTTTCCTACTCTCCACGCCCCAGTCATAGGGGCAGTTGGCGGTTGGGAGTTCGTGGAGCAGGCGAAGCCCTCGCCCAAGCGCCCGCAACGCCGTTTCTGGTTCCTCCCGCCACCGCTTTGAGACCGCTGACTGGCCGGGTAGAGCGTGGGTGATCAGGACTTCCTCGTCCGCATTAGTCACCAAGTCGACAACGCGAGGAGCCGGATGCCGCCCCTGCAGCCACCGCAGCCGCTCCGTCTCTGTGGCGAGGGACTCCCCCGAGGTCGCCGGGTTCCACTTCACATACAAATCCGCCGGGTGCTCGGCGCCGCGCCTTGCAACGGAGAAGGTGAGGCCGCCAGCCTCGTTTTCCCAAACCGGTACGAGGTGAGCATTCCCCACCCCCACCCCCTCCAACGCCTCTGTCACCAAGGATGGTACGAGGGTCCCTTCAGTGGGCGGCCCTGCCAAACCCGGCCGCAGCTGTGCCTGCGTGCTTGCCGGATTCTGGGAGTCGGCTCCGATGGGCATGCTCAGATCTTATGGGAGGGGTCTTATGGGAGGGGTCTTATG
>CAYFRT010000098.1:0-1821 GCA_964345585.1 uncultured Actinomyces sp. | reverse complement strand
TCTTATGGGAGGGGTCTTATGGGAGGGGTCTTATGCGAGTTCGCAAAGTGAAGCGGCCGGGCGGGGCGGGGCGAAGGTAGGTGCACTCTGGCTCTCGCGCCCTGACTGGGGGCGTCTGGAATAATGAGACCCATGACGAGGTCTTATGCCCACCCTTTTGCCTATCTCAAGACGGCGCTGACGAAGACTCGGAACACCCCCGAGGGCGCCCAAGAGATCCCACCCGTTTTCCTCTGCATCAGCAGTAAAGGGATTCGAGGTTTTGATCCGGGCGATGAATTCGTTTGTTCGGAATCAGATCCGGGGGCCTGCACGGTCGCCATCTACCCGCACGCAACCCCCGCCCAAGTGGAGCAACTGGGCGAAGCGTGGGGATTGCACCATCGGCTGGTAGCGCGGCTCCTCAAACCCACCGAGGGCAAACACGGACAATTCCACGACGTGCTCTACCTTCCTTTGCGGGCGGCTCAGTACATTGATGAAACCGGGGACGTGCAACTCATTCCCATTCAGGTGCTGCTGCGCGGCAGTGAGATGGTCATCCTCCTGCCCGACGGGGTTTGGGTTGATGGGGAGCCGTTGTTGGATGGGGATGAGCCTTCGATCTCGGACCTGGAGCTTCGGGGCGCTCACACCGACCTTCTGGAAGAGATGGCTACCCATGGTCCCCCCGGCCTGACGTACTGGCTGGTGGAAGAGGTGGTTAGCAGTTTCGTGCCGGCACTGGAAGGTCTGGAGGAAGATCAAGAGCAGATTGAGGTGGAAGTCTTCACCGGTAAGTCCCGCCAATCGCAGAGGATCTACAAGTTGAATCAGGAGGCGGCGGAGTTGCTGCGTGCCTCGAACGCCATCGCGAGGGGGCTGCCGTCCTTGATGGACACGTTGAACGAGTGGTACCCCGACACAGCGGAGGAAGGTTCCTTACATTTTGGGGACCTCGAGCAGCATGTGCAATCGTTGAGCGCGCAGGTGACCTCGTTGCGAGAATCTCTTTCTCAGGTTCTGACGATCAACGCCACCCTGGTCGCCGAGAGGCAAAACGACGACATGAAGAAGATCTCCGGGTGGGCGGGCATCGCGTTTGCTCCCACCTTGATCGCGGGGATATACGGCATGAACTTCGTGGGGATGCCGGAGCTGGATTGGGCTCACGGGTACCCGATTGCGCTGGGGGTGATGGTGCTTCTCTCGGGAAGCCTGTTCATAATCTTCAAGAAGAATGACTGGATTTAGGTTTGGGGCCTGCGCGGGGTTCTCGGCGTTTGGTGTCGGGGTGCCCGTCGGCGTTGGGTAGGTTAGCGGAGAATGTGGACGAGGAAAGCTTGTGTCCGGCTATCCTCGGACACCTCAGTATTGATTAGGAAACACGGGTGATTATGGGTAATCAGGGATCTTCACGCGGGAAAATCGTGGGCCTCGTGGCGCTTGGCGTCGTCGTGGTTGCGGTGGTTGGTTTCTTCGTGGTCATGGGGAAGCAGTATTTCGATAACCGGTATGCGGGCTCGATGTACTACACGCAGGTGCCAGTGGATGAGCCCGTCGCTGTTGGTGATCTGTTCGATATGAACGGAAACGTGGCGGATAAGGGATACTCGTACACCCTGGTTGGGTATAACGATGAGGGGGAAGAGCAACTGCTTGAGTTCGATGTCCGCACCGACAACCCCGACTTCCTGTACCAGCCGGGCACGTATTTGCAGGTTGAGGCTTCGTCCTCCCTGGTGCTTGGCGAGGAACCCATCGATGAGTCGGACATCCCCGCCGCCGCGCTGGAGCGTATCCGGGGGGAATGAGGGTGCTGCTGGGGGCCTGTTTGCGTGA
>CAYFRT010000097.1:0-5403 GCA_964345585.1 uncultured Actinomyces sp. | reverse complement strand
ATGTCTCCAGTTGCGTCGCTTATCTTCAATGTGTGGGGCTCGAGGCTGCCCGAAACCGATAGGTAAGACTCGCGCACCTGCCAGCCTTTACAGTCGGGCAAATAACCTGCAAGGAATTGCGAGCGCACAGATTCCAGGTGGTCACGCAATACGCGCTCGGCGCCCGACTTCAAAGCAATGATGGAACGCTCCGTCCGGAAAAAGAGCAGTTCTTGCGGGTCAGCTTGCACGATCAGATCCATCGCCTGATCGGTGTAGTATGTATCTCCGTATACAAAACAAGTTCGCTCGGATATCAGCTCGGGAACAAAGCGGTCGAGCTCTATGTCGTCACGTTCAGGCTCATGCCTCACGGCCCCTGGTGCCACACATCTTGGATCCTTCGATGAGACAACCACCTCCGCAGAGGGATCCCGCTCCAGTATCTGTCTCGTAGTTCGCTCGATCAAGGTCTCGCCCAGCACCGTAATCAGGTGCTTTGGGATACCTAAATGGTTGCCCCATCTGAGTCCTTTGCCGTTAGCCATAATCACGTAACGCCAAGTCATCGAATTACCCCGTGCGCACGATAGAAGTCGCCCAGCTCTCCATGCCGTTGCGGCCCCCAAAGCTGAATAATGTTGATCCCAGATGACGTGTTGGCCTCAATAACGCACGGTCCCGTATCGGTCATTAAGATGTCCCAAGCAACAAACTGCAGGTAGGGGAACAGCCTGGCAAGCCGTAGAGCCTCCGTCTTGATGTCTTCCCAGCCGGGAACAACTGTTCCCGAAATCTGAGCGCCTGTGTCCGGATGAACTTCGTGGATTACGTCGGACCACAGCGTCCTTGCGGTGCTCAGTGACCCATCAGCCAGGTCGATCTTAGCAACGAGTCCACCTCGGCTCCCGTTATCAACCGGGACCGTCGCTTTCGTGCCGAGTCGCAAGACGCCAAAGAAAACCTTGAAAGACCCGTCAGCTGGCTCACGAAGGGTTATAACGCGAACAGTGTTGGTGGAGTCTGGGAAAATCTGTGCAAGTTGCGGGTGCTGCTTGATGGTTTCACACAGCAACCACCCATCAGAGTGATCGAGGAGATCAGTAACGTCTTCTTTCTTTACTGTTCTCCCGTCGATTTCCCACCTCCGAGAATCAGCTTGAGTGGTTCCCCCCTGGAGCTGCACAGGCGCATCGATGCGGTGTATTCCCCGTCCTTTACCCATCCCGATGGGCTTCATAAACACGGACCCCGCCGCACGGACTGCTTTCAGCACGTCCTCTGTGCTCGCAAAAGTTGCCGGTGCGCCGTAGTCAAAAATCCGCCCTTTGTTCTTGATCACAAAGATCTCAGGGACAAAGGCAACGTGCTTCAGTACTTCTGTCGCGACTACTTTGTTATTCAGCATAGGATCAAACGGCTCGTTGATCCAGCGCGACCTATACCAGTCAAACTCGGAGAGGTACTGGGACCGGTCGTTGTTCTCTAGGTCGTACATGACGTACTGATCGGCCAGATATCCCCCGCGAAGGTTCATATTAAGTTTGGTTCCAAGCGGCACGTCGTTGTGGTTCTTGGCACCGAGAATTCGCGTGAACCAGAGGTACGTGAGTTTTGACTTCTTGATGACTTGTCGAATTAAGGGGTGCACAGTCCCCCCTTTTCGAAGAGGGCATCGGCTAGATCCCTCGTTGAGTGACCTGGATCCTCGAAAAGAAACTTCTCTTTGAAACGCTCGTACTCCGCCCAGGGATAGGGTTTTTTGAGGGCTCGCTCTACACCCAGGGTGCTCCGAAACGCGAGTCTTGGCATCTCTTTTTCGACGTTCAGGTTTAGACCATTCGTACGAATGTAGCGTTTGAAGTCGTGAACGTAATAGAACGTCTTCACATCGATCAGCGCCGCCTCTATCGCGATAGCAGAATAGTCGGTGACTAAATAGTCTGCCACCGCGAGCAACTCCAGGGCCGTGAACTCGGGGCAGGCCCAGTGCTTTTTGTCAGGCGCCAGGAGCGTCTGGTTAGCATGTCCCTTCACAATCACGTTGTAGCCTGCCGGCTCAAGTCGTGCTACAAGCCGCTTCGCGCCGAAGGCTATTCCCCCGCCTTTACGGTACGTCGGTGCGTAGAGCACGATCGGGGCGTCTTGGAGCTCAGGATATGCGTCAAAGATTCGCCGTGCGATTTCTTCCCGATTGTTCACAAGGTAATCTGCCCGCGGCAGCCCTATGTTCAATAAGGAATCCTCGTCGACGCCAAACGAATCCATATAGTACTGATTCCAAGCCTTGCCTCCAGCCACGACATAGTCGTATCCGTCGTGTATCCGCATAACCTTGGCCACGCGTTCGTCACGCCCTGCGGGGCGCCCAACCGTGATCTTTCCCGACTGCTTGATTTTTCCGAGGGCGTGCCACATCTGAAATACGACCAGATCATCCTTATGCTCTAGCACCGACACGGCAGGCCAGTATGAATCCAGGACCACGACCTTCGACGTAGCAAGATGAAACATGCTCCGAGCCAGGTCGACAGAAAAGTACAAGTTGTTCTTGAAACCTTTGTCTAAGCGCCTGGATATGGATTTGATAACCACATCAGGGTTTCGGTCCTCGAGTTCTTCCATGAGGAGCGAATAGTCGAGCGGAGTGCTGTTGGACTGTCTGCTCAGAAATAAAACTTTCGAACGATTCGTTGGAAGAACCTTTAACCCGGCATAGAGGACTTGCATCGCGGTCCTCGCCACTCGCGGATCGAGTTGGATCAATTCTCAAGCCCTCCAAATAACGGGTCTCGCTCAGGCAACGTGAATGGTTTGCGCGGACGTCGGCGGTCGTATCCGAAAAGGCCTTTTTTCACGTTGACCTTTCTGAGCAAATAATCGATTGTCTCAGGCGTCAGTCGACTAATGCGAGGATAGTCAGGAAAGCGGTTAATTTCTGGAATTTTGAACCCATCTGCAGTTATAGCCACATCAAATCCAAAATACTCAATCTGCGGTATTGATTCGGCAATCTCTAGCACCTTATGTTTGACCAGGGCCCAATTCGGGATAGTCCCCTCAATCAGCAGACCAGAATCTGGATGCCTCGGAACCGAAACCATTCTCCCACCAGAGAGTGCGGCCCCAGAATGGAACCGTCCGGTGTCTAGATCAACCTCTGCGATCATTCCTCCAGCACCGACGTTGTCAACGAATCCAGACAACGCAGAACCAATTCGAAGATAAGCGTTCCCAATTTGCGGTACCACTCCGTCGTCCTTGAAAACAATGAGTCGAATGGTATTTACAGAATGTGCGTATAATTCTTGAAGCACTGGATGCTGGATAATGAACTCAGTCACCAAATACTGACTGTCCGGATCGCTCAGTACCTTCACCACATCGTCGCGCGTAGCAGCGTTTCCGTTGAGGAGATATCCGCCACCAGTATATTCCAGTCGATAGAAGCCACTTCCATGTGAACCTTCGTCTGGTTTGAGTGCAAGGACTCCTTTCTCTCTTGCGAGCCGGAGCACGTCGTCAAAGGTTGCCCCGTACCCGGACGGAAGATCCATCATGGGGACAAGACAGTTCTCTCCGCTCTTAGCGCTCGTGTAGTAATAATATTCGGGGAGGAACTCATTGAAGCCGGCCGCCACGTATTTTATGCTGACCTTATCCTCGAGCCAGTATTTGTACTCGTTGTTTATGTGCCGCAACCATCGGTACTCGAAATCCGAGATGAATTTCCCCCGAGTCTCCGGGGTAATCCCGTACTGAGGCAACCGATACGACAAGAACCCGTTCCTGTACGCCCAGATCTTCTGACGCAGATCAACGCCCGTCCTTGAAAAGAAGTCGCGGCGCATATCTCCCAACCAACGAACTGACTGATAGGGCACGAGACCCCTCGGGTAAGCCAGCCAAGTAAAGTCCTTTCGAAGCCTCAACTTTGAATTCCGAAGAAACTTCTTTACCCGCTGATTTAGAGAACCCACTGCCGCTTTCTTCAGACGCACTTTCTGTTTGAGCCCATCAGTTGTCGTGCTAGCGAAAGGCCAGATCGAACCGTAAACAGGAAATGCCGAAACCCCGACTATCGTGGGCCCCTTGGTGGTCTGGCCAACGAGGAATTCCACGAACTCCAATTGAGGCGCATAGGCACACAGCTCCTCAATTCTCGCTTTGATCTCCGACCACTCCAAAACAGAGCCCTCAAGAACCGCGTTCGTTGCCGGGTCCACCCCAAAGCTGTAGATGCGCTGACCAAGTAAGGCGCGACCCGAAGCGAAGTTTCCTGTCTCGAGCTCGATTGGGCATTCCATCCGAAGCTTGACGCGCTCCCCCGCTGGGATAGTCGGGATGCCCGCATGTGGTCCTTCTGAAAATCCGCTATTCAGGCTGTTAAAAGCCAAGCGAGTTTCTGTTTGCTCCCGCTCCGTTTGAGCAAGAAGATCCTCCGCCTTCACTTCTTTCCCGGAAGATAGAACTGCGCTCAGATCGGCTTCCAGATCCCATCGTAGGAACGCTTCGTGTACGCGGGGTGAAAGACCATCCCAGTTAGCGACAATCAATCGAATTGTGGTTCTTGGAAACTCAATGGCAGTACGAAGCGCGGGAGCGTGGGCATCAATCAGAACAAGGGACTGCTGATCCGCCTTCGCCTTCCAGACGGCACTCACTTCGTCGAAGTCGTAGCATCGCCCGTCAATGACTAATCCTGTGCACCGTTCGCCATCTGTGTCCGCATCTATGCGGCTATCTAGTGCTCCGAGCCAGCCCGCAGATGCGATCCTTTGGGGGCCGTGCTCTCGAAGGAATGAGGCCACCCCCTCCACCGAAGCGTCATTCCGCTTCGCTTCTTCCGAGATCGGGATGACCTGGAGCTCGCCTTCTCGCGGCACCAAATGGAAGTGTATCGTTTCGAACATCTCGCTGTAGGGCTTGAAGATTTCTCTTGTTGAAACCCGGTCGCGGATCCACTTGCCATACTTTCCGTTTAGAGGATGGAGGAAGTAGTAATCCCGCTCGGAGACGAAATATGCCTCCGTGTCTTCATTGATTCCGAATCGGCTAGCAGTGGTGCCTCTGAAACCTCTCTTGTGCGCGCGGCTGAGCAGCTTGGAGTTAACTCCTTCAATCGAAGATGCCAATTCAGCGTCGACCAGGCGCACCCACTCGCGCGCCATTTTTCCACTAAAACCTCGAGCTCGAAGTTTGAACGCCTTGACTCGCCGCCAGAAGTCCCTTACAGGGTTCTGATACTCACGCATAGCCCCAAGCCCCTGTCTCTACGCAATCGAACTATCCGGGTCAGACCTCGAGTGACCTTCAGCGATGCGAACAACTAAGCGTACCCCCTAACAGCACACTGTTTCCAAACGGTGCGGATAGCGCGATTTTGCCGATCCCTCCCGCGTTGTACGTCGCGGGGAGCCAAGT
>CAYFRT010000096.1:0-5487 GCA_964345585.1 uncultured Actinomyces sp. | reverse complement strand
GCGGTGTCCACGTCCGGAACGTGGGTGCAGGGGGAAGCCAGGACTGCTAGCGATGCTTCTGCTTCTGGCCTGGGCAACAAAAACCCGCCCAAGTCAACGCTTGAGCGGGTTCTTGTTTGGGATCCTTCCTCAGAAGGGCCCGACTACTTCAGGGTGACGGTACCGCCAGCGGCTTCAATGTCAGCCTTGGCCTTCTCCGCGTCTTCCTTCTTGGCGCCTTCAAGGATGGTGGACGGTGCGCCGTCAACCTTGTCCTTGGCTTCCTTCAGACCCAGTCCGGTCAGGGCGCGAACGGCCTTGATCACGGAGATCTTCTCGGTGCCGAAGGACTCCAGAACGACGTCAAACTCGGTCTGCTCTTCAGCGGCATCTTCTTCAGCGGCGGCAGGTGCGCCGGCAACGGCAACGGCGGCAGGCGCGGCTGCGGTCACGTCGAACTCTTCTTCGAAGAGCTTCACGAAATCGGAGAGCTCGATCAGAGTCATCTCCTTGAAAACTGCGATCAGTTCATCATTGGTCATCTTCGCCATGGTTGGCATTCCTCCTATAAATCAAAAACAGGTTTGGACAAAAGTGAGGGCTGCCTACTTAGGCGGCCTCTTCGCGCTTTTCGCGCAATGCATCGGTTAGGCGTGCAACCTTCACAGGCAGTGCCTGGAACATGTATGCAGCCTGAGAGATCTTGCCCTTCATAGCCCCGGCGGCCTTAGCCAACAGAACCTCACGGGATTCAAGATCAGCGAGCTGTAGAACTGCCTTGTCAGACAGAGCCACCCCGTCCATCGCACCAGACTTCAGTACGAGTGCCGGATTAGCTTTCGCGTAGTCACGCAGAACCTTCGCTGCGTTGACAGGCTCCCCTGTAACGAACGCAACCGCGGTCGGCCCCTGGAGGTCTTCTTCCAGGAAATCGAGTCCCGCCTGCTTTGCTGCAATCTTCGCAAGGGTGTTCTTCACAACCTTGTACTCAACCGTGTCCCCTAGTTCGCGACGCAGTTCTTTCATCTGCTCCACGCCAAGGCCACGATATTCGGTCAGAACAATCGCGTCTGAACCCTTGAACTTTTCGCCCAGCTGCTCAATAACGACTGACTTATCCGCTTTCGCCATCTTCCACCTCCTGACGATTTTCAATAACGACATCGGACACAAACGCAAAAACCCGGTACGCAGACGCGCACCGGGAAAATCAGAACTACCTGAAATACCTTCATACACACCTGCGTCGGCGGACTTTCAACCCGTAAGTGATCGCTCACCAACAAGTACCGACGGTCTTTGGCCACCAGCAAGACTAGCACCAGAGAAAGACGGCAAGGTAGCGAGGTGGCGGCACTCAGGGGTGAGTCTGCACACAGACCTCGTCAATCGATACCCTGGAATCATGACGCTTCAAATATGGAATGACCTTCGATCGGAGGTCTTGGATCTGCGCACCACGGTCCCCGTCATCACGCCAGAAGGACGAGGGATCTCGCCGGTGCCATGGCCCAAGCGAGAAATTCCAGGGCTCCTCGTTCTCCTCCACGGCCTCACGGGGAACGGGATGATTTGGCCGCAGCGAGCCGACCTCGCGCGCCTAGCCAACAGGTACAACGTGGTGATCGCGCTGCCCGACGGCGTGCGTTCCTTTTGGATCGATCAAGCCTACGGACTGAAATACGGGCAGTGGGTGGGCGAGGAACTGCCAAGGATTCTGCGTTCCACGCTGAGGATCTCAATTTCCCGTGATGACACCTACGTGGCGGGGCTTTCCATGGGAGGCTACGGAGCGATGCGCGCGGCCTTCGACTATCCGGAAACGTTTGGTGGGGCAGTTTCACTCTCGGGAACGCTAGACGTCGCCGAAAAAGCGTTCCGTAGCCGACATCCCGACCTTTACGAGATCGGTTTTGGCAACGCCGCACACCCACGTCCCGAGGACGACCTGGTACGACGGCTACGCGAAACCCCACTTGAGTGCCCCAAAGATGTGCGGCTTTTCGCCTGTTGCGGCACGGAGGATCGTCTCTTCGAGCAAAATCAGCGGTTTGTTGAGGCAGCAGATGGAGCGGGACTAGACCTCAGTTGGGGTGAAGGCCCAGGCGGACACGACTTCACGTTTTGGAACGAGTGGCTCCCGGTGGGACTAGACACCGTCATCAAATGACCTCAACCCGCGGCGCCCACTGCCGGCCGCGGCCAAGGCCGGCCGCGAGTGCCCTGTCCGCAAGGGCCCGGTCGACTTTAGACACCTGAACGCGGGTTAACCGGCGCATGACATCGTTTTGCTTCGCCCATGTGTCTAATTCGGACATGCCCCTGAGCGCCACCCCAGAACGCCACCCCAGAGAGCGGCCCGAAGCTCCTCGTGGGCAACAGAAAGCCCCGAAGACCACCTCAGCGGGTGAATCTCCGGGGCCTCACTGTGTTGACGCGAGCCTCAAACTCGAGGAACACTGCCCGATTAGGTCAGGCCGTCCCCTCTTCGTCTTCCAGAAGGTTCTTCACCTTGGTGGTGTCAAGCGGAATGCCAGGACCCATCGTGGTGGAGATGTTCGCCTTCAGGATGTAACGGCCTTTGGAGGAGGCGGGGCGCAGACGAAGAATCTCGTCCAGCAACGCCGCGTAGTTCTCCGTGAGCTGCTTCGCCGTGAACGAGGTGTTTCCGAGGACGACGTGCACGTTCGCGTGCTTATCGACGCGGAACTCAATCCGGCCGCCCTTAATGTCGGTAACGGCTTTCGCGACATCCATGGTCACGGTTCCCGTCTTCGGGTTAGGCATCAGGCCACGAGGACCGAGCACGCGACCCAACCGGCCAACCTTGCCCATCATGTCTGGGGTTGCAACCGCCACGTCAAAGTCGGTGAACCCGCCCGCGACCTCTGCGATCAGTTCATCGCCACCGACATAGTCGGCGCCCGCCTCTTCGGCTTGCTTTGCCTTGTCGCCAACAGCAAAGACCAGGACCCGAGCGGTCTTACCGGTGCCATTGGGCAAAGTTACTGTGCCACGAACCATCTGGTCGGCCTTGCGAGGGTCAACACCCAGTCGGAAGGCTCCTTCGACGGTCGAAGGGAAAGAGGTGGTTGAGGTTTCCTTGGCGAGTTTCATCGCCTCGTAAGGGGTGTAAAGCACGCCCGGCACGATTTTCTCGGCCGCTGCGCGATATTTCTTAGAGCGCTTTGTCATTCTGCTATCTCCTTGCAGTTGTGGTGAGCGGGCAGCGCGGCCCTTCCACACAAAAGTGTTAGTTGTTGGGTTAGGCAAGTAGTTTGCGAACTACTTAACCTTGACACCCATTGAGCGAGCGGTACCGGCGATGATCTTCTTCGCGGCGTCGAGGTCGTTGGCATTCAGATCCGCCATCTTCACCTCGGCAATTTCGCGAACCTGATCGTCAGTGAGAGTGCCGGCCTTGTCAGTGAACGCGTTCGCCGCGCCCTTTGAAATGCCCGCAGCCTTCTTGATCATCTCAGCCGCCGGCGGAGTCTTGGTGATGAAGCTGAATGAACGATCTTCATAAACCGTGATCTCGACGGGGACGATGTTCCCCCGCTGTGACTCAGTCTCAGCGTTGTAGGCCTTGCAGAACTCCATGATGTTGACGCCATGCTGACCAAGCGCTGGGCCCACTGGGGGCGCAGGGTTGGCTTGACCGGCGGGAATCTGGAGCTTGATAAGCCCGACTACCTTCTTCTTCCGTGCCATTTGTTTCGGGTCCTTCTTGTTGATTCAAGCGTGCAAACTGGCTTGCACACAATCGGAAAGCTTACCGCGATCAGCGCATCTCTTTTTCACGAGGTGCTTGACTTCACTATTCACAGGCAAGCAGGGCAGGTGCCGCAGGCCAGACTAGCGTTTGTTACGACGCTCGCCTAACCGGCGAACACCCATTTGTACTAGTGGTGTTTCCTCACCTGGTCGAAGCCGAGCTCCATGGGAGTTTCGCGTTCGAAGATTGTGACCAAGACCTTGAGCTTCTGGGTCTCCGGCATGATTTCTGAGATCTCCGCCGTCATCTCTTCGAACGGCCCATCGGTGACGGTAACCACTTCACCGACTTCGAAGTCCACGATCGGTTGGGCCTTGACCTCAGCCGGCTTCTTGGTTTCTTCACCAATCAGCAGGCCCGGAGCCAACATGTCCACCACTTCGTCAACGCGTAGCGGCACCGGGTTGTATTGATCTCCAACGAACCCCGTCACCGCGGGTGTTTCTTTGACGACGCGCCAAAGCTGTCCGTCCATTTCCTCATCAAAACCCGTCCCGCGCATCTGCACGAGGACATACCCGGGGAAACGAACCCGCTGAACCTTCTTGCGAACGGTGTTGCGGATTTCGACTACCTCTTCCATCGGAACCTCAACACGTGGGATCCGACGAGTCAGAAAGTGGTTTTCGACGCGCTGCTGCAAGTTTGCCTTGACCTTGCGTTCATGGCCGGAGAAAGTGTGAATGACGTACCATTCCCCACCTTCCTCTTCCAGTTCCGCACGCAGAACCTCCACGGGATCGGCTTCGGTTACTTCAACCTCCGCGTCTTCCATTTCGATGTCAGAGGCCTCATCAGCGATCTCTTGCGCTTCTGCCACTACCTCTAGCTCATCAACCGATTCTTCGGCGGCGTCCAGGAAATCAACCCCGTCGTCGCTGCCGCCGGATACACCGTCGGCGACAGGGGAAGCGTCTGATTCGTCCTCATCCTCATCGGATGCGTCATCGCCCTCAAGTATTTCATCGATCTGTCCAAGAGCTTCGACATCAACGTCGGCATCTTCGGGCGCATCCATGGGGTTGGGTAGCTGGTTGTCTGCCACTGTTCCTCCTTGTGAATAGGTCCGCGAGCGGGGCGGATCCGTGATCTGGTCCATTCTGGATTGTCGAAAAGAAACCCGCCTGCAGATATCTGCCGGCGGGATCGTTTGTTAGCCAAATACTAACGTAGAAAGTTCTCCAAAACCGAAATCGACCAATCCCGTAAAGGTCATCATCGCGGCAACGAAGAGCAAAACCACTAAGAAGTAGGTCCACAACTCCTCTTTTGAGGGGTACGTGACCTTCTTCATCTCCGCGATAGTTTCCTGCACGAACAGGACGATCCGCTGGAAAATGTTCGGAGCTTTCTCCTCCGGAACATCATCGCGGCGACGCGTTGCGGTCGACTTTGTGCGATCTTTAGGGCGAGCGTTGGGGCCCGAAAGGGAGTCGCCCGGGAGCTCCGGTAAAGAGTCGCCGCCCGGAAGGCTGCTCGTCTGGCTCACTGCTTCTCCTTCATTGCTGCTTCTTCCCGATTGCCATCGTCCAAGGTTACGGGTCGTATTGGTTATGCCCCTGGGTCCAACGGGATGCGGTCGAACGGTTGTTTGCGCCTATCCTACGGGCGTTTACCGCATCAAGGCTACCCCGTGAGACAGGGGACGTTCGCCCCTACCTGGAGCCCCAGTTTCGCAGGGCAGGCGAGACTCGAACTCGCAACCGCCGGTTTTGGAGACCGGTGCGCTA
>CAYFRT010000095.1:3957-5492 GCA_964345585.1 uncultured Actinomyces sp. | reverse complement strand
CAGGTCTGTGTGCTCAGGTCTGTGTGTCCAGGTCTGTGTGCTACCTTTCGATCTTCAATGCCGGGTGCTCCGACAGGATCGACACGCGGTTGTAAGCGTTCAGGGTGATGGCGGCCCATTCGATGACAGCGAAGGCCTCGTCCCCCAGCGTGGTGCGAGCCTGTGCCAACACCTGCTTCCGGTAGTCGGGATCGGGCAGGGTCGTGGTCATCTCGCCGACGGCCAGGGCTGCGCGCTCCTCTTCCGTGAACGCCTTCGCCTCCCGCCAGACAGGAATCTGCGCCACAACACCGGCAGGGACCCCTGCTTTTATCGCCAAACGCGAGTGAAGCTCCAGGCAGGTCACGCATCGGTTGATCTGCGAGATCCACACGTACATGATTTCTAGCGTGGAGCGGGGGACGCCTGCTTTCTCGGCGGCTCGGTTCACGGCGAGGGAGACGCCATTCAGGGCTTTGTACACCTCGGGATTGGACTTATCTAAGAACAGTCTGTGTGTGTGAGTCGTCATATTTCACGAGTGTAGCCGCGACCTTCAACCCACACCCGTGCACGGCTAGCCTCCAACCAGATGAAAAACCCACGTGATCAGAAGGATCAGCGGCAAAGAGATCACGTTCGTTGCTAGCACTGTTGCCTGCGCGATCTTCTCCCCATGGCCTGCCCTAGACGCCGCAATGAACGCATTCTGCGCCGTCGGCAAAGCGGCCATCACAGTGACCCCAAGCAACGCCTCCTGGGGCAACGAAAGGAGCAGCCCCGTTCCGAATGCGATTGCCGGCTGGAGAACGGACTTGCTGAGAGTGGAAAGAAGCGCGACGCGGCCGCTGTCGGATGCGAACCTGAAACGTTGCATGTACATGGAGGCCCCAAAGGCAACCAGAACCATCGGTGCCGCCGCCGCTCCCAGCATCTCCGTTGAAATCGCAATCACCAACGGGACGGGAATATGTAGCCACGCAACAACGATTCCAAGGGCAGCCGCGATCACCATTGGGTTCGTGACAACCTGGCGGACCACCACTCGGGGAGAGGGACTTTCCCCCGAACCCACCAAATTGGCCAGCACAAAGAACATGGGACTCAAAAGTCCCAGTTGGAAGATCAGGATTGGCACTGCGTGGGAGGCCGCCCCCAACACGTAAACCGCGACAGGGATCCCTATATACGCAGCGTTGTTCAAAGAAGCGGACATTGCCCCAACTGTTAAATCGGCCTTTGATGGCCGTAGGAACAGCCAAGCCAACAACAGAAACACAAGGGCGGACCCGAAGCCACTTACCGCGGCGACCAGCAATGGCCAGCCAATAACCGTCTGGAGGTCCGCAACGGACAACGTCGCGAAAAGCATCGATGGGGCAGCAAGCCAGTAGACCACCAGGGTGATTACCTCGGAGGTCGCGGCGGGCAGGATACCGGTCCGCCGGCCCAGCCAGCCGACCGCCATGATCAGAGCTATTGCTCCGATGCTCGAAACGATGCTACCCACGGTCACACCGTACGCCGTGGCGAAGAGCGGCCTCGTGTTGTTCCAT
>CAYFRT010000095.1:0-3857 GCA_964345585.1 uncultured Actinomyces sp. | reverse complement strand
GCCCTTACGCCACTTCCGGGACCAGCTCCAACTCGTTCACGCATCCTTGTCCAACAGTGACTGCGTGAACCTGTGCGGGGGCTGCGACGCCGGTAGGATCAAATGGTTGGCACCAGCGATCCTCGCGCCGAAAGTGCGCACGCCCGGCAACGTCAACGCAAATGCAACAAGAAAACAACAAGGAGGTCCGATGGCAGAAAACGACCGAGGCGACCAACCTTCTCCCATGGATGATGACATCGACGAAACCGGGGGGCCGCACGACTACTACGGCAAACCCGGCGAACCCGACTCTGAGTCATTCGTTGAAGGCATGGAAGAACTGGACGAAGAAGGTCAAGTCCCGCCGGAGAACCCAGAGTTCCCCAAGCGCGGTAACTCCTGGAAGTGGGCGATTGTTGGGATGATCATCCTCCTGATAATCGTCATCTTCGTTGTTGTATTCGTGATGCGAGGCACCAACAGCGAACCAGCCGCAGCGGAAGCTCCACGCGGCGACGTCATCTTGACAACGTTTCAGTGGGACTGGGACTCCGTAGCCCGCGAGTGCACCGATACCATCGGGCCCGCGGGCTTCGGCTACGTCCAGATCTCACCGCCGCAGGAGACGATCCAGGGAGAGGAATGGTGGACCTCGTACCAACCGGTTTCCTACTCCCTGGATTCGAAACTTGGGACCGCCGAAGAGTTCCAAAACATGGTCGACGTCTGCGAAGCAGCAGGCGTCGGCATTGTTGTTGACGCAGTAATCAACCACATGGCGGCAGTTGATCA
The DNA here is from genome assembly GCA_964345585.1 of uncultured Actinomyces sp. Taxonomy (GTDB): domain Bacteria; phylum Actinomycetota; class Actinomycetes; order Actinomycetales; family Actinomycetaceae; genus Scrofimicrobium. The sequence continues at coordinate 3,083 of CAYFRT010000095.1, read as the reverse complement.
GTCTCCCGGCACAGGCGTTGCCGGGACGCAGTTTGGTGAAGACGATTTCCCGGGTCTTTACACTGCGGACGACTTCAACGAATGCCGCACCAACATCACCAACTATCGCAACCGCGAGCAGGTCCAAGGGTGCAGGCTGCTGGGCTTGCAGGACCTGGCAACCTCGCACGAACATGTGCAAGACACCATCGTTGACTACCTGGACGGTTTCATCGAAATGGGCGTTGCAGGATTCCGCATCGACGCGGCAAAACATATTCCTGCCGAGGACTTGGCACAGATCAAATCCAAACTGGTCGACCCCGATGTCCTTTGGATCCAGGAGGTCATCCGCGGTGCGGACGAGCCCATCAAACCCGAAGAATACGTTGGCACCGGGAAGGTCAACGAATTCGCGTACGGGCGACTCCTCGTGGACGACTTCAACAACCAAATCAAGTACTTGGAGTACATGGGACAGGGATTGTTGCCTTCGGCCGATGCTGTGGTCTTTGTGGATAATCACGACACCGAACGCAACGGTTCGACCCTGAACTACAAGAGCGGCAACGACTACCTGTTGGCGAACATCTTCATGCTTGCCTGGGACTACGGCCAGCCCGCCGTTTACACCGGTTACACCTTCGACAACAACGACCAGGGCGCGCCAGGTGCGACTGCCACCTCCGTTCCGGACGTTGACTGCAGCAGCGACCAGTGGACCTGCCTGCAGAACTGGGATGAGATCCGCGCGATGGTCAAATTCCACAACCAAACTGCCGGAACCCCGGTCACCAACTGGTGGACCAACGGGGCGAACGTAATCGCGTTTGAACGAGGTGGAGACAAATCAACCGGCAGCCCGACCGCGGCCATCAGCGGCGACGGCGGAGCCGCGAGGATCGTGCCCACTGACGTTGAAGAGCGTGAGGTCGCGACTAGGGCCCCTGCTGATTCTGGCCTCGGGTTCGTAGTCATAAACAACGAGGACTCCACGTACACCGCTGGCAGCGGTCAGGGCAGTCACGGCCAGTTCGGCGAGGACAACCCGGAGGCGGATGCGGAGGCGGGGTCGAAGGTTTCCTCGGGCTCTTTGGTTGGCCCCAAATTCCAGACATCCATGCCGAAGGGAAAGTACTGCAACGTGCTGGTCCCGGATTGTGGGGATGTGGTCGAGGTGGCCTCGGACGGCTCCTTAGCGGCGGAGATCCCCGCGGGTAAGGCCATTGCCATCCACGTGGGAGCGAGGGCATAGGGGCCGGGCGTAGGTGCCGGGGCGTAGGGGCTGCATTCTCTGGGCAAGCCGCCTGTGGATGGTCGACTTGCTCACAAACAAAAGGCTTCTCCCGCTGATCAGCAGGGTAACCCCACTTCCTTCCCCTTTCTCCTCATCAGTGTTCTTGGTGTTGCGATTGGGTCAGTTGTTTTGTTTGTTTCTGCTGTTGCGGGTGGGTTTGGTGGTGTGGTTTGTAACCCTTTCGCAATCGAACATATGTTCGATTGTTGGTATTGTTAAGCATGGGCAAAATTGTTATGACACCGCAGACTGCATCCTCGCTGGAGGGCGAGGATTTGGTTGTGGCGTGCCGTGAGATAGCCCTTGAAGTCAATCGACTCTTGACGCTTCAGGCTGTGGTCAGCGAGCGGATCCAGCAGGAAAGTGGATATTTCGAGGATCGTGAAGGACTTGCTCAGAGCTATGGGTGCCGCAGCGCCGTGGAGTTGATCCAGCGTTTGACGGGGGAGTCTGCCAGGACGGTGTCATCCCGACTGAAGGTGGGATATCAGGTTACTGTGCGCCGGTCATTGCTGGGTGAAGAGTTGCCGCCTTTGCAAGAGCATGTTGCTGCGGGACTTGAAACTGGAGTTCTGAACTTCGAGTCGGCTGCTCATGTTTCCTCTCTTCTGGAGAAGAACCGTTTGCTCAGCGATCCAGTCGACCTTGAGGTTGCTGAGCGTTGTTTGGTTCAAGCCGCCACCGGTTTGGATTTTGGTGGCGAAGGCGGCCCATCGATCCCGTTGCATGCGGACGATATTCGACATCTTTGTGTTAAGTGGGATCAGGCTTTGGATCCTGACGGGAACATGCCTAGCGAATATGTGCGTCAAAGCAGGCGGGGTGTGAGCTTAGGCCCGGTCAGGAATGGTTTGGCTCGACTCACTGGCTATTTGACCAGTGAGGCAGCGGCTGCGTTTGCGGCAGTGGCGGATTCTTTGAACAATCCTCGGGCTTCGAAGGCTGCGGGAACGGCCGATGCTCTCGTCCAGGATCACAGCGATGACTCGGCTCGTTTGGACAGCGAAGGTTTAGACAGTCAGGTGAGTGAGGAATCCTCGGAGCCAACTGACACTCGGACTCGGGCTCAGAAGGACCATGATGCGCTGGCTACTGCGCTGAACGTTGCTTTGGCCAGTCGCGAGTTGCCGCTTCTACAGGGGGCTAATGCCACGATTGTGGTTGAGGTCAAGGAAGAGCATTTAAGGAACTTCGGTGAGTCGGACTCGGATCCTTTGGTGGGGTGGCTGGTAGACCATCGGGGAACCCAGACTCCGGTTCGGCGGTCTTTGGTGAACCATTTATCTTGTGGGGCTCAAATCCAAACGGTTGTGCGCAATAGTCTGGGCAAAATCGTTGCTCTAGGAACACCGACTCGTATTTTTGGTCCTAACCAGCGCCGCGCGATCGCCCTTCGTGATGGTGGATGCGTCATTCCGGGGTGCACGGTGCCGCCGGCTTGGTGCGAGATCCACCATGTGACCCCTCACTCTGACGGGGGCCCGACCCACACGGATAATGGCGTGACGCTTTGCCGTTTTCATCACCGCACGATTGATTCCAGTGGATGGCAGATCCAGATGCGAGGCGGGATTCCGTACGTTCGACCTCCCAGGTGGGTAGCGGACCTGTTTCCCGAGAACTATGAATCCGGGTGGGCGAACCAAGCAGCTGCGAATCAAGAAGCGCGCATCCAGGAAGCGCTCGAATCAGCCCAGGATTCAGACGAGCCTTGGATTGGGGCTTCTGAGAGTTTCCCGGAGGCTAGGTTCCCGGATGTCAATCCCCCGGATGCTGACTTCCAGAATGCTGACTTCCAGAATGCTGA
>CAYFRT010000094.1:0-5583 GCA_964345585.1 uncultured Actinomyces sp. | reverse complement strand
TTCGAGTGACAGATTCGCGAGGAATAGAACGGGAACGCCCCACCGCCAGTCAGTACGCGACCCAGCGAGAAGCAGGACGTTCTGCCCTCCCACAGGGCGCCTTGCCGGTTTGACCTGACGTGGGCCGGCCTCGATCGCCCAGGGGTGTCCAGTTGATCTACAGCTGACCTCGGACCCGTTGCCGGTACGGTACCCTGACCATCGACGTCGCCCGCTCTAGGAGGGACACGATGGCGGTTCTACTGCAGGGATCCCAGGCTTTCTTGGACGGAGAGCTCCGTCCCGCAGATATTCTTCTTTCCGCTGATGATGGACGGTTTGTGATCGAACAGATCGCGGATCCCGGGACGATTTCCCCCGACAACCGCAGGGTTGTTGATTTGGAAGGCAAGTACGTTTTGCCTGGTCTTGCGGACGTTCACGTACACCTACGCGAACCGGGTTTTTCCTACAAGGAAACCATCGCGACCGGCACCAAGGCTGCGGCCCGCGGCGGGTTCACCACGGTTGGCGCGATGCCCAACCTTTCCCCCGCCCCGGATAATCTGGCGGAGATGAAGAAGCAGGTGGAGGCTTACCAACGGGACGCTGTGGTTCAGGTTTTCCCGTACGGGTGTTTGACCGAGGGCGGGACCGGGCACGGCGAAATCCTCGACTATGAGGCGCTGTCAGAGTACGCTATCGGGTTCTCAGATGACGGGTTCGGCGTGGTTGAAAGCGGTGTTTTGCGACAGATCATGCAGGAGGTCGCGAAGTTTGGCGGGATCGTTGTGCAGCACACGGAAGACTTGGCGATCTCTGGGGACGGATACATCAACGACGGCCCCTACGCCGCCAAGCACGGTCATAAAGGCAAGCCCGGGGAGGCGGAGTGGAGCCAGATTGCCCGCGACCTTGACCTGGTCCGTGAAACGGGTTGTGACTACCACATTTGTCATGTGTCGACGGCGAAGAGCCTTGACCTGATTCGTCAGGCGAAAGCAGAGGGATTGCCCGTCACCGCGGAGACAGCGCCTCACTATTTGGCATTGTGCGAGGACGACCTGCAAGAGCACGGTCGCTTCCGCATGAACCCTCCGATTCGTGAACGCTCCGACATGGAGGCAGTTCAGGAGGCGCTGGTGGATGGCACCTTAGATTTCGTGGCAACAGATCACGCCCCGCATTCCAAGGAAGAAAAAGACGTGCCACTGGCGCAGGCTCAAAACGGCGTGGTTGGCCTCGAGATTTCCGTGCCGGTTGTTTACACCCACTTCGTAAAGAACGGGCGCATGAGTTTCTCAGACTTCATGCGGGTCATGAACACGGCTGGTCGTGAGCGTTTCGATCTTGGCGGGGGAGAGTTGGCCGAGGGCATCCCCGCAGACCTGGTCGTCTTCGACCCCGATTGTGCGGTGACGATTGACCCCTCCCAGTTCGTCTCCATGGGCAAAGCCACCCCCTTCGAAGGTGCCGACCTATTTGGTCGCATCGACGCAACCATCGCTCAGGGCACGGTTGCTTGGGACCCGGAGAGACTTTTCGTGGAAGAACCCTCGGACGGTAGCGGCGCCTAAGCATGAGGTCTGAGCAGCGTTTTGAGATAGTCGCGAACCGACAGGTTGCGGCTCGGACACACATCCTGGAACTTGCCGGGGACACTGCGGGACTGACCGCCCCCGGTCAGTTCGTAAACGTGGAAGTGCCCGGGTTCTTCCTGCGCAGACCCTTCTCAGTGTGTTCTTGGGACGAGGGCGAACTGACCCTCCTCTACAAGACCTTCGGTCCTGGAACTGAAGCGGTCACGGAGTTGGAGGCCGGGCAGTCTGTCAGCGTTCTCTCGGGCCTGGGTAATGGCTTCCACCTCCCCGAAGGTGTTTGTCAACCACTACTTGTGGGCGGGGGCGTCGGAATCGCGCCCATGCTGGCGCTGACTGAATTCTTGGTTGAGCAGGGCGCCCAGCCGCAGGTGGTTTTGGGGTTTGGGTCGGCGAACGAGGTTGCCCTCGTCCCCGAAATAGAAGCCCTCGGCGCAGCGGTGAGAGTGGCAACTGTTGATGGCTCGGCGGGAGTAGCAGGCCTGGTTACTGACGCGATGGAGTCACTGACCTGGGACTACGTTTACGCGTGTGGTCCCACCCCCATGTTGCACGCGGTTTTCGCGGTGGCGGGAACTAAAGGTCAGTACTCGATGGAAGAGCGCATGGCGTGCGGCTTCGGCGCATGCATGGGATGCGTGACAAAGACGGCCCAAGGCGTGGTGCGGGTGTGTAAAGAGGGCCCGGTGTTCGAAAGCGAGGATCTGCTGTGGTGACGTCCGATCCTTTGGCGGTTAATCTTGCTGGAGTGCGGCTGCAGAACCCGTTGATCCCCGCATCGGGATGTTTCGGATTTGGGGAAGAGTTCCTCGACTTCTTCGACCCCAACATTTTGGGTGCGGCAGCGTTGAAGGGGACAACGCTTAAGCCACAAGATGGGAACCCCACCCCGCGGCTGGCAGAAGCTCCGTGCGGGATGATCAACTCCATCGGGTTGCAGAACCCGGGCATCGACAAGGTGCTGGCGAAGCAACTCCCCAACTTCCAGAAGCATTTCAAAGAGCCCGTAATCATGAACATTTCGGGCTTTTCCGTTGATGAGTATGTTGAGGCGTGCTCACGCACCGACGGCACCTGCGAAATCATCGAAGTGAACGTTTCATGTCCCAACGTCGATGGTGGGGGGATGACTTTCGGGGCGTCAGCGGCGTTAACGGGCGAGGTCACCCGGGAGGTCCGCCAGGTCGTCAAAGACTCTAAACTGTTCGTGAAGCTAAGCCCCAACGTCACCGACATTGTGGAAATCGCGGAAGCCTGCGTCGAAGGTGGCGCGGATGGTTTGACGCTGACCAACACGGCCCTCGGGATGCGCATTGACGTCGGGCGGCGCAAACCTGTCATTGCACGAACGGTTGGTGGCCTTTCGGGCCCCGCCATTTTCCCCATCGCACTGCGAATGATCTACCAGGTCCGGTCCGCCTTTAACGTTCCCGTCATGGGTAGCGGAGGCGCGAAGGATGCCCGCACTGTCATCGAAATGATGATGGCCGGTGCCAGTGCCGTCCAGATCGGCTCTGAAGCGCTACGCAACCCGCTGGTGTTCCCGAAGATCCTGGCGGATTTCCCCCGGGTGATGAACGAACTGGGGATCAACAGCCTGCACGAAATAGTGGGGGCGGCACTGCCCGGTGAACTAACCGAAGGAGTTTGAGTGAGCGACCAGTCGGACGTGATTGTGGCGGCGGATTTTCCGAGCCGGGAGGCGCTTGAAGGGTTCCTCGTACAATTAGGGGACCGAAAGCCATACCTGAAGGTTGGGATGGAACTGTTCTACGGGGCGGGTCCCGAACTGGTTGCTTCCTTGAAACAACGCGGTTACAAAGTGTTCCTGGACCTCAAACTGCACGACATTCCAAACACGGTGGGCTCCACCATGCGCGTACTGTCGGATCTTGGGGTGGACATGGTGAATCTGCATGCCGCGGGCGGGAGCGCCATGATGCGGGCGGCGCTTGAAGGGCTGACACGCCCAGATGGTTCCCGGCCCCTGCTCCTGGGTGTCACCCAGCTGACTTCCACTGGGAAACAGATGATGAACGAGGAACTCGGCATCCTCGGCGAGGTTCAAGACTCCGTGGCGAACCTAGCCCGGCTTGCCGAGGAAGCGGGATTGGACGGGGTTGTCTGTTCGCCTCGGGAGGCCCGCGTGGTCAAAGAGGCGTGTGGCGAGGCGTTCTTGACAGTCACGCCCGGGATTCGTTTCAAGGACGCCGCCGCCGACGACCAGGTGCGGGTGATGACGCCCGAGGACGCGCGGCGTGGCGGCTCTGACTTCATAGTTGTCGGTCGACCGATCACGCAGGCTCCTGATCCACAGGCAGCCTACGACCGGTGTGTGGAAGAGTTCTTGGGAGAAACAGATGAGTGACATGACAGGTGTCCGCAGCCGGGAGCGAATCGCCCGCCAAGTGGCGTCTGACCTGTTGGAAATCGGAGCAGTTTTCCTCCGGCCCGATGAGCCGTTCACCTGGGCTAGCGGAATTAAGAGCCCTATTTACTGCGACAACCGGCTGATCCTCGGACACCCGCAGATTCGCCGCCGGGTGGAACGCGCCATGGCTGAGGTAGCGCGAAACGCGTTCCCGGCAGTGCAAACGGTAATGGGAACGGCAACCGCCGGGATAGCTCACGCGGCACTCACCGCCGAACTGCTGGACCTGCCCATGGGGTATGTCCGAGGTGGTGCAAAAGGACATGGACGAGGAAACCAGATAGAGGGCGGATACCGCCCGGGACAAAAAACCGTGGTGATTGAAGATCTGATCTCTACGGGAGGTTCCTCAGTTGAGGCAGCGCAGGTCCTGCAGGACGCGGGCCTGGAAGTCCTCGGTGTGCTGTCCATATTCACGTACGGGATGGGCAGGGCGGATGAGACGTTCGCGGCCGCCGGCATCCCCCACACCTCTCTTACCGACCTGGACACACTGGTGCAGGTCGCTCTTGAACGGAACTATTTGACAGGAGTCCAGGCGCCCGAGGTCTTGCGTTTCCGCGATGACCCCGCAGGCTGGGCGTCAGAGGGGAACTGATGCAACATCTGATCGATATTCGGGATTTCTCGCAGGACCAGATCGCAGAGATTTTGGCGCTTGCGGAGAAAATCAAAGCAGCGCCACACGAATACCAGGACGTTTGCGCTCACAAGCGTCTTGCCACACTGTTCTTTGAGCCTTCCACTCGTACCCGGCTGTCTTTCGAGGCGGCGATGCAGTCTTTGGGTGGCAACGTCATCGGGTTCGCTGAACAGGCGTCCAGTAGTGCCACCAAGGGCGAGTCCGTGGTCGACACGGTCCTCACCGTCGCGTCCTACGTAGACGTGATCGCGATGCGTCACCCGAAAGAGGGTGCGCCTCATCTGGCGTCGCTACGCTCTCCGGTCCCGGTGATAAACGCCGGCGATGGCGGACACAATCACCCCACGCAAACCCTCACCGACCTCCTCACTATCCAAATGGAGATGGGTCGGTTGTCGGGCCTGCGTGTCGGGATGGCGGGGGATTTGAAGTTTGGCCGTACAGTGCACTCACTCATCACTGCTTTGATGCACCATCCGGGGAACTCTTTCGTTTTGATGTCTCCGCCCGAGCTCCGGATCCCCGACTATCTTCGCGACCTGCTGAATCGTCACGGGGTGCCGTACGTCGAAACAGATCAGATGGCCCCAAATCTGCCTGACCTGGATGTCCTCTACATGACCCGGGTTCAGAAAGAACGATTTTTCAACGAGGCCGACTACATTCGCCTGAAGGACAGGTTCATCCTGACGCCCGAAAAGCTGGAGGGGGCGTCGCCAGATCTCCGCATCTTGCACCCTCTGCCGCGTGTGAATGAGATTTCGCCGCAGGTGGATAGCGATCCTCGTGCCGCATACTTCGAACAGGTGCGGAACGGGATGTACGTACGGATGGCACTAATAATGAAGCTGTTGGGGGAGGAAAAGTGAACATCGATGGAGTCCAAAACGGCATAGTCCTCGACCACATCAACGCTGGGGACGCTATGCGTT